>CBDCEW010000099.1:0-150741 GCA_965215885.1 Candidatus Moanibacter sp.
CGCAGGGAGTAGTGACAGAAGGAACAGAAAAGAGGTTCAGAATAAATAACCTGTCTATTAATTTGAAACAAGTTCCTTGTACGTCACGAGGGCGTCGACGAATCCAAGGCGGGGGTGTCGAAATGTCTTGGGTAAAGTCCCTACAATGCTGAATCCGTGTCGTTGCCAGAGATGAACGGCTACTTCGTTGGTCGATACGACGAGGTTGTACTGCATTGCTCGGGAGCCCTGAGCCCTGGCTTCTCTTTGCGAATGCTGGCACATTGCAGATGCGAATCCCCGGCTCCTTGATTGAGTGGCCACGATGTAACCGCAGTTGCAGACGTGAGCAATCAGCGCCGGTTAGTTTGGCTTTATATAGTAGCTCCCAACGATGCTGCTATGTTCATCAACCGCGACAAAGGTGGATGAAGGTGTATCGATCCAGTATCGCCATGCTTCGCCCACTGTGATCTCGGGGGAGCACGGAAAGGTTTCTCCTTCAAAAAAGACCGGTCCGAGCACGCTCCAGACTGCGGACCAGTCGTCCCGTTTGAAGGGGCGGATCATCATGGTGTTCGGCATTGCTAGATGGGAAATTGTAAGTGACAACGCATTAAAGCAGATAACGAATGAGGCTTCCGGGCATCTTGTCCATTCTCTTAGATTACCGGATCCGCTGTAATCATTTGATCGTTTCTTTTTAGATGAATAATCTCACGCCACGGAGCCAAGAACGCGGAGGATTTTGATGACGAAAATCCAGGATACCTCAGGTATTCATTGGTAGAAAATGAAGGCAGTTCTAATCAAAGAATCCGGCTCACCGCAGGCAGTGCTCATGGCAGGCGGTGTTCCTGGCGATTGGCTAAGGTTGAATAAAGATGGGAACTGGCTTGGGAGAAACCCACCCCTGCCCCTCCCAGGAGGGGAACTCCAGGGAATAATGTCTAAAGATGGATACCGAAGCCGATTAGGAAGAGTCGAAAGAAGTCGGAAAGAGTACTTTCGGTGACCGGGCGCAGGAAGACGTGGATAAGGGCAAAGAATTGCCGGGCTTTTTTTCGCGGCAAGAAATCACGTCAATAAAACTTGGAGGGGGCAGAAATATTCGTAAGATTCGCCATTTTTCAATCGCTGCACCGGAGGAAGGGGAAAACGGGGAGCAAGGGAGAGAGGGAGACGAAGATTTTGAGTGTGTGAGCATGGAGAAGGGCGTAATCAGTAAATTGCTGAAGGATTTTTTTGAGGAGGAGTTTCCGAACCAGGGGATGGACCTTGAATACACGACGGATCTCCTCAACGACTGGTTTGTCGACTCCCTCGGCATCATCAATACGGTCCTTTTTCTAGAGCGCGAATTCGCCATTTCCATAGCGAGGGCGGACATCAATTCCGATAATTTTCAAAACATCGACACGCTCTCCACGTTTGTTCGAAAAACATTGGGTTAAAGAGTCAGGGTTATGGCACGACTACTGGGCGGTCGCCCCATCACGACCGAAGAACAGAAAAAGAATGATCGTCACTGCCCGGTGGCGGTAGCCGCAGTGGTAGGGGTGCTGCTGGTTTACATCTACCTCTTTACCCAGGTTTATCAAGTCGTGGGGCTGCCTTCTCCCGAAGCTTTGGCGGCAACGACTGGTCTGAATTTGGACTATGTCTTCGATGACGACCGTAATGTCGATTGCAACCTCATCATTTCGTTTACCCGAAAATACAATAACGACAACGAGCGGTTGATCTTTTTCACCGTGGTGACACTCGCTTTCCTCTGCGTTTATTTTCTTCCCCTCGAATTCAAACGACCTGCCCTGGTATTCTGGTTTTTAACAGCGGTCATCCTATTGTACGGTTGGCACGCGGCGAGTGGTTTGCTCTTTGCCCATCTGGTCGTTTATCTGGTTTTCACCCAACCAATAATAGAGTCGCAATTGTCAGCCTGCTGGCCGCCGTGCTTGGGATTCTCGCGTTTTCGGGAGAGAATTATCTCAATCCAAGAACCTTTATCCCGTGGCTGTTACTGCCGGTTGCCTATAGGTATGGCCTCCGCCCGGTTTTGCTGGGAAAGCCGAAGGTTGCCTCCATATGCCGCACCATCGCGGCCCAGTCATCGGTTCTCATTGTGTTTATCGGGGCGTCAATGGAAGGGATGAGTGGATATGAGTGGGAGGTTCCACTGGGCATCTTTTTATTCTTTTGGCATTGGCAGCGGGTGATCCTCTACCATGTCGATTACAAAGACGGCCATGTCCCCAAAGATTTGCCGGTGACTCATTACCTGGCCGTGTTTCTAAACCCGGCCATGATTCCCAGCTGGACCTGGGGCGCCTATATCGGACAGGGGTATGCCTACAGCAGCAATAATTTTCTTTGCGATGACAAGAACAAGCTGGTCATGGCCGGCCTCAAGATATGGGGGTTTTCGTTGCTTTACCTGATTTTTGATCGCTGGTTCATATACAACCTGGTCGATTATTTCGAAGATACTTTCGATCACTACTGTCCGGTTGTTTTTCTAGGAACGCAGGTTAATCGATTGATAACCAACATTTTACATATGATTTCTGCTGTTTTCGACTTGAAATTGCAAAAAGCCTTGTGGACTCTCAAAAATTTCGAGGGTCCAAATCATGTATACAGGTCGATTCGTTTTTTCTCAAATCATAGATTATCTTCCGCGCCATCAGTTCCATCGTTGCGTCCAACGCTACGGAGGCGACTACAAAGTTCAAAAGTTCAGTTGCTTCGAACAATTTCTCTGCATGGGTTTTGCCGAGTTGACCTACCGGGAGAGTCTGCGCGACATCGAAACCTGCCTGCGGGCAGTACAACCAAAACTATACCACGCAGGGATTCGAAGCGGAGTATCCAAAAGCACGCTCGCCGATGCCAACGAGAAACGAGACTGGCGCAGCTACGCCGACTTTGCACAGGTCCTCATCGCAATGGCTCGTCCTTTGTATTCAAACGAGGATCTGGGCATCGACCTGGACAATACGCTCTACGCTCTGGACTCCACCACGATCGATCTATGTCTATCACTCTTCCCGTGGGCACGTTTCCGCAAGCACAAGGGGGCGGTGAAGGTCCATACGCTTCTCGATCTCAGAGGCTCTATCCCTTATTTTATCGAGATTACCGATGGAAAAGTTCACGACGTAAACATTCTGGATCTCATCATCCCCGAGGCCGGTGCTTACTATGTAATGGACCGAGCCTATCTGCATTACGAGCGCCTCTATCGGATCGCACAATGCGGTTCTTTCTTCGTCACACGCGCCCGCCGCGGCTTTCAGTTTCGCCGCCTCTACTCTCAAAAGGTCGACAAATCAACCGGTCTGCGTTCGGACCAGACCGTTGCCCTGGTCAGCTTCTATCCTGCCAAGGCCTACCCCGAAAGACTCCGGCGTATCACTTACCTCGACCCCGACAGTTCCGAGCGCTTCGTGTTTCTCACCAACCAGTTTGCCCTCCCAGCCATAATCATCACCCAGATTTACCGTTTACGCTGGCAGATCGAATTGTTCTTCAAATGGATCAAACAGCACTTGCGCATCAAGAGCTTTTTCGGCACCTCCGAGAATGCTGTGAAGACTCAAATCTGGATTGCCGTCAGCGTCTATGTGCTCATCGCCATCATCCGCAAACGCCTTCGCCTGGAGATCAGTTTGCACAAAATCCTACAGATTCTCAGCTTCACCCTATTTGAGAAAACTCCTATGACTGAACTACTTACAGAAACCGATTACACTTTCAATGAACACCGCATTCCTAAACAGTTGGAGTTGTTTGACTTATAACCGGACAGTACTGACTTTCGATATCACCCTCTACACCCATATCAAATCTATGGTCCGCTACCATGTCAGCGGTGAGGACATGAGCACGCCGACGGTTCTTTTCACCTGCCTGATCGACCAGTCCCGCTGGATGCTCCTATGGGCCAGCGTGGTTCATTTCAAGGTCGGCCTCTGGCGTATTTTCGGATATAATGTGGACCCGCATTTTAACCGCCCCTGGCTGGCCACCAATCTGGCAAATTTCTGGGCGCGCTACGCCTTCCACTTTCGCGCCTTTCTGGTTAGCGCGTTTTACTATCCGGTCTTTCTCCGCTTTTTCAAAAAGAACCTGCACCTGCGGGTATTCGTCGCCACAATGGCAGCGGCCTGTGTCGGAAACATGATCTGGGGTCACATGAGCAAGAATCTGTTTTATGAGGGTTTGGAATGGAAATATGTAGTGGATTACCTGCCCAGGTGGCCCTATTTTCTTCTCCTGGGCCTCGGAATCTCCGTGGTCCAGGTTTACCTGTTGCGCAAAAAACGAAACCGCAAACCATGGACCTGGGGGTGGAGAATCGGCACCGATATTCTGGCCGCTTACCTGACGATCCAATTTTACTGCTTGATCCACGTTTTCGGCCGACCCGTCCCCAACGGCACCGTTTTGGATTATTGGCGGCTATTCCTTATTGGACTGGGAATTCATCTGCCGGACTAGCCCACAAATTTCACAAGCCATCTGCTTCGACCGCGGATCTCACGGCGCCTCAAGGACTTCCCTTGCCCGCCGACTTCCACGTGTTCCAACACGCTGTCACCCGTCGGACTTTGGTAAGCCCTTGATCCGCCGCAACCTTCGCAGTCTCGCGACGAAGTGTGTGAAATATGCGGGCTAGTCCGAACAGTTCGCCAAACCATATGCTACGATCCCGGCGTGCCGGGATCGCCCGCCGTGCTGCGAAAAGGCCTTAATCCGTCCCGGCCCGCCGGGACGCATTCTCGCTACGATGTGTGTGAAATGTCCGGACTAGGGATCTGTCGGAGTTAGCCCTTCGACCATAAGGCTCAGGACAGGCTTTTCGGAATCCGCGTAAATAATCCGTTATCTGGGTGTGATTGTGCTCTGCAGGGAATTCGACCACCGACATATTCCTGATCGCTCTGCCGAGCGGAAGACTCATTTCGTATCCGTGGTATAACGCTCAACAGTAAGCCTGCGATTCGGCTTTCCGGTCGAAGTGTGCGGAATAGCGGACAAGACCACCACTTTGCGTGGGACTATCTGAGGGGGAAGTTTCCTCCGTGCAGTCGAGAGGAAATTTTTCAATGACCAGGTATCCGGATCCTCCGGAACGACAAAGGCCCAGGGCACATGAGTCAGCACTTTCTGGGGGTCGGGAACACCAGCGATCAAATACTCCTTTACCCCTTCGGGTTGCCCGAGTTCGTTTTCCACTTCGGCCGGAAAATAGGAGTAACCGCCGCAGTTGATCATGTCATCCCGGCGTCCTCGGTAAGCGACAAAGCCATCCTCATCGATAAACCCGAAATCCCCGGTGCGAAACCAACCCTTTAGCATCTTCTCCTGGTTGCGCTTCGGATCCTCCCAATAGCTGCCCATTCTCCGGCCCGCGCGAAGAAGGATTTCGCCCTCCTCGTTTGACCCGAGCAATTGTCCATCGGGGCCGGAGATAGCTACCTTTACCCCCTGGGTGGGTTTTCCCACGGTGTGCAATTTGTCCGGATGGGAACGGGCGTCCAGTATAAGGGCCCTCGAGCACTCGGTCAGGCCGTATTGAAAAAAGACATTTGCTCCAGGGAAAAGGCGCAGCAAGAGGCCCAGCTCCTCCGGAGAGAGCGGCGCACTGGCAATTTCGATTGACCGGCAGCTCTGAGCCATATTCCGGATATTTTCCGGAGGGGTTTGGAGCAAGCTTCTGATGAGCGGAGGAGTGGTGAAAATCCGTTTATACCAAACCGCTGAATATCCTCAAGGATGGCTGTAACAGTCAATAATCCCTGAGGAAGAACGATGCAGCCGCCGGATAACAAGGTAGAGGTAACGCGCTGCCAGCCGCCGCTGTGGTTCATCGGACTGAGAATCAACTCCCGATGGTCCTCATCCATGTCTGTTATCGAGGAGAGAACCCTGGCAATTTCCAAAAAATGCTCGTGCTTAAGGACAACGCCTTTAGGCTGGCCTGTGGATCCAGCCGAAAAAAGGATGGCGGCGGGAGTTCCCTCGGAACGGGCCGAACGGTAAATGGGGTCTATAGTAACATGAGCCGGTTCGGGGTCAGGCGTAAAAATCGCCCTCTTCGAAACAACGTCAATGCTGTAAGTAATCTGGGGGATTGCCGGATTTTCGGACTGGCCTCCGCCCGCCGATAGAAGAGAAAATTTCGGCCTGGTCTTCTTTTCAATATACCGCACACGCTCCGCTCCCGCATTGGCATCGACAGGGACCGCCAAACACCCGGAAGCGCCCACTGCCAAGAAAGCGATGATATATTCCGGTGAATTTCCCAGGTTCAGACCGATTCGATCTCGCGGACCCGCACCGGCGGCACGAAGTAACCGGGCCGTTGCCTCAACCAGTCGACTCAGGTCGCCAAAGGTTAGAACAGCCGTGTCGGACTGAATGGCCGGCCGGTCGGAAAATTCAGGTAACCTGGCGGAAATAAGCCGATCGAAGAGATTTTCCGGCAACGTGGAATTCATCGGCCAATGATCAGAAACGGCCGGTCTGGCCGGGAGCGATAAAACGGTCTTCGAGCCGTTTGATTTCCTCGTAACCCACCAAGGAAAAAATCTCGCTCAACGGACATATATCCTTCTCAACTGAAGCAATTGTCTGTGTTTCGATCCTCTGCGACATCAAGCCAGATACGTTTGGAGTTGCCGAAGTGTTTCTGGCAAGACTTCAACGATTCCCTTGTCCCGCTGGGCGCCCGCCCTTCGGCCAGAAGTCCAGCCGGGAATGCGCACACCGTTATCATCAAGATTCGTCAGCCATTCGGACATCGCCGGGAGGGCATGCTGGATCATCCCGAGAGAAAGAAACAAACAAAACACCCCGCGGCTTCCGCAGTTCATCGCCTACCGCATCGATGCCGCGGCGGCCGAGTTCGCCAAAGGCAAATCCATCTTTAATCGTGAACATCAGCGACTCCACTGCGGAGCGATCGCGGCGTGCCTCGCGATACGCCTCGCTCTCCCAGTCCTCGGGGGTGGTCAACTTCTTGCCCTTCGCCCCACTGATACTGATCTGCTTTACCCCCATGCTCAGCACCTCCTTGCGTCCCTTCGCCGAAGCATATCCGTCATCGGTGCTGACCAGTTCAGCAATGACACCGGTGCGCTTGATCGAATCGCCGATGGCCGGCGCCAGCTCAATGGAGTCTGCCGCGTTGCCTTGCGGTACGATCAGGCTGGTGACAAAACCGTTTTCGCTGCGAACCAGTTGTGGCTTGTACCCGATCACTGGATTGCGGCTGCCCTTCTTGATGTAGGCCGCCGATCCGTCCGAGAGGCTCAGGACCTTCTGTGTGGACGGTAGCTTCTTTTCGTGAAACACCCGATCATGAGCATACTCAACAACCCGCTTGGCGTCGGCAATATCGCCCCTGATCTGGCTCAATGCCCGCTCCAGAAGCTCCCGGCGAGTGGGAGGCAGTGAATCCATCGACAGGCCCTCTTCAAGATGGCTCAGTTCCCCCGTTAGTGAGTCGGCCGCCTTGCGGCCCCGCTTGAGCAACCGCCGGTAGTGTTTCTTCAGCTTGCCCTTCGACTTCGGTTTGCCCGCGGCCAGACAAATCTGAAACTCCAGCTTGTCCATTTCCTCCAGCCAACGCCCAACCCATCCCTTGCGAAAATCCTCCAGCCCGAAGACATGCAACTTCTGACCCAAACGATTGGCCCGCATCAAAAGACCGCTCAGAATCTTCCCATCGGTGGGCCAGCAGCTGTTTGCTTTCACCGAGGTGCTGTCGATCGTCAGCTTCCCGAAATCGTCCCATTGCTCCTGGAGGATAAACCCAATCTGTTTATCAAAGATCAACTCGCGGGTCGTATGGCTGACCAGGTTCACGTTCTCCAGAATCGTCGTCACCGCCGGCATTCTCAGTCCCCCGCTCTGCAAAAATCCGTACAAGCTCATCGACTCGCGCACAAACCGCCGTGCCGGTTTCGTGGTCAACGAACCCAGAAACCCTCGAATCATCACGAACACGTATACCGCATAAGCCGGCATCCGCGGCCGGCCTGCCCCAAGATTCAATTCAGCAGCCAGAATATTCTCCTCCTCGATGTCCAGCTCCGGCAGCTCCGCTGTGCGCCCTTCAAAGAACCTGCGATCTTCCAATCGAAGTTTCTTCTTCTCACGCGCATGGGCGTCCAGATCCTTCTCGATCGCCTCGATGATTTGCGCCGCGAACCCGGCCAATTCTTCAACTTCATCCAGAAAATCACGGAAATCCGTGTCTGGAACCGGCAGAATGAGGTTGCTAAGGGGCGTCTTATCGCTTTTGTTCTCCTCTGTCGCACATGTTGGCATGTTTAACTCATTTCTTAATCTTAAGTTGTTAAACACTAGCATGTTGCGACACTCTTTATCAAGCCAAAAAATGATTTTTCTCAAGTTTTTCTTGCGCCTTTTGCGCCTCTTTGCGGCCAATCAGTAGCTTTTCGGATAAGGTCTAGAAAGCGAATCTTCCAACATTCTTACCCTTCTTGCGAAGCACCTTTCTGCAGAGTTCCCGGAAGCCAAGTTCATCATTACTATTCGTGACTGCTATTCCTGGCTCGACTCCTATTTGAATCACTAGGTGAACTACCCGAATCGCAGAAAAATCCGGACCTGGCGGAAGTATCGTGATCTCATTTTTAAACCATCCACCTTTCAACATTCTTCAGACGAGTCTGTCCTGGCGGAGAAATCACTTTACACGCTAGACGGGTATTTGTCGTACTGGAAAATGGTCAACTGGGATATCGTAGGTTCCCTTCCCACATCCAGAGTGTTAATTGTCAAGACATACGAAATAAAACAAAGCCTAAATCGCATCGCGGATTTTCTCGATATCCCTGTGGAGCATCTGAACCAGTCCCGCTCTCACCTTTATCGGGCCAGGAAAACATATGGCTTGCTTTCCGAGATCGACAGGGAATTTCTGCAAGAAAAGGCGGACCGACACTGTGCTGCGACGATGGAAAGATATTATCCCGAGATCCGAAAACTGGAGGACGCGCGAAAGAGCGACGGTACTCCGCTGGTTACTTCCATTGGAAGATCATCCCTTTCCTAACTCCCTTCCCAACCATTTCGGCAGGTAGTGTAACGTGGCAAAGAGATGGAAGACGTGTGCAATCGGATCGTACCAACGCATACCAAGAGCCTGGCGGGCATAATGTGCGGCCTCCTGAAATTGTTCACGACAGAGTAATTGCCTGGCCACGTAGCGGTAGCTTCTGAATATTCTCCAGCGTTTATAGTAGCGTAATTCTCCAGCGGATAATTTTCCGGTGAGCAAGGGATGGGAAAATAGCAGATCAATAAATTCGAAATACACATCAGGATTTACGCTATGTTGTTTGGTGAAGTTGCCACCATGTTGGCGGTAGGAGAGAACGGGCGGCATCCCGATAGGATAGAAAGGGCCAAGCGTCGCAATCTGGGTCCATAATGTCACATCCTGATAAATCTTGAGGTCATTGCGCAACGTCACCTTTTCCAGGTAACGGCGTCGGATCATGGCGGCGCCCATCGTGCCGATAAAACACCGGCGCAACAGTGTGCGCAATACATCACCGCAATACATAGAACTGGGTTGATACCAGCGACGGATCGGATTCCCTGCCGTATCAATAATGGATATGGTGCCAAAACACACTGCTGCATCAGTATGATGCTGCATACCTTGATAGAGACGCATAAGCGCATCCGGTTGGGCGATATCATCAGCATCGATGAAATAAACAAATTCGCCAACGCTAGCTTCGAACCCCGTTGCACGCGCATGCGAACCTCCGGCATTCGATTGCTGGGTGACTCGGATCCTCGCGTCATTTTCGGCGTATCGATGGGCAATTTCGGCGGTGGCATCCTGAGATCCGTCATCGACGATAAGCATCTCCCAGTCTGAAAATGTCTGGGACTGGATACTTTCAATAGTGTCGCCGAGGAAACGCTCTGCATTGTATGCGGGAATGAGGACGGAGATGACAGGAGTCGGATGCATACGATTAGAAATCTGTCGGAATTCGTTATGCGATTTTGCTGCGCGCTCGGATTATTTGGGTGCATTCGTAGGTCGCGGCCGATTCCACCACCGACATCTTCCTAGTCGCTCTGCCAGGAGGCAGAGCGACAACATGGGGGTTCGTCGATCGACATTTACAAAACGTGTGGCAGTGGCCAAATCCTAAACAGCAGAAATCACCTTGACAAAGAAAATCGCACCGCGCCTTGCCCAGGACCAAGGTTGTCTCCAGGAGAGGACGTTTACACTTTTCGAACAGGCTCAAGTTAGAGACTTTACTCTTGAAAGCGGTCAATCGCGAGCATTTTCGTAGGGATCGGAGAGACGATAGACCTTGTATTCGGGCACTTCGATGCGGTCCCATTCAACCAGATAGGATCGGTTTTCGCTTTGGAGTATGCGCATGACACTGCTGCGTTTTGAAGCCCGCGAATCGGTAGGGGGCTCAGTCAAAGTCCTCTCGAGCTCGGTAGGCTCCCAGATTCCGTCGCGATCAGCGAGGGCGAGGCCGAGACTTCGTTGCGGATCGATGTGGTGGTATTCGAGATCCTGTGCGTAGAGCCATGGATGGTTCCAATCGACTCCTTCAGATTCCATAAATTCCTCGAGGAGATGCTTTTTGCCTACCCAGTCGAGAATTCCGACAAGCGTCTCGGGTCGGCCACACAGTCCCTGTAACACCTTATGCCAAAGATCGAGCACGGCATCGGTCTCGCGATCGCGGCCATGAAATTCGGCTTGAGCCAGATCGTAATAGTTCTGAATGAGCTCGACCGCGTCCTCTTCGTATCCGTCATAGGTTCTGACAAACCAGGGACCCTCTGTTTGGCGGGAAAGCTGCCTGAGAGTGGAGACGGCGTCGGCTAGGACGACAGCGGGCAAGGCATTCTCTTCAAGGAGGTCGAGGACGAGGGAAGTGGCGCCGATTTTGAGAAAGAGGTTCGAGGGCATGACATTGGTATCGCCATGGAGGACGTGAAGGCGGCGGTAGCGATTGGGATCCGCGAGGGGCTCGTCGCGCGTGTTGACGATGGCGCGGTTATGTTGCACCCACTGGTAAAAGTCGTTTTCGATATAATCGGCTCTCTGGCATATCTGGTAGGGAGTTGAAACCTCGAGATCATTAGGACCGTCTCGATAATTGAGAATGTGTGCGGCACCCACTCTACCGGCTCCCGTAAAAAGCACCCGCAGGGTTTGGAAGGCGAGCAGAGAAAGGACATTCTCTTCCGTTAAGGGGGCCGACCGGTCTATGAGATAATTCTCATGGCATCCGAATGTGGCCTGCGTGTAATGGTCAATATTGTTACGAAAGAACTGCACTCTACCGGCGAGTCCAAGTTCATCGACGGCCTTCAACAAGAGCAGATCGCCCGCTCGATCGTAGCGCACAACATCACGGAGACCGGCGCATTCCGGAGTACAGAATTCAATATGCCCCATATCGATATAGAGGCGGCCGCCATTGTAGAGGAAGCCGCCATTTCCAGGCGGTTCATCCCAGCCACGAGGGTGAAGATCAATAAGACCGAATTGCCGATTGTCGAAAAACCAGTCTCGAATTCTTCTAAGGACGGGGCTCTCGGAGAGCTCCTCTTCGACCAGGCAACCGTATTCAGTTTCGAGGCCGATGATGCGAGGATAGAGCATTTATAGGAGACTGGAGTCGAGGCGGCGGTAGCGTGCCGTTTCCGCGGAATCGCGATCCAGGAGCGCGGCTTCGACGCTCTTGCCTGGAATCTGCAGGAGCCGTTTCCTGGGGGTTTTGATCGTTTCCACGGACTGCTCTCCAACGATTCCCTGCCAGAGTGTGAGGCAGAGCGAGATTGCCCGATCGAGTCCGTCATGCGGACGCAATTTTCCGGTCAACCAACGGGAGGCCTCCTGGGCCAGATCATAATTAGTATAGGCTACGAGGACGCCGCCGGGCTCGTAAGAGGGAGTGCCATCAAATTGGAGCCTGACAAGGACATCCTCCTCAAGGCGCGGGCCGACTTCAGCGAAGATACTGTCTACAATGAGGGGAGGAGCGAATATTTTTTCAAAACTGTCTTTGAGAAGCGGACACAAAGCGAAGTTTATCAAGCGCCGAAGAATCACATCCTCTGGCGAGCGCTGAAATCCCTCCGTATGGGCGGCTTCGATGGCAGTCTGGCGAAGCTTCTCGATGTCGACCGGATTTCCGAGGGCGCAATAGCCCAACCGGTCGTAGATTTCGAAGACCTTGGAGTTTCCAGCCCCTACACCGAGAAGAAGCACGCCTTCGGGACGGGAGAGGGCAAAGACAGGTGTGCCACCCCGCATTTGGTCTTCAATGTACTCCCGGCGATTTTGAATGGCTTCCAGCCATCGATACGGTTCTTCAAGCATGGATTATGATCATATTGCGGCGGTCCAGAGGTCTCGTTGTTCTTGTTCGCTTACGGTTTGGATGCCTTCGGGGGAGAGCAATTTTATGGTTCCGAATTGATCTCTATCCGGCTGAACACCACCGGTTGCGGTATCAAATTCCGAAGCGGTCATGAGCAATCGGTTTGCGAAATTCACTGCCTCGGCCAAGGGCATATGGGCGGGTTTAGGACTACCCCATTGTTCGTTGAAATGGAGGACACTTTTGATGCTTGTGGCGCCCGATCCGGCTCCGGCATAGTTGGCAGCTTCAAAATTGGCACCGAGAGGATCGTAGAAATAAATGACTGGGTTGGGATCCGGTTTTTCGGGCTCGAGCCCGGCAAAGATCGGTGCGACCGCTCCGATTCCCTGGAGAGTGGCAGGGAGATTCTCCCGAAGAAGCCGGGAGATAGCGCGTGTCTTGGCCAGGAGACTCATTGTCTGCAGTTGGCTGCGCCGGTAAAATTCGAACGCAGTCTGAAGGGTACGCGTCATTTCGAAGGCGATGGCCGGCGAACCTGCGATAGCCATGAGAGAATGGGAGTCTAATTCCAGAATTTTCTCGGTCTTATCGGAGAAGATAAGATTTCCGCTGGTGGCCCGATGGTCTCCGGCAAAGAGAACACCGTCCGCGCAGTGAAAGGCAAAAACGGTAGTGGCTTCGAGCTGTAAAGCCTTCGGATCGAGTTTCTCCAGATGGGGAAAGGAGGATTCAGGTAGGAGTTCTAGAAAGTCGCCTTTCATTCTCCGGTCCTTTGCCGGTAGCGACGCGCCTGTTCAGGATCTACCTTTCGCATTCGTTTAAGGAGATCTCTTGTATCCGGTTTCTCGACCTTGGGCGATTGGGGTCCTTCGTCGTCGCCACCACCGCCCCCTGGATTTGGACTCGCTGGCTTTGTTTTTCGAATTGGATCTGGCATAATAATCTCCTGGTAGGAATTGAACTATGGACTATCGAGTGCGTTGCCCTGCAATCGCGCTCGCACCTGTGTAAAAGTATTTAGAAGACACCGCACTAGTTTAGCATAGCCGCATACAAAGTAAAGAGTAAGGATGTCCTACGGGTGCAGTAGCCCATCCCACGGTTCCACACGGTGGACGATGGATGAAGGAGGGAAGCTCAACTGAGACTGTATTCGAGCTGGGGACCGGTGATCGCAGGCAGGCACAGTGGGATGGGGCGAAGCCCGCCGTGGGAGAGAATCCAGAAGAAAAGCCCACGGATGCAGTAGCCATCCCACGGTTCCACACGGTGGGCGATAGGAGAAGGATCAAAGGATTCGGGCGAATGGGAGGTGGGCTAAATCCTCAATGCGGTTCGCGGCTTCGATTGCGTCCAGGCCGATTCTCACCTGATGGGTATCGAATAGGTCGGAAAGGTTCAGCTCAATCACTTTAGAATCGCCCTTTAAACGCACGAAGTCCCATTGCGCTCCATCGACACGAGAGCCGAATTGGATGAAGGAGGGAAGCTCAACTGAGACTGTATTCGAGCTGGGGACCGGTGATCGCAGGCAGGCACAGTGGGATGGGGCGAAGCCCGCCGTGGGTGAGAATCCAGAAGAAAAGCCCACGGATGCAGTAGCCATCCCACGGTTCCACACGGTGGGCGATAGGAGAAGGATCAAAGGATTCGGGCGAATGGGAGGTGGGCTAAATCCTCAATGCGGTTCGCGGCTTCGATTGCGTCCAGGCCGATTCTCACCTGATGGGTATCGAATAGGTCGGAAAGGTTCAGCTCAATCACTTTAGAATCGCCCTTTAAACGTACGAAGTCCCATTGCGCTCCATCGACACGAGAGCCGAATTTCTCAATACACCGTCCACGCACGGCGGCGCGGGTGGTTTTCATTGGATCTCCAGTAAACCGTAGAAAAGGCCTTCTTTCTTATCTAAGCGATGGTAAGAGAGATCAAGGCTTCGCAGCCACGGATCTTCCGGCTTTAGTTTCTCCGACTCTCTAAACGATTCGATCAACTGATACTTGGCACTCCAGTCAAGCCGGTCGGCGGTGGATAGCGGATCCGCCTTCAAATCATCCAGGACAGTTGCCCAGGCTTCAACGAGCCGCTGCCACGGAGCGTCAAGGTTGGGCAGAAACTCCCGCACGAGATCCAGATAACGCCTTTGGACTGATATGGCAGTAGCCTCTTTTTCGCCTTCCACGGGTAGGTGCCAGCAGCGACTCGGGTCCCGCGAGACCGCCTTGAGGGAATATAAGGGATCCACGAGTCGTGGTATTCTGTCGAGGGGGGCGCGATTGACGAGAGCTTGCAGGACAAGTGCGGTACTTCCGACTTTGAGCCAGGTCGCAAACGGAGACATGTTTGCATCTCCGATTATAACGTGGAATCGGCGGTATTTTTCGGGATTGGCGTGTGGTTCGTCCCGAGTATTGACGATAGGTCGCCGCTGCATCGTATCGACGCTTTGGATTACGGAAAAGAAATCGCTCCGCTGGGAAATCTGAAAGCCGGTTTTCAGAAAACGGTCCTCTTCCTCCCAACCGAATTTACCGGCGCCGCAAAAGACCTGTCGGGTGACAAGAAAGGCGAGAGTTCCACAGGCCAGGGTATCCCATGGGAGAATACGCGGGAGTAAGTAGTTTTCATGACACCCGTAGCTGTGTCCCTGAAAATCGCTGTTGTTCTTGAAAAGAATGACGGGATTATCGGTACCTTGGTTAATGGTTCGCGCACATGACATAAGGACTTCGTCACCGGCGAAATCCTGTTGCAGGAGTTCAAAAAGATTGCTGCATTCCGGCGTACAATACTCCGGATGGGCATGATCGTTGTAAAAGCGAGCACCGTTTTTGAGAACGTAATCGCTCTTGATTTCTCTATTTGACAAACTACGCGACGCGTCTTGAGCGAAGTATTCCGCTTCGTCTGAATCCTGCTTCAGTTCCTTAACTCGAAATCCCCTCGCATCGAGATGCGGATCCTCGAAGTTATAATCCCATCGCAGCCTTACCCCCTCCGCGGTGGCGCTGCGAACCAGCCCAATGGATTCCGCTACGACATCAATTCCCTCCGGGTTCTGCCGAGTGATTCCGATCTCATTTTCGAGTCCAAATTGTATATCCATTTTCGAAAGCTGGTTTCTTCACCGTTACTACTGTAAGAGCTGGCTAATCCCGCGCAAGCGCGGTCCTACAAATCCTTCTTTGTGCACAACTCTATGATCGTCCTCATGATTCGGCAACTTTCGAGAACGATATGTGAACTGGTTCTGCCTTACGACAGAGATTGAGATCAGTCGGGTTCTCGGCGAGAGAGAGGATTTTGGAGCAGAATTATATAGCGGCTGTTTTAGAGGCGGAATGGCCCGTGCGGTAGGGCTGGAGATGGATGACGTTGGAGGGGTCGAAATCGGTCAATTTTAACCAGTCCTCGGTTAAATCACTGGGTGGAAAGAGCTCGTTCTCAGCATATTCAAGATCAAGAGCGTCGAGGAGATCCTGGCGGGAGATGGCGGATTCACTCTCTTCCAGGACCGAGCGTTTGATGGCCAAACCCTTGGCGCGCTCAATGATTGCAGCAATGATGGCGCCACTTGCGATTCCTCCACGATAGACGTAGTCGCGTCGCCCGCTCCGAAAGGTGATCTCAAGAAAGCGGTTGGCTTCAGTCTCTGCGTAATGGGCGTTCACTGCTGCGCTAATAAGGGTGTCGCGCGATTCCGAGAGGGGTAGCTCATCGGAAAGATAAATGCGGTAGATCTCCTCACCGGCCGCCTTGTCGGGACGGCGAACACGGATTTTTCTATCGATGCGGCCGGGCCGAAGAATAGCCGGGTCGATGAGGTCGGCTCGATTGGAAGCGAGTATGACAACGACGTTTTCGAGGGGTTCGATACCGTCCATCTCCGCGCAGAACATGGGAACCAGCGTCGTTAGGATACTCGAGCCGGAGCGGTAGGCACCACGAGTGCCGAGTATGGAATCGGCCTCGTCGATGAAGAGAAAAGCGAGTTCGCCTTCAGCTACCTTTTCGCGACACTGGGCAAAGAGGTCGCGCACCTGGCGTTCGGACTCACCCAGCCACATATTGAGAATTTCCGGGCCCTTGACATGGAGAAAAAATTCCGGGCGATCCTCGCCTGATTTCTCGCGGATCTGGAGCCGGAGGTTATGAGCGGTAGCTCGACCGATAAGGGTTTTGCCACATCCGGGAGGGCCGTAGAGCAAAAACCCCTTGGGAACCGGATGGTTGAATTTCTTGAAGAGGTGAGCGTGCAGATAGGGCAGTTCTATGGTATCGCGTATCGCCTCAATCGCTTCTTTCTGCCCACCGACGGCGCTCCATGGAACGGAGGGCAAAGTCGAGAGAGTGTGGTCGAGGCGCTTTGCCTGGGAGAGGATTTCCACAACGACGCGGTGATTAGCATCCAGCCTCACTTCGAGCCCAGCTTTGAGTTTCTCCTTATAGAGAAGGGAAGATCTTACGACCACAATGTCCGACACCCCGTGCTCCGATCCCACCCTCAATCGGCCATCTGGGAGCGTCTCACTGATGCGAACAATGGGACCGCTCTTGTCGTAACCAAACGAGTCGACGATGGCAAACGCTTCATTGAGGACAACGTGCATACCCGTTTCGAGAACCGCATTCGGTAGTGAGGGAGCTAACGAGCAGACGTAGTCGGTTCCGTTGACGCAGACCATGGCGCGATCTTCCTTTATACGACGCAGGAGAGTACCGAGCCGGAGGGCGGGCGATTGCAGTTTGTCCACCGCGGTGCTAAGTTGCTCGATGGCCGATGTAGCCTGGTCCTGCAGCTCTTCCATCTCCTCAATGCGTGCACGCAATATATCGAGTGTTTCTTTATCGGACCCCGACTGAGCCAGCCTGTGCGAGATGAGGTCAAAGAGTTGGAGGGTGGAGAGCGATTGGAGAAGTTCCAGGGGCGCAAACTCTTCGGATTCGGTCTCCACCGGAATATCCGAAGATGGAGAAACATCCCTTGGGTCCAATTTCAGCTTCTTTTTTCCCACGCCGCAAATCTTAGTTGAGGATGTGAAAAAGTCCAAACCAATCTTATTGCGTAGAGAGGTCTTGACTAGGCATTTGCATGTTGTTTAATGACGCTCCTTCAATCGCAGACTTCGAATTGCCTTCGGAAGCTGTGGTCTAAGGAAATCTGAGAAATTCATTGGAGTATAACTATGGCTTACGTAATTACGGGTCTCTGTGTTGATTGTAAATATACAAGCTGTGCGGCAGTATGTCCGGTGGAAGCGTTTCACGAGACGCCGGATCGGCTCTACATTAACGCCGATACTTGCATTGACTGTGACCTCTGCGTGCCGGAATGTCCGGTCGAAGCTATTTTTCAGGACTCCGATGTACCTGATGAATATGAAGAATGGATCGCATTGAACGAAACCGAAGCGGAAAACTTTCCCATCATTAATGAAGAGAAAGAACCCTTGAAAGGTCCGAAATGCGTCGATTCCAATGCGGCCTGAGAAGGGCGGAATCGGAGGGTTCAAGGGTTGTTGCCCAGCTGCTCGACCATCGACTACGATTATGACGACGAGCTACGATCGCATAATGAGCCGATCGCCAGTCGAAATTCGTGATCTTAATTCGAAATTGGAAGATCGACGGGAGATCACGATTGAGAGTCACGATGAGAGATGGGAAACGGTTCGATCTTCCTGTCGTAAATCATAATCGTGATCTATTCGATATTGTGAGTATACACATCTACAAGATCATACACTTAACAGGGGTGCTGATGGTCTTTATCTCTCTGGGCGGCTTAATTGTAAGGAGCCAGCTTGGCGAGGAATCGGAGAAATGGAAGAAGCTGGCGGGGGTGACGAACGGAGTAGGACTTATTCTGGTTCTCCTGGGAGGGCTCGGACTTCTGGTAAAATTGGGCTTGGGCTTTCCCGGATGGGCATTGGCAAAGTTTGTTATCTGGTTGGTTTTTGGGGGAATGATTGCGGTGGTCAACCGAAAACCGGAAGCGGGAAGGGCTCTCTGGTGGACAGTTATCTTGCTCGGTGTATTGGCGGCTTATCTGGGGGGCGTAAAGCCCTTCTAGCAGGAGGGAAGGGAAACAAGGCCAAAAGCGATGGCGTGACGGGTCAGGCCGGCCACGTTGTGAACGCCGAGCTTTTTCATGAGATTGTTGCGATGAGTATCGGCTGTGCCCGGGCTGATGAACAGTTTCCAAGCGATTTCTTTCGTGGTATATCCCTCGCCAATAAGCTGGAGAATCTCCCTTTCCCGGCTCGTCAAAGAATCCACGGATTCGTCTCTGCCGCTGTCCAAGAACAGGTCTGGCATCATATTCACGATTTCAGGACCGAAATAGGTCTGACCGGATGCTACCGCACGAATTGCTTTCTCCATTTCAGCAAGGCCCGCCGATTTTTCTATTACACCGTTGACCTTTGCCTTCATGACACGGCGAATGAGGCTCAGAGAAAAGAGTCCGGAAAAGACTAGAATCTTGGTGGCGGGACGGTCTGCCTTGAGACGTTGTGCTACTTCCACTCCGTTGAGGGTCGGAAGTCGCAGATCAAGGATCACGAAATCAGGCTTGAGCTTCAGGCACTTCTTGTAGCCATCGAGACCGTCTCCTGAGGAACCGGCAAGCTCGAGATCGATCTGAGACTTCAGGAGGTCGCCAATGAGATCGCGAAGAAGGGTTTCGTCTTCTATGATAAATACTCGCAACATATCGATTCGTTCCTGTTGATAAATCGCCAGATTCGGCGGTTTCTTTAATTTTGTAATTCCCCGTCCCGGCATGCCGGGACGGGGTCGTCAACATTCTCGAGCCCCATCGTGTGCAGAGCCCTTCGTCCCGCTCATGGGAATGAAAGCTTGAAACTTCCCCGGGAATCCACTCATTTCAGCACTGGCATGCTGGATCCTGAAATTCGTTCCCAAATCGAAGAGATTACCAGGCGCGCGGGATATCTATGGAGGTATCTTTGACGTGGAGAATACGCAGGCGGAGATTTCCCGTATCGAAGAGCAGATGGGCCAGCCCGGCTTTTGGGACAACCAGGAGAGGGCCCGGAAGAGCGCCGAGGCAGTTAGCCGGTTGAGACAATCGATAGGCAAGGTCGTCGAATCCAGCAAAAGCGTGGAAGATCTTCAAGTGATGTACGATCTCATTTCGGAATCCACGGAAGTGGAAGCAGCCGAGCACGAAAGCGAATTAACCGAAATGGTGGCGGAGCTTCTTGGTAAAGTGGAGGAATTGGAGATACAATCCTTCCTGAGCGGACCGCACGATAACAGTAACGCGATCCTGAGCGTACATGCCGGTGCCGGGGGAACGGAATCGTGCGATTGGGCGGAAATGCTCCTTCGTATGTATACGCGTTGGGCGGAGAGGTGCGGATTTGAGAGCGAAATTCAGGACATCCAGCCGGGTGAAGAGGCGGGGATCAGTCGCGCCACCCTGCTGGTATCCGGAGTAAATGCCTACGGGTATGCCAAGGCGGAACGCGGCGTACACCGCCTTGTGCGAATAAGCCCTTTTGATGCCAACAAACGCAGGCATACGTCATTCTGTGCTGTTGATGTAATTGCGGAAGTGGAGGACGATATCGATTTGGAAATTGAAGAAGATGAACTCCGAATAGACACCTATCGCTCGAGAGGGAAAGGGGGACAGCACGTCAACAAGACTGACTCGGCGGTGCGCGTTACCCACTTGCCGACTGGGATAGTGGTGGCGTGTCAGGCTGAGCGTTCGCAGCACAAAAATCGATCGATGGCAATGAAAGTGCTCAAATCGCGTCTATATGAGAAACATATCGACGATAAACGCGCCCAAATGGAGAGGTTCTACGGCGAGAAAGATGAGATAGGATGGGGAAATCAGATTCGCAGTTACGTATTCCAGCCTTACCAGATGGTTAAAGATCTGCGCACAGGGGTAGAAACTTCGGGTATTCAGGATGTAATGAACGGAGACATCGATCGTTTTGTGCATGCCTGGTTAAGGGCGGGTGGTCCCTTGACTAGAAGGAAGGGCGTCAAAGTTGCAGACTGAACCCCATAGTCTCAATCGCCTTCGCAAAGGCGGAGTGTTTATCATTTATATTCAACACTTCTCAATTTTTTGAAACATTGGGGTAAAGTCTTTCCCTAGTGCCGGTGTTAGGTAAATTCTTTGTCACTACACATTAATCAGAAGTATTCGATGCGGAAACAGCTTAGTTATTGGCAGATGCGGGAGACCTTCAAGCGACAGCCGCTTTTCGAAGACAAGACCTGGCGGCTCTCACCCGAACCCTGGCCTTTGTCGGGAGAAGCGCTGAGCTTGTTGGAGGATGTCGGGGATGCCTGTTTACAGTTTTATCGTGCCGTCGAGCTGCTTTATGAACGGTCTGCAACGGACAGAAATTTACTGCGTAACAAAGCGCTGAAAACGCCTTGGGTGGCCGATTACCTCGATCGTGGGAAGCCGAGTTCGCTGATAGATCATGCACGGTCCAAACGGATGCGAGGGCTGATGCCGATCGTTATTAGACCGGACTTATTAATTACGGAAGAAGGGTTTGCCCTTACAGAAATGGATACGGTGCCGGGTGGTATCGGCTTAACCGCCTTCCTGAATCAATTTTACGATAACGGCCAATATGAGTTGGTGGGAGGCCGAGAGGGGATGGTTCGGGGTTTCTACGATTCTCTGGCAGCACTCGCTCCCGATCGAAATCTCCCGATGATCGCAATTCTGGTGAGCGACGAGGCGCAGACCTACCGTCCGGAAATGCAATGGCTTGCGGAGACTCTCCGAGGCTTGGGCAAACGGGTGTATTGCCTGCACTCCAGCGAAGTGATTCCTCTTGGAAAGACTCTATGCGCTTCGGTAGATGGCAATCCGGAACAGATCGATGTCGTTTACCGTTTTTGGGAACTCTTCGATCTCGCGAATGTCCCGATTGCCGGTTACATCCTCGAAGCTTGGGAGGAATCCGAGCTGATCGTCACTCCGCCCATGCGACATTTCCAGGAGGAAAAGCTGAGTCTGGCTCTATTTCATCATCATCTACTGGGGGATTTCTGGAAAGAAAACCTCTCCAAGCGAGCGCTTCGACTGTTACAAAAGATAATCCCAAAGTCCTGGATAGTGGATAAAGTCGAGTTGCCACCGAGCGCCGTTCTCGATGCCCCTCATATTGGAGGGAGACCGATTTGGAAGTGGGAGCAGCTGGGTGAGGCTACCCAAAAAGAGCGCAACCTCATCCTGAAAATGAGCGGATTTCACGAAGGAGCTTGGGGGGCGCGAAGTGTGCTGCTCGGTAGCGATTCAGCCCGCGTGGAATGGCTGCATGGAATTGAAGCGGCGTTAGAAGCCAGCGATAAAAATCTCTATATTCTACAGGAATACTGCAAGCCGAAACGCTTGACCCATCCTGTTTACGCCTCTCCGGAAAAGGTCGTTGAGCAGGAGGGTAGAGTACGGTTGAATCCATACTATTACATAAATGGAGATCAGGTCCAATTGGCGGGCGTCCTGGCGACGTTTTGTCCTGCTGATAAGAAGATTATCCATGGAATGTCGCCTGCAGCTATGGTGCCGTGCAGAAAGGAATCTGTCGGATCCTAACCCGAACATTTCACAAACCTTCTACTACGACCGTGGATCTTCACCGCGTGTCAATGCCTTCCCTTGCTCGGCGACCTCAGAGGGTCTCAATCCCGGCTCGCCGGGATCTCCCGCCGTCCTGCGAAAAGGCTTTGATACGCAGTCCCGGCGCGCCGGGACAGTCTCGCTACGAAGTGTGTGAAATGTCCGGGCTAGCGGTTGCTTAATTCGACTGAATCTATCTCAAAGTATGAGGGGAAAGAGGTCCACCCGGTAGGATCTCCCGCGATTTCGCCTCCCACATCCAGACTCAAGGCGAGATACAGTTTCTCCTCTGGAAGCGTATCGAGAATCCGGCCAACTTCGTTTCCGTTGACAGTAAACAGAATGGTTCCTGGCGAAACGGAAATGCCAATCTTTTGAAGTTGGAGAGAAAAATCACTTCCTTTCCAGGACGAAGTAAGCTTCTCCCTGTCACCCGTGTGGACCTCAAAGTGGAGTCGGTCCGGTTCCCTGCCGGCGATACTGGCATGCACGAATGATCGTCCGCTTCTCCTACCGATAAGACGAATGGAAGATACCAAACCCTGGCCGAGGGGTGCTTTGCAGAGAATCTCGAGGGATGGATACTCAGATTCTATCTTACCGAAGGTGTTGATTGCTCCACCGGAATAGGCATATTTGACTCCTCGAAAAACCGTATCGTAATCTGTCGCCGCAATAAACAGAATTCCATCTCGCAGCGAGACACTTTTGGCGCTGTAACCGTTGTAATGTCCCAGGTTTACCCAGTTTTCAGGGTAGTTGAAATTCCAGAAAGCCGAGTTGAGTGAGGATCGCACGAAATCGTCATTGAGAATTGCGACCGTTGTGAACGGGTCCGAATCCGGTTCCAAGGCCAGGGAGAATTCCAACCCCGATACATTCGCCGTGCGTTCCTCCTCATCGCGCGATTGTTGCATGGCCAAAAGCTCAGCTTGCCGGCGTGCTTTATCCTCAGCTTCCCGGCGATCCCTTTCGGCGGCAAGGCGGCTGGTTTCTTCCTCGGCATGGCGCATATCTTCTTCAGCCTGAAGACGTGCTTCTTCCTCAGCTTTCAATTGCGCTAATTGCGATTCTCTACGGGCCCTCTTGCTCAGCCTCCTTCAGGCGAGCCTTTTCGGCGGCGATGCGGCTGGTTTCCTCCTCGGCGCGACGCCGCGTTTCCTCTTCAGCCGCGAGACGGGCCTCTTCTTGAACGATGCGCCTGGTTTCCTCTTCGGCCTGTCGACGAGCATCCTTTTCGACTTTCAATTGCGCTAATTGTGCTTCTCTACGGTCCTTCTCCTCAGCTTCCCGGCGAGCCTCTTCGGCGGCGATGCGGCTGCCTTCATCCTCGACGCGCCGCCGTATTTCCTCTTCGGCCGCGAGACGGGCTATTTCCTCAGCAATCCGCATGGCCTCTTCGTCGGCGCGGCGTTTAGCCTCCTCTTCGGCACGTATTCTTGCGAGTTGAGCCAATCGCTTTTCTTCCTCGCGGATTGTGCCGCGAATCTCGTCAATCCGGCTTCGTGCAGCCGTAATTCCGGCAGTCGACACTTGATGAGAGTCTCTCAGAGCAGCGATTTCTGCCTCGATTTGGGTGCGATTGCTCTTGTAACGGCGAATCTCGTCACCCTTCAGTTGCTCGAATTCACGATCGTGGCGGATTCGCGCCTGCTCGGTCAGCCTTTCAATTTCGTCCCGGCGAAGGTCCTCCAATTCGGCAATGCGCTCTCTCAATTCATCCTCCTGTCGCTCCAGCCAAACTTCGTTGCGCTTAAAGACGCGGACGTAATCGATCTCAAAGTCGGCGGGGAAAGGGGTCCAGCCGCTGGGGGGACCGGGGCGGTCGCCGCCCACGGCGAAGCTTGCCGCAAGGTACATCGGTTCCCTGGGCACCCTCTCAATGGATTGAGCAAGGGCCCGCCCGTCGATGTAATAGGAGACTTCCTCGGGAGTCCATTTTACCCCGACGGTGTGAAAAGTGCGCGAAAAATCGATACCTTTGTGGGAAGCGATCTGCTCACTGGGAGTGCTTTCGGTGACAGCAGCAGCGGAGTTGAAGAAGACGCGGTCCGGCTCGTGACCGAGAATCTCGAAAATATCGATGGCGGGCGACCGGTTTGGCGAGATCAGGGATATCAAGGGCCTCAGTCCTCGACCCTCGGGCACTCGGCAGCGAATCTCGAAATAACCGTAGGCCTGTTCGAATTTCTGGTGGGTTGTAACTACCCCGCCCGTGAAATCCATCTCGCGCCCGTCGTAGGAAACTGCGTAATCGTTGGCTGTAATGAAGAGTCGACCGTCTCTAACGCTCACATTATCTGTGGAGTACCCCGCCAATTCATTATTATAGAGCCGTGTCCACGGATACTCCGAATTCCACTTCCCATCGTCTAACGACTCACCTTCAAATTCATCCTCGAATACGACATCCCAGACCGCTACTTCCGCCGGCTTGACGGGCGTGGCACTGGAAACATCGCGCCCGCGCCTTTGGGTAATCGATTCACCGGCGTAGGCTACCAGTTCATAGCCGGTGTCAGTCGCCTCAACTGCGTATTTGCTCCCATCGTCCCATGTGATTTGAATGATATTCTCAATCTTTCTCCAAGTGCCCGTCTGGCCTTTAAAACCGTTAGGCCCCTTTCCCCAAGTGCTTTTGGCAGTTCCGTCTGGTTTAGTCTGAATTATAAACGAATCGCCTTCCGCATCTACCACTTTCCATGCGCCCGTCTCTCCTCCCGCATCGATTTGGAGAGTCGAAATCCGCGCAAGAAGGGATTCGCGAGACGGGGGCACGAATTTCCTTGTCTCTATAGCGGTGAGGGCATGCAAGTGCCGCTCTTGAGCGGCCCGCAAATCATCTTCGGCTGAGGTAAGGCGACTTGCTTGTTCGATGGCAGTCCTCTCCAGGTCCTCAAGGATTTGCAGCTGAGCATCTTTCTCACTTTTGAGACCGTTCAGGTAGGACAGTTCCGCCAGCCTCTCCCTCTCTTTTCTAGCCGCTTCGCGGGCCAATTGCTTTTGCGCCTCAACCCGCCGTCGTTTCTCTGCCTCGAGTTCTCGCTGCTTCTGAGCCAGGACTTGCCGGTGTGCTGTTTCCTCCGCCTTCTGCCGAGCGCGCTCCTGAGTCTTCTCTCTCGCCAGTTCATCTGCTCTCCGCTGCTCTTCCTGGAGAGACTTTTCCCGAGTAATCGCCTCAGCGTGAAGGCGTACGTCTTCTTCAGCGCGCCGATGCGCTTCGTCTTCAGCCTGTCTCCGAGCTTCGACCCGAGCGCGCGTTCTCGCTTTTTCCTGCTTCCGCCTTTCTTCGCTTTCGTCGAGACTGATTTGCCCTTCCCTGCGTCTGCTCCGCTCCTCCTCTTCCGCCCGTCGCCTCCCTTCTCTCTCGCGACGGGAGCGCTCTCTTTCTTCTGCTTGCTGTTGCGCCAATTCCTCGCGCTGGAGCCGTTCTTCTTCGAGGGCGCGGCGCCTAGCTTTCTCCTCCGCGAGGTGCCGTGCTTCCTGATCCGCACGCAGCCTCTCTTCCTTCTCTTCGGCCAGGATTCTCGCCTGTTGCTCTTCCTCTCGGCGGAGACGTTCACGCTCTTCTGCTAAGCGGAGAGTTTCCTCTTCAGCGCGCCTGCGCTCCTCTTCCTCGGCTTGTTGGCGGGCGACTTCCGCCCTCCGTTTTTCTACAACTTCCAGGCGGATGCTGCTTTCATAGTCCTCGAAAGCCTGGTCGGAGATTTTTTCAACGGTTACCTCAATTGTGGCGGCGCTCGTTGTGACGGAGACATCGGGAGGATATCTTGCCATTTTCAATTCATCCTCAATGACTCGGAGCGTCACCTGATTCCCATTAGTCCACGTGATATGTATTCCATCGGGGAGCTTAACCCAGCGACCGCGTAATCGCTTCACCGAGTATTCGCCGTCAAAGCGAATTCTGCTGGCGTGGCTCCATCGATCCACGATAATGTGATAGAGCACGTCATCTTCGACCTTCCAGTAGCCAACAAAGTCCTCAGTGACTGCAATAGGGCCTACCGCGAGATCAAAGTATGATCGAACCTCGGAGACATCTACCCTGTCTATCGCGGTGGAGGAGTCTCGTGTCCCACTGAGGACGTGACCACCCAGGAAACTCTCAAAAATAAACCCGGTTGGCGTTTTCCTGATAACTTCACTGCTACCATCATCCCAAACCAGTTGAGCCTCGTTCCCTACCAGGTTCCATGAACCTTGGATAAGATCGGTGCCGCGTCGAACCGGTTCCGCACGGGTGGCATTACCTCCCCTTCGCAAAAAGTAATAGATAGGAGCGTCTTTCTCCTTCCGCACTTCCCAGAATCCGATAAATTCGCTACGATTCGGAGGGAGCGGTGTATCCGGTTGAACCGGAGGAAGTGGGCTCTTCCCTTCGCTAGGAGAAGGAACGACTAGACTACCGATCCGTTCCTCCTCCAGTTTTTGGGCGCGCATCACGCTGTTAGGTGCACCCTCGATTGAATGACCGGGGGCGAACTCATGTCTGAAATAACGCCTTCCTTCTTTTATCAGGATATCGGTGTAGCCATTGTCCCAAGTAAGAATTAATCGGCTATTTTCAAATACCCACCGACCTTTATCGATCCTGTTACTTCCTGTGCCCGAAAAAAAGCTGGAGGCACGGCCGTGCAGTTTTACTACTATGTAGAGGGTATCGCCTTCGGGTTGCTGCACGACCCACCACCCGACAAAATCCTTCTCCGTTACTGTCGGAGTGGGGTCGAGGACCTCCTGACTGGAGAGAGTTAAGATGGAGTTTAAGAGGGCAAGTAAGCCTGCGAGATACCAAAATCGCTTTGGTCTGGCTGCCATGAGAGATGGGAATACGAGGTAGCGCTTGTTTAATCAAGCATTATCACTAACCCGAAGATCTCACTACCGAGCAAAGCGACATCTTGTTATCTTCGGGTTAGAAAGCGAAACCGCAGTGTAAGTTTTTTGAGAATAAAAAAGGTTGCTGCAGAAGAATGATCTTCCGTTTTACCGTTCAAGAATCAACACCGCGTCGAATTGGGAATTCGTGCTTCTATTAGATGTAACGTTCCAAATATCACAATTTTTTTGAAGGCGGTTTCGCCGGAGTCCGGAAATCTGGGAGATTTCCGGATTGAGACGCGAGCATCGCAAAATCCAGCTGCGAATAGCTGATATGTCGTTTTCGCAAACAGGCCCAATCGGTGTTTTCCGTGGGAGGGTGAATGGTGCCCGGGTGGTAGCTGAATTGGAATGTGTCATCGCCGCTTTTCTCGAAAAGACTGCCGAACGTGAGGCGGGCCGGTACCGTATTTTCGATAGGAGTGTCGGGATAAACCGGATGCGGAAAATTAACATTGTGAACGATGTATTCTTCTTCGACTTCACCGAAGCGATTTCCTGCGAATTCCGCCGAAATTGCCGCTGCCGTATTCAACGATGAATCAAGATCGACCGGCACTTGCCCTTTGTTTTCTTTTACTTCGTCAAAAATCTTGTTCGGAATTGCAATCGAGAGAGCGAGGGAGGGAATTCCCCAGGCCGCTCCCTGTAGGGCCCCGGCGACGGTTCCCGATGAGAGAATCATGGGTATGGTAATGTTGACCCCGATATTCATTCCTGACACAACCTTGGCGGGCTTTTCCGGTAGAAGGTGGCCCAGGGCGATATTTACACAGTCTGTTGGTGTGCCATCGACCGCCCAAGCCTTGCAGTTCATGTGCGGGTAGGTCTCCACCCGGATCGTGGAACTGCGACTCATGGATGTGCCACTCCAGCTTTTCTCGCTACTTGGCGCAACGACATTGACTTCGAAATGTTGCATCAGCGCCTTCACCAATATGGTGAGGAAGTAGGAATCTATGCCGTCGTCGTTGGTGACCAGTAGTAGAGGGGCGCTCACTGAGGTTTACAGTTAGTCTCTCTCTTTGAAGCTTCTCCTCGGGCCCCTTCCGCGATCGTCTCGACCGCCCCTTTCGCGATCATCTCGTCCGCCCCTCCTTGGACGATCATTGCGGGGGCGACTCTCCCTTTTCGGCGGGATCTCGAATTCCGGGATCGGTTCCCCTTTTTCGATGGCCTCTCTTTCGGCCATGGCGATTCTGCGGCTTAACCGAACGCGGCCTCTTTCATCGACGTCAATACACTTTACCCACATCTCGTCTCCCATTTTGCAGACGTCTTCGACTCTGTTGACACGAAAATCCGCGAGCTCAGATACGTGAACGAGACCTTCTTTTCCGGGAAGACACTCCACAAAACAACCGAATTCCTTTATGCCACGAACAGTGCCGCGGTAGGATTTCCCAACCTCGATATCTCCTATTGCAATTTCGATTTCTTCGATTGCTCGCTGCAAGGCGTCTTTGCCCGTTGCGTATACCAGCACTTTTCCGCTGTTGTCTTCGTTTATGTCGATTTGAGCCGCACTGACTTCCGTGATTCTGCGTATGGTCTTTCCACCCGGACCGATGAGGGCACCGATCTTTTCAGGATCAATCTGCATCTGATGAATTCGAGGAGCGTGCTCTCTAAGTTCCGAACGCGGCGTTGCGATTTCCTCCGCCATAATTTCGAGAATTTTCAGTCGAGCCTCGCGATTTCTACTGATTGCGGCTTTTGCAATGTCAAATGGTAAACCGGCAATTTTCAGATCGAGCTGGAATCCCGTTATTCCTTTATTTGTGCCGGAAATCTTGAAATCCATGTCCCCAAAATGATCTTCACTACCAATGATGTCGGTAAGGATGACATGCTTGGAAATTGATCCGGATTCGTCTATCTCCGCAACGAGTCCGGCTGAGATGCCGGCAACCATATCGGTGATCGGCACTCCTGCGTCCATTAGTGCCAGGCAGCCTCCGCATACTGAAGCCATCGATGTGGAGCCGTTTGACTCCATAATTTCTGAAACGAGCCTGATTGAGTAGGGAAATGTCTCCTCTCCCGGAAGGACCGGAAGGAGGGAACGCTCCGAGAGGGCTCCGTGACCGACCTCTCGGCGTCCCGGACCCATTATGCGCCCTGTCTCACCCACCGAGTAATGTGGGAAATTATAATGGAGAATAAAAGATTTTGATCTGGGCCCTCCCGTCAAACCGTCCATATCCTGGTGATCGGAAGTTGTGCCGAGCGTACCGATAACCAAAGCCTGAGTTTCGCCGCGCTGGAAAAGTGCGGAACCATGGACTCGCGGTAAGACCCCCGCTTGACACTCGATATCTCGAAGATCCTCGGGACCTCTTCCGTCGACTCTTTTACCGTGCTCGAGGATATTTCCACGATAGACATCCTCTTCCAGGGTTTCAAAAGCCATTCGCAGTTGATCCGGGTCATATTCCTCCTCGCCGACCTTTTCAATGAGTTTTTCTTCGACCGCGGATTTGAGCGCTTTCACGGCCTCTTCGCGCTCCTGCTTCATCGGTTTGAAGACGGCTTCTACAAGTTTATCACCGGCTTCCATCCGCGCGAATTCAAGAATCTCCGGATCACATACATAGAGTTCAAAGTCTTTCTTTCTCTTTTCGCACTGCTCCGCGAGTTGCCTCTGGGCACGCACGATCTTTTGCACATTTTCCTGAGCGAAAGCGAGCGCTTCGATGAATCGATCTTCCGGAATTTGTTCCGCGCTTCCTTCGATCATCATCATCTCCTTCTCGTTGCCCACGTAGACGAGGTCGAGAGTTGATTCGAACTGTTGTTCATGGCTGGGATTGGCGACAAACTCACCACCAACCTCACCGATCCTGACACAGCCGACGGGACCGTCCCAGGGTATATCGGAGATCAACAGGGCGGTGGAGGCACCGTTCACCATGAGTATGTCTGAGTCGTTCTTCAGATCAGAACTCAAAAGGAACCCAACTACCTGAACTTCGTTCATAAAACCCTTAGGAAAAAGTGGCCGAAGAGGTCGATCACAGAGGCGCGAAGTAAGGATTTCTTTTTCTGAGGGCCTGCTTTCACGCTTGAAATAACCCCCCGGAAATCGACCGGCCGCCGAGAATTTCTCCCGGTAATCCACCTGAAGAGGAAAATAATCCTGCCCGGGTCTCAAAGTAGGGGCTGCCGTGGCCGCCACGAATACCGTGGTCTCCTCCAGTCTTATTGTTACTGCCCCCCCGGCCTGTTTGGCAATATTGCCTGTTTCCAGGACAATACCTAAGTCTTCTACTGTAACGGAATGTTGCTGTCGTAGCATTTCTTGCTCTTTCTCATTGCATTATTTGAATCGGCGACATCGAGTCGCTTTCTCCCATCGGATTACGGCCTGTAATAGTATTCAAACCGTTGCTAAAATTTACATTGTTTCAACCGCTTCTCCCCGAAGCTCCTCCAGCAGTGCGACTGTTCTCCCGGAACTTCGCCTGTTTAGAGAATGGCGGTGTATCCCCTTGAGGTGTCTAACGACGAAGGTTCAAACGCTTGATCAAATTATTGTATCTATTCAGATCGTGCCTTTTGACATAAGCGAGAAGCTTTCGCCTTCGGCTTGTCAGTGCGATTAGACCTCTCCGGGAATGAAAGTCTTTACGGTGGTCACGCAAATGTCCCGTGAGGTGGTTGACCCTGGCTGTGATCAATGCGATTTGCACCTCGCACGAACCTGTATCGGCCTCGTGTAGTCGGTAGTCTCGTATGATTGATTCTTTTTCTATGGTTTCCGGCATTATTTCCCTTCGAGTTGACAGCTTCCGGGACGTGGATCAAACCTTGTCCGTGAACCAGCCGCAACCAGTTTCACCGTATCAGCCCTCGCGTGTTTTTCGCCTGGGCGAGCCGCGGAAAGAGCCTCCAAAAAGCAGCTCGTTTCTCAAAGCAAAAAGACAGAAAATGTCCGGCTTTAAAAGCTTTGCAAGCAAAAAGACAAGGACGAACCCGCGAGGCAGCCAGGCCTTCCAGGTTTGTCCCGCCTTGCTTTCGACCCCATGGCGCATCCACATTGGTTAAGCGCATTTGTCAGACATCACACCAGCCAGGAATGTTCACTACCGATCCCGGCTCAGCGGGAGACCCCCTCATTTTTCCGAACTGCGATATACTCTGACCCTGGAACGGGCAATTATCCGGCCGTTAATCTGATATCCTTGACGCTCTCGCATCCGGGCAAGTGACGGATGCGGTTGAGGATAGCAACACGCTGAAAGTTGAGCTCCTGTCGAAGGGTTTGATTAGCCACCTGGACTATGAGCCGGCCATTTCGATCGATTCTCGTTGGACTGCAACGAGGGGCGTTAACTTCGCCCATAACTCTCTTCCAGTTTTCAATAATCGTTTCAGCCGGCCGTCGTTTACCGATTTTATATCTCTCAAATATGACTTCCAGGATGGAGTCGATTTTGAACGGTTGGCGAACAATGGAGGTAGATTCGTCCTTTGGAAGGGAGCGCAGACTTGCGATGAGGTTTTCAATACGACGGGAATACTTCATAAACCTGGGGACTGTACTATTACTGGCGAACTGAGGGAAGAAAATTCGCGTCTGAACGCGAATTTCCAGGCATTTCGCGGAGTGAAATGAGAGGGGAGCGAACAGTGATACGGGATGCCGAATACGAGATGCGGAATCGGATATTCGGATGGTATAAGGCGTGGTTAAGCTGGAGAGACCCTGGCTTAGCTTGTGTACACCCGCGAGGGATGTAGGACCGCGCTTGTGCGGGATGAAGCAAGTGGATCGGTTGATTCAGGGCAATCCCACCACAGAAGATCGAGCAGGTTTCTGCTATCTCATCGTGACTCTCAATCGTGATCTCCCGTCGATCTTTCGTATTTCGAATTTAGATCACAGTTATGATTCACGAGTTTAAATTGTTGGCGCTTTCTCCTTTTATCGAACTTCGAAATCGTTCTCTTTCTCAAAGAGGGGTGCCCGCTAAAAACGCGAAAAGGCGCGAAAGTGGGATCGAACTGGATCGTCGATACAACTAGCAACGCAATGGCTGCGATCAGCCTTGAGTTTTAGCGCATTGAGTCAATGAAGTGGCGGGCAATTGGAAGGTAAAGTGGGATTATACTTTTCCGTCCACCGATGAATTGACCAAAAAGTATTACACCGACCCGAATGGGGCAATTATCGTCAGCTATTTTGCGAAGAGATCCCGAGGTCATCTTTTCGTTCTTTTCGCCTATTCGGCGTCGGAACCGTCTAGCAAAGCAACGGAATTGGTAAGAAGGAAGGAGGCAGGCTTATCAAAAATCATAGCTTATTACTCTCCCTTCAGAAGTGGTTACGCTTATGCGTGTTGTATTCGTGGTTACGACAATTTCTTCGTATATTTCATCCTGAACTCTTTGTACTGCGGAGATATAATCCCGGTTTCCCACAATCTGGTTCAAGCGTACGGACTGAATACCGGTGTCTAAAATATACCGCTGTGCCGCTGACACGATCATTCGCAGATTGTTCAATACATTTCGATCCTTTGCTTTCGTTTTGTTTTCGGCTGTCATTCTGTTGGTAAGAAAACGATCGTATAGTTCTGAATCGGAGATCTTATTGCTTAACGCGTTCCCTAGATCCTGGTCGGTTTCATAGATTTTCATTGCGATGGTGTACGCAGCCATATCCGTATCCGGGGAAGCAGATTGCCTGTTGATCCAATCGATTGCCTCGTTCAAATCCCCAGAATTGATCCAAGCTTGAACAGCTATTTCAAGAGAATTGGATCTGATGCTTTCGTCGTCGATCGAAACCGCCCAATCCGCTACTTCAAGCGGGCTGTTTTCGACCCAATCAGCTACATAAGTGTAGAGGGACGTTAATCTTATTGGACCTTCTGGTAACTCATTGATCCACTCGCCAACCGCATTGGGCTCGTATTGCACCCATTCTGAAACGATATCGCTGATAAATCGATATTGAGTGTATTGGTCATCTAGCGAAAGAATTCGGGCGGCTACTTCCTTGTAGTGGTCATTCTTAATTGAAGCGTTCACATAAATGCCGAGCCCGCGTCTTTGATTCTGAAAGACAATCCAAGTCCAGCAAGACTCGGGGTCCTGTTGGGCCCAACCGGATAGGGCAGCGGAGTACGCCCTCTTCGAAATTTTGTCACCGTCCCTCACTATCAGATTCATCGCCCGCTCACCACCAGCCACTCCCAATTGCCGCCACAGCGCGGATTCGACCTCGTCTCGACGATGGGAAGGTGGCCAACTATCAAGGCGTTTCAGTTGGGCAAGGGCGGCGTCGAAGTCCAAGGTCGATACAGTTCGGTCGGACAGAAAATCGCTCTCGGCGGAATGTTCCTTATCCAAAACCGCTTCCAAGTTCGCAGATTCGAGCAACGTTGCAGAGTCGTTTAAGTCTTTTCTATCGGGAGGAACTGTTTTTTTCTGGATCGACGGTACGAGGACTCTGACTTTAGGATTAATCTGCGAGGCAGAAGCTAAGTCTGCAGCTTTGTTCTCAATTCCTGTGCGCTCGGCGTTCTTCCGTCCGAACCAGAAGGCAATACACACGAATCCCAGTGTTCCAGTCAGGAATGCTAATGAAATGATTAGGTGTCTCACTGTTCGCAATCAGAGGGTTGTATTAGTGTGAGGTCAAGAGACACGGAATTGGATCGAAAATGGGCTAGGATAATTTTCCGATTCCGCTGAAGAACCCCACGTTCTTGCGAACGCGGCTACTTTGCTCCGTAAGTCTTTGATATATGCAGAGGCGTTCGCGAGGACGTGGTCGCGGATACCAAAAATACGACTTTTTTAGTAGAATCTCCTTTTGCAGTTTACAAGCGGGTGAAATGTTGGCTGTGACCACGGCAGACGGCCTAGAATTCGGCGGATCAGTTAGACGGATTGGTCGATTGCCGTTCGAATTGGACTTTGAGACAGAGATTTTCGAGCTATCCGGCGTTCTCTCTCCTGTATTCGTCGACGAACCACTGGAGGAGTTTCTCCGCCGCGACATAGATATGGGCAGTCCCGTTAGTCACCCCAAGAATTGTGCGCTCCCATGTCGGTGCATAGATTGAAATAAGGTGTTCAGTAGACCTTTCCAGGGCGATTTTTTCCTGCAATTCCAATCGGGCCGAGTAGAGATATCCCGAAGTTCCAGAGAGTTTTCCTATCAGTACCTTGAATTCGAGAATGGGAGAGCCGGGTGCGGCAGAGAGCTCTTCCTCCGAATAAATCGGAACTTCAGCTTTCTGAAGCGCTTGGCGCATGATATCAATGAGAGGGCCTTTTCTCAGCCCGAACTCCGTGGCGGCAGATGGTAAGTCGGCTACATCGACGCCGACACCCGGGAGGTCCTGCAAAGAGCTTAGAGACACCGCACAGAGTTGATCCGTCAATCCAATTCCCTGTATCACTACGACCAACAGGAGATACCGCAATTTCCAAGCCAAAGATACAGTTTTCAAATGCATTAATTTCCAGGCAAGAGTGCCGGAAGATCGGATAGGGTTCGTATTGTAGAGGGATCAGCAGAAGCCCGCTTTGGGTCCAGGATGAGGTAATTCCAATTCGCCGATGCAGCGCCCGCTGCGTCATGGATTCGGCTGTCTCCGACGTGGAGGATCTCTTCAGGCTCGACTGAGAGTCTTTCTTCGACATGTCGGAATATACGGAGATCCGGTTTCTCAAAGCCCACTTCACTCGATAGGAACAGCTCCTCAAAAAAAGCGTCGATTTCCAAATCCGCGAAGACCTTGCGAAAACGGCTGTCGGAATTGCTCAGGAGGGCGAGACGATAGCGACGCCTCTGGAGAGTGCCGAGTGTCCTTCCTGCGTCCGGAAGTGTTCGCCATCGCGAAGCTGACGCAAAGGTATCGTATATCTCTTCAAAGACAGCGGGAAATCTCTCCTTCGGGCAGAAATTGCCAATCGTATCCCAAACAATTCCGCTCCAGAACTCCTTCTCCGTTTCTTCGTTAATGTTTTCACGGACTCTTGATTGTGCACCTCTTAGTGCCTCGTGAAATAGTCGATCGATTTCCGCCGGATCCACATTGACGCCATGACCGCGCAACACTTCGGCGTAGCCTTCGCCGACCGAAGGATGTGGGATTATGAGCGTTCCGGCGGCGTCAAATGTCACAACTTTGATATTTTGAAACATTGTTGATAGTTATTCGTCGAAATACGAACAATCCGCCGTCAAGCTAACACCATAAGAGATGCACCTCGGGGATGTTAGGAATTCTATGTCCGGCAGATTCCTGACTCCAATTCCTCTAAACATTCGAATACTTTTTTGGGCTGAATCAGCGCCATGCAAGGCGACTCTTCGAGACAGGAATCGACGGCCAAAGGGCAGAGACAGCGAGGGGCGGAAAGATTTCTGTGTTTCGGCCCAAGGGGCGCCCAGCGACTTCTCTCAGAAGGCCCGAAGAGGCTCAAAGTAGGCACTCCCAATCCGGCAGCGAAGTGCAGTGGGCCGGTGTCGGCGGAGATAAATAGATCGGCTTCCTTTATGACTGCGAGAAAGAGGTCGAGCGAATCGATCCTGGGAAGTATCTTCGAAGAGGGCTCTAATCGCGCGATTTCTCGGGCGAGCTCCCTCTCTCGTTCGGTGGGACCACTGGAGAAGCTTATTCCCCTACCAGACTCTTTCACCAGCTGGTGGAATTCAACCCAGTGGCGGAGCGGCCAGTCTTTCTTGGGCTGTCTCGTAGAAACATGGCAGACGATTCGGTTTTCCCCAAGCATCTGTCGCGCTTTGGAGGCGAGAGAGCGATCGGAGACAATATCTATCTCCGGCTGAAGGGGCGACCTCGCGCCAAGTTGGGCGGCGATGTGCAGGTTTCGGCGAATTTCGTTTTCGGTCAGAGGCAACTCCTGGATTCTCCTTCGGTAACAGAACCTCCTGCACAGGAAGCCGCGCGGGGCGACCGGACCGAGCCTATTATTTGCTCCCGAGAGCAGGGTGAGAATTGCGCCGCGATCGTTACCCACAAAATCGATTGCGGTATCGAATCGCTCCCGGCGTATTGCTCTAATGATAGGACACGAGGCCTTGACGGCGATTTTTCCACGAACCCGGGGGAATTGCCATATTCTGTCGATCCAAGGCAAAAATTTGAGGATGGGTACCGCATCTTCTGCCACCGCGACATGTAAAGCGACTCCCGGAAAAGTATCCTTGATAGACCGAAACGCGGGAATAGTAACGGCGACATCGCCCAGGAATTTAAACTTGATGGCAAGGATTTTCCTCATCGCCCGAAGGGTAGTCCTTCAGAATCCCTTCTGTTTGTCATAGACGTTGCGGTAGAGGGGGCAGCGGTCGTATAGATCCCGATGGGTGCCCTTGTCGATCATACGGCCGGCGTCAAAGACGAGAATCTCGTCGACAAGCTGAATGGTGCTGAAGCGGTGAGCGATGATGAATACAGTTTTGCCCAGGAGGAGCTTCTGGAGGGCTCGTTGGACAAAGCTCTCGCTTTCCGAATCGAGGGCGGAGGTGGCTTCGTCGAGTATCAGTATCGGTGCATCCTTGAGAAATGCCCGCGCAAGGGCGATGCGTTGAATCTGACCACCGGAAAGCCGAGTTCCGCGATCACCGACCACGGTGTGATAGCCGTCTTCCATATTTTCGATGAAACCGTCAGCGTAGGCATTGTGGGAAGCGTCGAAAATCTCCTGTTCGGTGGCTTCGGGACGGCTCAACAGGATGTTGTTATAGATGGTGTCGTCAAAGAGAACAGGATCCTGCGCGACAAGAGCGATTTGTCGGCGTAGTCCTGATAGTTGGATACCCCGAAGGTCGTGGCCGTCGAGCTTAATGGCGCCTGAGTTGATTTCGTATAACCGTAGCAGGAGGTTAATAAATGTAGATTTTCCTGCGCCACTTGGTCCAACCAGGGCATACGCTTTGCCCGCTTCCAGGGCACAGTTTAAATCTTTCAAAACAGGTGCGTTCCCGTAGCGGAAATTGACGTCGACGAGGCCGAATTCTCCTTTGCAGGAATTCAGGGGAATGGCGTCCGGTCGGTCCTGAATCACCACCGGTTCTTGAATGATCTCCTCCATCCGCTCCAGGGAAGCGAGGCCCCGTTTCAATTCACCACTCACCACGCCCAGTTTCTTAACCGGATCGTAGGCGAAATAGAGCGCAATAACAACCGGTATGACATCATTCAACGTCACACCGACACGTCGTGCGTAAAAGATGGCCAGGGCGATCCCCACTGATGTGATAAATTCGATACTGGGAGTTATCGCTTTGAGATGCTTGACCACGACAATTTGCAGATCGAGGTATTTTCGGACGAGGGTTGCGAATGCCGTCTGCTGTTGACTCCCAAGATCGAAAGCGCGCACATCTTTGGCGGCGGACAGGTTTTCCCGCACGAATTCTGTCACGGCGCCGAGTTCCCGCTGCATATCTCTGGCCCGCAAATGAAGCTTTCTGGCGATGAAGCGGATGGGAAAGACGCAAACCGGCACCATGAGAAGAAAGAGGAGAACTATCCCGATTCCCTTGGTGACAAAGGCCATCCATATAAGGAAGGAAATAGATGCGAGGAGGGTAATCGGTTGAATGATGAGATCGTTGGAAACGCGGATAATCGTCTCCTGAAGAATCTGCGTATCATTCATGGTGCGGCTGAGAAGATCCCCGGCGCTATGCCTCTCGAAGAAACTGAGGTGCAGTTCCTGCAGCTTGCGAAACATTTGCAGGCGCATTTTTTCAAGAATCCGGACGCCGCAATAAGCGATGAGATAGGCATTGGCAAATCCGGCAAGAGAACGAATAGCGAAGGCGAGGGGAAGTTGACCGACGATGAGGAAGAGTACCCAGTTTGTGACTTCCAATTCTCCGTAGAGTTTGGGTAGAATCTCTCTCAGAACATAGGCGAGACCGAAGCCACTCATACCGGCGTATACGAGGCCACAGGCGAGCGCGCCAAAAAAGTGAATTTTCAGCGTATTGAGGAGCGCAAAATATGGCAGGAGCTTCTTCACAAGAGATCTTCTACGGCTCGCAGCACAGCGTCGGGGGAGACCTGGTTAATCGGCATTCCACCGGTTGATGGGCATCCGGGAGGCTGAATTATTCTCGAAGGGGCATCAAATATCGGACCTGTTCTTATCGGATTGGTGGGCCCGAAAATCCCAACGATCGGCACGCCTAACGAGTTTGCGAGATGCATTCCACCTGTGTCATTACTGACCACGATGCTACACCGAGAGAGGCGCCGAGCGAATTCAAGCAAGTCAGTTTTTCCGGCGAAATTGGACATGCGCTGGCATGGAAAACCCTGTGCGACCACTTCAGTCACCACCTGATCAGAAGGAGAGCCAAATAGGTTAATATGCATATCGGTGTAGCGCGTAGTGAGCGACTCGACAAGCTTCCGCCAATGCCCGACCGGCCATCTCTTGGCGGGTTGGTTTTCAGACCCACAGATGAGCCCAATATTAGGAGCTTCTCTTTGCTGGTTAAATTCGGGACCAGAATCGCACTCGAATCTGACAGGAGATTTTCGGATCTCCTCATTGAGCCCAAAATGCCGCAAATAACTCTCCCAGACCTGAGTTTGATGGACCTCATCCTCATCTAATTCGGCCGGTATTTTCCACACATTTGAAAGAAGAGGCCGCATCTTTCCACTTCGTTGAATTCCGAACCGCTGCGGGCAGCCTGTCAACCAGGCTTCGAGGTCACCCGAAATTGAGTTCGTGAAGAGTAAAATGGTGTCGGGATACGCTTTTCTAAACCTTAAGAATGATAAAAAGTAGGAGAGCGGGTTTCTACTCCGCGGGAGTGCGATAAAGTCTTCCCCCAGACCGGTTGCCTGGAGGAAGGGAATATAGCGCGGCTGGGCCAGCAGAGTAAGCGCTGCGTCTGGTCTCCCTTTTCTAATCGCGCGAAGAAGAGGAATCATCATGGCGAGATCACCCAGCCAATTGGGTGTGCGAATCCAGAAACGAGTGTCTCTAGGCAACTCTTCCCACCCCCTTTCGGTGCGATCTTCTTCAAGAAGATTTCTCCTGTTTTGGAGTCGAAGACGGCGAGCTGGTGCGACCTGGTTATTCCAGCGCCTGTGAATCCAGAACCAGTTGGCAATCTGGTCCTCGTGGCTACGGAGGTAGTTTTCGAGCCAACGGTTAGCAGCCAGAGTAAGATTGACCTCTTCGTCCGCACGAGCCAGAATCTCGAGGTGGAGTTCCGCTCTCCAGAATGAAATTCTCCTCGGAAAGGTAATCGCGGCAGGGACTTTGAGATTGTGGAAGAGAATTTGCGGGAGATCCGTTGCTGAAGCGACGCGTCCGAAAGAGGTGATCAGGCTACCAACGTCACCCGCATTCTGATCAAACGGTATGCTGACCCAGCCTCCCTTGCGTATCATGGTAACAGCGCTGCTGTATCCTTTCTTGCGAGAGAGCAGTTTAGCGCCGAAGCGTTCGCGAGTTCGCTTGATCCACGCATCGAGGTGTCTGTTGTCGAGGGGTCGATAGATGTCGCCGAGAGGGGGAAAATGCGCGTGTAGGAGCGGAATATAGGTCAACACTTCCATAAGAATGAAATGAGGAACTAAGGCGATTCCTCCCCGATTCTTCGCTTCGAGTTCTTCTATAGCCTCGCGCGCGGCTTCTGAAAGCGTAAGTATTTTTTCCGCCCTCGACCTGGAAAAAAACGGAGAAGCGAGAATAAACAGGCCCATTTCGGCAGTCCGGTTGCAGGTCAACCGCGCAATCTTTTGGCGCCAGACCTCAGGCCTATCGGGAAAAGCGTGATGGAGATTTGAGAAGATGACATGACGCCGGCTCCTGAGAAAGATATATATCAGGCAACCTCCGAAGTAAGAGATGACTTTGACAGCAGATTCGGGAAGCGTTGCTGTAATTCGACCAACGGTCTTTAATAGTAGTACGAAGAACACGGAATAGAGAGAAAGTTTGCGGCGGTGAGTAATAGGGTTCAAGTTGGAATTCAGCCTGCGGAGTTCCCTCTAATCCGGAAGACTCATTAGAATTCCGGGCTAAATTACGTAAGAGCACAGAAGATTCTCCGAAATTTGTGAGAAAAGCGGGCTAAGAGCAATATGCAGGAGATTCTTATCATCAAGCCGTCCTCCCTCGGGGATATCGTGCACGGACTTCAGGTAGCCCAGTCGATAAAGACGCAGATGGTGAAATGTAGAATCACCTGGGTAGTGAAGGAGATATTTTCTCCACTGATACTGTTGTGTGAGGCGGTCGATGACTGCATAATATATCACCGCCATGGCGGATTGAGGGGGTTTGTCGGATTGCTGAAGGAAATACGGAAGAGACCGTGGGATGTCTTGATTGATATGCAGGGTCTCGCCCGAACCGGAGTGATGACAGGCGCGGCTCGGGCCGTGCGCAAGATTGGACGATCGGATTCCCGCGAAGGAGCGGCAATCTTTTATCGCGAAAAGGCACCTTTGCCACAGAATGGTCGCAAGCACGCATTAGAGATATTGTTGGAGTTCTTGCCTCTTCTCGATCTGAATAGAGAGCTGTGTGGTCCGTTGGAATTTGGGGAGAAACCTGTGGAAAGTCTTGATAGTGAGATTCTCAATCAGCGGGCCGTTGTTATGTTTCCGGAAAGCCGCCGCATGGAGAAAACCTGGGATGGTTTTTCGACTCTCACAGAACAACTGCTGAGGGAATCCGAAAAGGAGCTGATTGTCTGGGCAGGAAGCGACCAGATGCCGGACCCATCGGAATGCTTACCGAGCCGTTTTTTCAACCTGACGGGAAAAACAAATCTTGTAGAGTTAGTCGCTTTGATCAAAGAAGCGAAAGTCGTCGTCTCAAACGATAGTGGTCCCATGCATCTCGCGGCTGCATTGGAGATTCCCGTGGTGGCCTTGTTTGGCCCGACTTCACCGGAGCGATTTGGACCCTACCCGCTCGATTCTCCCCGAAATCGTGTAATTCGCGCTCCGGAGGGCAAGCTCAGAGAGCTTGGAGTCGATGAAGTGTTTCATGCCGTTTCAAGCATTGTATTACCGTAAACTTGCCAACCAGGTTTTAAATCTCGAGCCGCTTACGGTAGTTCGTTGGTCGCTTAGTTCAGAAAACCGACTGCGAAGTCGGAGGCGGCGTTTAGCGCGACCATCGACTACGGTTACGACGACATTCGAGTGAGCGTCCACCCAATCCTAATCGTAGTCGAACATCGAAAGTACGACTTTTTCAGCAGAATTAAATGTAAAAGTACGAAGACTCTGAATATGGGCATTTTCGAAAACGAAGCAGAATAATAGGAATATAGTCCTAATAGTTCTTATATAATTAGTATTGTATTACTATAAATCTTAATATTCATAGGAATATAATACTGACAATATGGAAGATCTATTCTCACTCAGTCGCAGCTTTGGTCTACCAGCTTGACGAGGGGCGGCGGCGGCTATTGGGCGTTTCTGACAACCTCAAGCGCAACGGTTACACATCGAAGCTCTTCTGACAAAAAAGCGGGACTATCACCCGGCGAAGCTATCTGCAACTGTCTGGAGGCATACATCATCCGTGCTGGAGAAGCGGCAAAATTTCGGATCCAATCTCTCGATTCTCATCGGAGCACGAGGGGTTGCGAAAAACGACCGCAATTAACTGGTTTCAGTTTATGTTGTCGAACTTTGAGCAGGATGCTTTAAGCGAGAAAATGCTCTACGTTCCGGTGGACCATTTCCTGGTAGGCCAACGTACGTTATACGAGATTACAGAAGATTTTGATCGCATTGGCGGACAACTCATCTGCTTTGATGAGATTCACAGATATTCAAACTGGTCTCGTGAACTGAAGAGTATTCATGATTCGTTCCCGAGGTTAAAAGTAATCGCATCGGGGAGTTCGGCACTTGAGGTACATCGGGGCAGCCACGATTTGACGCGTCGCGCGATCGTATACCACCTTCCTGGTCTGTCCTTTCGAGAGTTCCTTGAGCTCACGCTAAATCTGGACTTGCCGGTGCTTTCGATCGAAGATCTGGTACAGAATCATCGAGCGCTGTCGCATAGGGTCATTGAAACTGTAGAGGGAGTTGGCCATAGAATTCTTGCTCTTTTCTACCGATTTTTGAAAAGCGGTTATTATCCGCATTTTTTGGAGTTTGGTGATGACGAGACTCTTTACTTTATTACCCTTGAACAAGGGATACATACGGCTATCGATAGTGACCTATTGACCGTGCATCCCACGCTGTCAGGCGCAAGCGTTCAGAAGATAAAGCGACTCTTGGCGTTTATCGCTCAATCAGTTCCCTTCAAGCCGGACATGGTGAAACTGAAGCGGCTCCTGGGAATCGGTGATGAGCGGACTTTGAAGACCTACTTGAAGTATCTGGAAGATGCAGCCATCATCCGGTCTTTGTACAGTGAAGGCAAGAGTCTCGACTCTTTGAATAAGCCTGAGAAACTCTACCTAAATGACACGAATCTGGCCTATGCTTTGGGAAGGGATAGGATTGATCCGGGCAATCAGCGAGAGACTTTTTTCTTCAGTGCGGTTTCGCCCGTGAGAACAGTTTCTTACGCTCGCGTTGGTGACTTCAGAATTGACGACTTCGTCTTCGAAATTGGAGGGAAAAGCAAAAGTATGCAAGGGATTGAAGACATTGAACGCTCGTTCCTCGCCCTTGACGGTCTTGAAGTCGGTTACGGGCGGAAGATTCCACTCTGGCTTTTTGGTCTGCTCTACTAGCAGCCAGTTGGTCTTGTTCGAACTCTTTTCATTCCCGGCTTGCCGGGACTAGAGGAATCTGTCGGTCTTATCTGGGTCGGAACGTCGATTTGTCACTCCCGGCGTGCCGGGATTAGGAATTCTAAGTCCGACAGATTCCTAGCCTTAAGAATAAGTGAGGGAATGATAGATATCAAATTTCTGCGGGAGAATCCGGAATCCGTAAGGGTTGCTATTCGAAAGAAGAAGTTCGAGTGCAATCTCGATGAAATTCTGGATATGGACAGGAAACGACGGGCGGCTATCGCGGATACGGAGAAGCTTCGATCGGAACAGAAAGCGGCAAATGCCGAAATGGCCAACCTGGCGAAGGATTCGGAAACGTTTCGGCAAAAAGTGGAAGAGATGCGCGCCCTGTCCACCAAATTAAAAGCAGGTCAGGCGAAACTCCAGGAGATTGAGGCCACCTGGAGGGAGAAATTCCTAACGATCCCAAATATTCCACACAATTCGGTGCCGGAAGGAGACGATGAGAAAGACAACGAAGTGGTGAGAACATGGGGAGAACCGGCTTCAGTCTCGACAACGGCGCTGGCCCATTACGATATTCCGGGATTTGAAAAACATGTCGATCTGAAATCGGGAACGAAAGTTACAGGATCGGGATTTCCGTATTTCGTCGGTGAAATGGCCCGTCTTGTTCGGTCACTCATTCAATTCTATCTCGATGAGGCAAACAAAGCGGGCTATCGCGAAATGATGACACCTTTGCTGGTTAATGAGGCTAGTGCTACCGCGACAGGGCATCTTCCCGACAAAGAGGGGCAGATGTATGAGCTGGCCAACGAACGATTTTTCCTCATACCGACGGCGGAGGTGTCGATTACCAATTACCTCCGGGACGAAATCGTGGATCATTCCGCTTTGCCGATAAGCTTTTGTGGCTATACGCCCTGTTTTCGGCGTGAGGCGGGGAGTTATGGGAAGGAAGTTCGCGGGCTTAACAGGACCCATCAATTCGACAAGGTCGAGCTGGTCAAGTGGGTTCATCCGGATTCCAGCTATGAAGAATTGGATGCAATGTTAGGGCATGTCGAAGCCCTTTTACAGAAACTGGAGCTGCCCTACCGCCTGCTCTTAATGTGTAGCGGAGAAATCGGTTTTCCGCACGCCAAGCAGTTCGATATCGAAGTCTGGGCCGCGGGTCAGGGGCGTTGGCTGGAGGTATCCAGTTGCAGTAATTTTACCGACTTTCAAGCTCGACGTGCAAACACTCGATTTCGCAGTGAAGAGGGCAAGCTCCGGCATATGCATACTCTTAACGGATCGGCGCTGGCGATTCCGCGAGTCCTCGCCGCGATCCTGGAAAACAATATCGAGGGGGAGAACCGGATACGGATTCCGGAGTGCCTGACAGAGATCTTCGGGAAGGATACGTTGGAGCTTTGAAGGATTGGAAGGAAGGGGCGGAGCGTCTCAGCGAACTGCTTCCGCGGGAGAAGCTTCATTCGGAAGTATTGGCGGCAATAAAGAAGGCGAGGAAGGGCGATCCCTGGCTAATTGCCTGTTCCGGTGGCGCGGATTCCGTGTGTACGGTACTGTCGTTATATGCCCACTTTGTCGAGAAACGTGCGGATATGAGGGTGCTGCATTTTAATCACGATTTGCGGGGAGAAGCATCGCAAAGAGATGAGGAATTTGTATCGGAAATGAGCCGGAGTCTGGGACTGGCATTTTCAAAAGGAAGATGGGAGAGGCGTGACAAGGAGAAGGTAAGCGAAGAAGCCGCGAGGAGGGCACGCTTTGCATTTTTCGATCGGGTGCGCGAGGAGAGCGGAGGCCGTCTCTTCTATTTCGGGCATCATAGAGATGATGTCGCGGAGACACTGCTGATGCGCCTTTCCCGGGGGAGCGGTAGTGCGGGTCTGGCGGCCCCGCGACCCGTTCAGTGTTTTCGGGATGGACGTCTTCATTTGCGACCACTCATGGATTTGCGACACTCGGAGATTACGCAGGTATTGAGAGAATCTGACATACCATGGCGGGAAGACTCGTCGAATGGGGAAGACCACTTCTATCGCAATCGCATTCGGCATGCCGTGGTTTCGGCTTGGCAAAGAGTCTCGCCGCACGATGTCGTGCAAGGTGCCGCTCGAGCGAGAAGGCTGCTGGAAGAAGATGATTCTGCTCTGGAAGAGTGGCTCGACACCAAAATCGCCCCGATCGAGTCGCTTGCAGCGTTGGACGTTGCACCTCTAGCGGGCAAGCCCGCAGCCCTTCACCGGCGGGCTATACACCGGTTTCTGATAGCGAATTCCCTCGGTGAGGTGCTCTCGAGTGAGGCGGTGGAAGATCTCCTGGGAGCAATGATGGAGAGGCGATCGTTCCGGACGAGCGCGGGAAGAAAGCGTTTCATCGCGCTTGAGAATGACCGACTGTTTATAATAGTTGACTCTGTTTCAACGGTATGGCCATCCCTCTCGATTATTCCTCCGGCGACTGTCTTTCTCCCCGACTCCGCCTCATTGAAAGCGTCTTGGATGGACGTGAATGAGAATGGCCGAAGGGAGGTAATGGGTGGACACGTGGACGAGAAGGTGAATGCGTTTCTAAATATTGAGCAAGAGAATGGCCGGGGGTTGGTAGTTCGGTGCTGGAAGCCGGGAGACCGCTATGAGCCTCTGGGAGCGCCTGGTTCTCAGAAGCTTCAAGATCTCTTCACGGATCGAAAGATCCCCCGTTTGGAACGAAAAAAGCTGCCTATTGTCTGTCTTCCAGATGGCCGAATTATCTGGTGTCCGGGGCTGCCCCCTTTGGAAGCCTTGAAAATCCGGATAAATACGGAGCGAGCTCTAAGATTGACTTACTTCCCGCCTTCGACAGGCTGAGAAGAGCAAATATAGAGGCAATTTGAGAATTCTACATGTCTGAAGATCAACAGTCCGAACGAGATCAGAACCCTAATCGCGGCTCTAATTCAGATCGATTCAAGCCGATTCTGATCTGGCTAGTGGTTATTGGAGCCCTCTTCAGCCTCTACTTTTTCAGCGACCCGCGTCCCCGGACTAAGAACGTGTGGACGATCAGGGACGTCATTAAGGCGGCCGAAGAGGGGCGCATTGCGAAAGGCAACATAAAGTCGGTCCCGACGGGGGGACCGGATTGGTGCGAGATCACGGTTACCTTGAAGGAGAGTACCCAGGGCCAGGAACAGATATATGTAGCGAAGGGTCGCCTTACAGAAGGAAACCTGGAACGATTGCAGAGTACTGGGTTGTTTCAAGAGAACCCTGCCAGCACACTCTTTACTGAGATTCTCGTCACCCTTCTGCCGTTTGTAATCATCATTGGAGTTTTGTACTTTCTGTTCGTGCGGCAGCTGCGCATGGCCGGGAGAGGGGCGATGAGTTTCGGAAAAAGCCGCGCCAAGATGCTGACGCGTGAGCGCGAGAAAGTGAATTTCAAAGACGTCGCGGGATGTGACGAAGCCAAGGAGGAAGTCGAAGAGATTGTCGAATTTCTCAAAGACCCAAAGAAATTCCAGAAGATCGGTGGGCGAATTCCAAAAGGTGTGCTGCTCGTCGGGTCTCCCGGTACGGGTAAGACTCTGTTGGCCAGAGCGGTGGCGGGCGAAGCCGACGTACCTTTCTTCAGTATCAGCGGTTCCGATTTTGTGGAGATGTTCGTTGGAGTCGGGGCCGCTCGTGTCCGCGATATGTTTGAGCAGGGCCGGAAAAACGCTCCCTGTATCGTTTTTATCGATGAAATCGACGCTGTGGGGCGTTCTCGTGGCGCTGGACTGGGAGGCGGCAATGATGAGCGCGAGCAGACTCTGAATTCGCTCCTCGTGGAGATGGATGGTTTCGATTCGCACGAAGGAGTCATTATAGTGGCGGCGACCAATCGGCCCGATGTGCTCGATCATGCGCTGCTCAGACCGGGACGGTTCGACCGGGAGGTCGTGATCGATTTGCCGGATTTGATTGGGCGAGAGGAGATCCTGAAGGTGCATGCCAAGAAAATCCAGCTTTCGGCCAAAGCCGACTTGAATATCGCTGCGCGCAATACGCCGGGATTTTCCGGAGCCGATCTCGCTAACCTTTTGAATGAGGCCGCGCTACTCGCCGCGCGCTACGAAAAGAAGGAAGTCGAGATGAGTGATCTCGACGAGGCGCGAGAAAAAATTGCTTTCGGTCGTGAGCGGCGCCGTCTCATGGATGAAGAAGACAAGAAGCTCACGGCATTTCACGAAGCGGGCCACGCTTTGGTGGCGGCAATTATTGACGACGACCACCTTCCGATCCACAAGGTTACCATAATCCCCCGCGGGCAGAGCCTGGGAAGCACGATGTTCATGCCCAAGAAGGATATCCTGAACCATGCCAGAAAGCGGGTCCTGAATCAGATCTGTTGGGCGATGGGTGGCCGGGTTGCCGAAGAGATGAAGTTTGACGATATCACGAGCGGCGCCGCCGGTGACATAAAGATGGCCACCAAGCTGGCGCGGCATATGGTATGCGACTGGGGCATGAGCGACCTTGGTCCGGTCGCATTCGGGGAGAATCAGGACCACGTCTTCCTCGGAAAAGAGTTTTCGAGGACTCAGAATTACAGTGAGGATACGGCGCTCAAAATCGATTCCGCAATTCGAGAGATTATCGACGCGCAGTATGAGAGGGCCGTCCAGCTTGCGACCGAACGACGTGAAGAATTGGAGCTGATCGCTCAGGCACTTCTCGATTACGAAACGCTTGAGGGGAAGCATGTGCAGGAGATTTTGAAATACGGCGAGATTCGCTCACCCGTGATTCGAAATCTGCAACCGGAGCCGGAAAAAGAGGAAGAATCTGTCCAGGAAGGGAAGGGTGCCAAAGATGAACGCACCCCCGAAGAACTGGGTCCTGGAACCGAGCCCGCGCTAGCCACCTAGAAGCTTCCGGCTGAGAAGGAATCGAAGGAGGTTGCCCGCGGGTGCAGTAGCCATCCCACGGTTCCATACGGTGGACGATGGATGAAGGAGGGAAGCTCAACTGAGACTGTATTCGAGCTGGGGCTTGCAGTTGCCGGCAGGCACGGTGGGATGGGGCGAAGCCCACGGTGGGAGAATATCCAGAAGAAAAGCCCACGGGTGCAGTAGCCATCCCACGGTTCCTCGCGGTGGACGATGGATGAAGGAGGGAAGCTCAGCTGAGACTGTATTCGAGCTGGGGACTGGTAGTATCCGGCAGGCACAGTGGGATGGGGCAAAGCATTTAATTTGGTAATTCCCCGTCCCGGCATGCCGGGACGGGGTCGCTGACTTTCTCAAGCATTATCGTGCGCGGAGCGCCCGACCCACCCGTAGCAAGGATGCCCGCTAAAATACGCGAAAGTGGGATTTTCGCGGAGGACAGAAGGTTGGTGGCGGCGTAGTGCCGAATCACGAGAACGAGTGAGTCTGTGCCATGCCACCGTTACGCACCTCGGGTGATGGACAAAGGTGAAAAGCCGGACGAAGTATAGGAATTTATAGGGGAGAAATATGGTGAGTTTGGGAGAGAATTGGTGAATTTGCTGTATTATGAGAAAGGGTTTTGCGGACGAATTTCTCAGTGAATGCTCAATCATCAAGAATTGGAGGAACAGAGATGACAAAGGATGAGATTAATGCCTACATATTGAGATCCCTTCTCGACAAGCCGCTGCAGAAACTGATTACCGACTTGAAAGAGGAGAACGCGGAAGCAGCCCTACTGGAACTGATTGAGATCGGATTACATCTCCGGCACTTCTCCCCTTGATAGGGTGCCGACGGTCGGACTTTCCGATCAGAATTTCCCGTTTTCATTCCCGGCGAGCCGGGAATGAAAAGAGTTCAATAAAGTCCCACAGACTGCCAAGCGAGTTGATGACAGGGGTTGCCATGTAGAAGTGGTAGGTTTTTGATTCCTGGATGAGTGGGCCGAAATGCGTGGAGATTGAGGCAACTCCTGATGCTTGGGAGCAGCGGCGACTGTTGAGGTCATGTGCGATCCTGCGAAGTCGATTTGAGCGTATTTTCAAGCTGCGGCGCCAGAAGCTGGAGAAACTGATGGCGCTCCGTGGAGAAACATCGTCGGCGCATTCAGTAGGACCTGAACAGGTGTTAGGCCGATTGGAATCTCTTCTCGACCGGAATGATACGCTGGAGGAGGCCGAAGACTATATCAAAGGTCAGGTCGAGTGGATTGAACGGGAAGTAATTTCCGTAGAGAGTGAACTGCAGGGCGCGTTCGGGGCGGCGCATTCGGAGATTGCCCGTTATCGGGAATCGCGAAATCGAATCGAGGCGCTGGTTAACGGAAAACTGGTGGAACTTCATGCCCTTGGGTCGGATCTTCTGTCGGAGGAAGAGAGAAATACACTGGAGAATCGTTTCCGGGAGGGATTGAAGTCGCTGGGCTGGCCACAAGATCCCATTGAGGAAAACGATTTTACTGGCTGGAAGGAGAAGAGCGAGCGGGCCGATGCGCTTTCCAAACTCGAAGGAGAGTTAGCGCGTCTTTGGTCCGAATTGGCTGATGGGGTTGCGAGAGACGATTCGAACGTGGCGGAACCTGCCCTGGAGCTAGGGAAGGCTAAAGCCGAATCAATCGAGAGTTTCTTGAAGGAGCACCCGGTAGAGAGGGTGAAAAGGGAATCTGCACACGATTGGGAGAAACAGATTGGCGAGCTCTTTTCCAATATCGCGGCGAGAGGCGGGGAATCAGTTTTGGATGAGTTGATGCATGAAGCTGATAAAATCGGCCGGGAAGATGATAGCACTCGAGCGCGAATGCTCTATGAGAATCTGGTAATGGAAGCGAGCGCGAAACTGCGAGACTTGAAAGCGTTGAGGAAATTTGAGGAGAGACTGGGAGAACTATGTGATTCGATGGAACATCTGCGAGGACGCCGGTCTGTTGAGGAGTTGGTCAATGAAATTGAGACGCTAACACAGCTCAAACGGCCGACATCCCTGGAGGAACTGGAAGTTCGGATCCAGGAAACGATAGAAAAAGAAGAAGCCGCTCAGGAAAGAGAGAGAAAGAGATATGCGATTCTTGAGTCGATTTTGGCTTTGGGCTACGAACCGCGAGAGGGATTGAAGACCGGGTTGGTGGAAGGCGGAAAATTGATTGTACGGAAGGCAGATGAAGAAGAGTATGGAGTAGAGATTGTGCTGAACGATGATTTGAGCAAAATACAGACGGCGATGGTGCGATTTGCAGAATCTGCTGAAATGACTCGGCAGCAGCGATTGAGAGATGTTGAAAGGGAGACAGAGTGGTGCGAAGACCACGCTGACTTTCTCGGTAATCTTGAAGAGCGAGGATTCGAACCATCATTTCTGATGAAACTCGAACCGGGGGCGCATCCAGTCAAAGTTGTGGTTGAAGGGGAGGAAGGGAAGCAGAAGAGACGTGAAGATGAAGTACTTCGGAATAGGCAACTTCAGGAATGACGAGCAAGGAATTTGAACAGAATGCAGCCACTCCGCGTTGGGTAAAGGATCTCTTCCGCTTCCTAAACGTAAAGGCACAGTTTATCCTCTCCGGTAATATTCGTGACCGGTGCTCTTTTCCTCTCGAAGGAGGAGGCGCACTTCCCCTCGAACTGCCCTCCTATCTCTCAGAGATTCTCAAATTGAGAGGTTACGATCGTTTTATTGTATTCGATAGTGTCGACGGGTTCTCTCCCATGGTACCTCGTGGTGAACAGGCGGAGAACACACACAAGTATTTTCAGGAGACTTTTTCACTGGAGTTCGACGAGCGCGGTCGGCTGGCATGTTCTCTGGAGAGGTCGCTAGAAGTTATCGAAGCTATTGTCGGTGAGCGAAATTCCCTGATTGGGATTCTAATAGATTATGCTTCGCGTTTGACAGTAAGGCAGGGAAATCTCTCAGAGTCGGAACATGAGTATTTCGCGCGTGTGCTCAAGTTGTCCCAGACGGCGCTACCCCATCCCACGGACAGGGTAAAGGAGGCGTTGTTCAACACGATATTCTGGTTGTGCGATCGCGAGAATGATTTGCCGGACTGGTTATCCCTCGATAATCCGAGAGTGCGGCAGCTGATTGTTCCGAGACCCGATCACATTGTAAGGCGAACTCTCATTACCAGTTTGAGCGCCTCTCTATCCGGATACGAAGATTGCACTTCGGAGCAAAAAGAAGTGTGCACGGATGACTTTGTGGATCAGACGGAAGGCATGATGTTATCCGAAGTTGTGGCAATCACACAGATGTGTAGAAGCGAGAATCTGCTTTTCAGTGAGGTGGGGGAAGCGGTGCGGCGCTACAAGCTCGGAGTTACGGAGGATCCATGGAAGAAGATTGATCGGAGAAAGATTGAAGACGGCGCGGAGTTCGTTGGGCGGAGAGTGAAAGGGCAGATTCAGGCGGTTACCAAATCGATGGATATCATTAAGCGTGCAGTCACAGGACTCTCCGGATCGCAGGCATCCAAGAAAGGCGGCCGGCCCCGAGGAGTGCTCTTTCTGGCAGGGCCGACAGGGGTAGGCAAGACGGAGTTGGCGAAGTCTCTCACAGAACTGCTTTTTGGTGATGAGACTGCCTACATACGCTTTGATATGAGCGAATTTTCAGCGGAGCACGCTGATCAACGTTTACTCGGAGCCCCTCCCGGATATGTCGGGTATGACGCGGGTGGCGAACTGACCAATGCTATAAGGGAGAAGCCTTTTGCAGTGGTCCTCTTTGACGAAATTGAAAAGGCGCACCCGCGAATTCTGGACAAATTTCTCCAACTGCTCGACGATGGAGTACTTACTTCAGGTCGGGGAGAGCGGGTCTACTTTTCGGAGGCGGTGATCATCTTTACTTCTAATCTGGGAATTTACAAAACCGATCCCGGTGGACTTCGCACACCCAACGTGACGTCGGAGGATTCCTATGAAGCAGTGGCGGAGAAAATACGCGATGAGATTAATCGCTACTTTACGAGCGAACTCAACCGCCCCGAGATCCTCAACCGTATCGGTGAGAATATCGTAGTTTTCGATTTTATTCGGACGGAGGTAGCCGATCTCATATTCGAGAAAATGCTGAATAGCATTCTTGAACGCGTATTGGATGAGCAGAAAATGACGGTCGAAATACCCTCTCGATTTCTTAAAGAACTAAAAGCGCGATGTGTAGAAGATCTTTCCCATGGCGGTCGTGGAATAGGGAACCAGCTGGAAGCCTGGTTTATCAATCCCTTGGCCCGCACGCTTTTCGAAATGGAAGCCAGGGATGATTCGAAGGTCGAGGTAACAGAGTTTGGAGTGCGTGAGAATATTCCTTATCTCGCTCTAGCAGCCTGTCGGACTTTGTAATTCTTTCTAAAAGATCTCTCAAATTCATTCCGATCCCGGCTCGCCGGGACTAGAAGCAAGAAAATGAAACCGAACTAAAAATACCGATGGCGGCAGAGGAGACGAAACTGGAGTCAGTTCTTAGGAGAACCGTAGGCTCGCAGGGCTCAAAGGGAGAAACTCTCCTGGAGAATGCGACCGCCGGGCAGGTCACGGTCATCGAGGATGACATACAGCAATACCGCAATGACTGCATTGAATATCTCGAAAGGGACTTTGGGAAATACGTAATTCGGGAGCCGATGCCCGTGGCTTCAGCAGAGGCGGATCTGTTTCTCGCGAATGATCGCGATACTGGTGTGGAGGTCGTGATTAAGCATTATCGTTTTGGAGTGGTGCCCAAGGTGGAGATTGCACAGAAGATTCAAGGCCCAGGCTGCGATCACATCATTGGGCTATTGGAAACAGGCGAGAAAGGAGGGCGGGTATTTGAGGTCATCGAGTATGCTCCTTTCGGAACCCTGGAGAATCTTCTGGAAGACATCAAAAGGGAGGAGAGTCTTCAACGTGAGACATTAGGCGAAATTGCGGCTGCGATCAATTACCTGCATGGAATCGATATAATTCATCGCGATATCAAACCCTCAAATATCCTCCTACGTCGACGCGATCCTCTAAACCTGGTGCTGACCGATTTCGGTATTTCGAGTGAAACGCATCTCTCACTCCATTTGACCACGACAAACCGGACCATCACCTACAGTGCGCCGGAAGCGCTGGTTGGTGTAGTGGCCCAGGCTTCGGATTGGTGGAGCCTCGGAATCATTATTCTTGAAATGACATCCGGGCGTCATCCATTTGCGGATATGACGGAGACGGCGGTGAATTTTCACCTTGTTTCGAAACCGGTTCCGGTGCCGGAGAATCTACCGGAGGAGTGGCAACAACTAATCAAGGGATTACTCACTCGTGACCAGTACAGACGCTGGGGATACCCGGAGATCCAGCGATGGTTGGACGGGGAGACAATAATACCCCTCGATTACGAGAGTGAGACGGAAGGGGGAGTTTCAACCGGAATTTCCACGAAGCCGTATCGATTCGAAGACTCAGAGTTTGTCGATCCGCAATCCTTAGCGGAAGCGTTCGCCAAGGATTGGAGGGAGGCGATACAGCACATCGAGCGGCGCTACGTTGAGAGTTGGTTGGCCAACGATCTGGGTGATCAGCAGAGAGCCAAGCAGTTGGGGGATCTCCTTGAGGATTCGGAACTTCACCGGGATTGTTACCTTTCGCTTGCGCTACTCATCCTCAATACAGATCTTCCGCTTGTATTTAAAGGCGAGGTGGTGTCGAGGGAGTGGATGGTAAGTAATGTCAGGGACTCCATTCGCATGCTGGAATCGACGTTTCCGGATTGGCATCGGAAATTAACCGGTGATTCATGGATCGCTGATTTGAGAGATCACCGTATCTCCGTTATCAATGAGCTCGAACCTCACTATGATTTGGTCAAGGAGAGCGGGCAGAGCCCGACTCGCCCACCAATTTCGATGGGGCGAAGCAAGAAAGTGCCGGCAATGGCGGTTTCTGAAATCGTAAACCAGTATATCCTAAACGAGCCTCAAGAGATTATTGAAGGCGCCGCGAAATTTCGTGAAGGATTTCACAAAGCCAGGCATCCGTATCTGGCAAAACTCCTCAAACAATCAGAGCTTAGACTCTATGAGGCTATTCTATTGTTGTGTGCGCCACGCGATCTCTATCTCACTCGCCGACAATCTTACTTTCGCGCTCTATCGCAGTATGGCTTGAGTTTGGATCTTGCGCGTGTTGAACAGCTACTTGATTGCATACCGGAAGAGGTCGTTGAGCAGGCCATATCCTTTCGTGAGAAGTTTGCCTATAGCAATAACGAGAGGCTGCAGGAGTGTCTGCGGGTGGAGGAACTATCACTGCCGGACGCTATTGCACTTCTTACATGTGATCCCGAATATCTGGTAACAGAGGAACAATGTAAGGGGGAGGAACAAGAGAAGCTGGTAAAGGAACGATTCGAGAAGCTGAGATCTCGTGGGTGGCCGGTTGATCGCGAATATGTCAAAGCTCTTTTCCCCTTTGGGAAATCCGAAGTCGTGCAGGAGGCATTGAAATTCAGGCAAGATTACAGAAAGGCGCTGGATCCCAATCTGCACGCACTTCTCAAGAAGGGAGATCTTTCATATGCGGAGGCTTTTGCTTTGCTGGCCTCTCCCAGAGACCTCTACGTGACGAAACTCAGATTCCGGTTATGACACCAGGAACCTGTCGGACTCTGTCGTCGGATTGTTATGCAAGTGCCAAATCGCGTCCGACAGGCTCCTGGTAAGAAATCTGTCGGTAGGAACTTAGCCTTAACCTGCATTGGTCGCCTTGATATCTAAACCTCGGTATATTGCGAAAGCACAAGTCCGACAGATTCCTAATGGAGATCCAAATAAACAAAGTCCACTTTCCTGTCACGACCCTAGGAGCCGCCCACCGCCAGTTGACCATTCGTTTCGGTTGTCCGGTTCTTTTGTCCTGCCCGCTGTTGATCGTGACCGGAGCGGATCCATTCCACTGGGTCATGTTCTGGGCCGTTTCGAAGTGCGAACGATCGGTCCCGAACGCGCACAGCAACCGGGGACTCATGACCTCGCCGGCTCCGGGAATGCCACTCGGATATGGAAGGCGCGTGGGGATTTGGACACAAGGGTGTTCCATCGTGCGGTGTCCGGGTTGCGTAAGCCGGGATACGTGGGAAACGCACGCCGGTTCAGCAATTGAAGTCGACATGTTACTTGAGGGGATTTCAAAATGGTTGAGACAAGCGGACGGGGTAACAGTTTCCGGGGGGGAGCCTTTTGATCAACCGGAGGCCTTGAGTTTTCTACTTGGCAGGATTCGCGCCGAATGTTCAGGAGACATCCTCGTCTATTCTGGTTATTCGAAGGAGAGACTATTTACGAGATTTTCCCCCTTGGTAGGTAAAATCGACGTTCTCATCTCCGAACCCTACACTCACGATTGCAGTGATAACCTTTACCTGCGTGGTTCTGATAACCAGAAAATATCTTTCATAACCGACCTTGCTCGAAGTATCGATCCCGAGGGAATCAATTTCATGGAAAAACCTGACCGCCCTTCATTCGACGTCAGTTTTGATGGCGAGACACTTTGGTTGGCGGGAATTCCAAAACGCGGCGAATTGAAGCAATTCAAGGAAATCCTCCTGCGTAACGGCTACAGCTGCGTGACATCTGAGAGTTTGATAGTGCGCGCCTAGGAAGCTGTCGGATTTCGCTTAGCGACTTTTCCGAACGCTCCTGCATTCTGGGACCATTCGTGGATCACGGCCGATTCCACTACCGACCTCTTCCTCGTCACTCTAGGGGCCTTTCGGTATAGTCCGGCAGGTTCTCGTAGGATCGTTTTGCCTTCCTGCCGTTTCTTTGCCTAACTGGAATTCGAAAATGGTGGAAACGTCCGATTCAAAGGTCAAGATATGTCCCAGCTGCGAAGGGGAGAATTTGTCTGTCGACTTTTTCTGCAGGAGCTGTGGGGCGGACATTTCCTCCGTTGAGACTCAGGAAAAGGGGACCGAGTCGGAGAATAGAGAAAAGACGGATGACGAAGAGCACCCTCATGAAGGGAAAGTATGTCCTGAATGCGGCAGCAGGGTTGAGGCGGTTTTCCCTCTTTGTTCCACATGCGGGCATGAATTTTCGGAGGAGGGTAATGAAATTCATGGGCCCGGGAGGGCGGTCGGCAAGGGGAGGTTAATCGAAGAAAGGGAGCCTCTTCAACTAGTAATCGGGGAAGACGTATTTCCGCTTGCCAACGGTGATATTCTTGGCCGCGAAGGGACTGTGGCCGGGGATTACTTCAATACTTTTCCAACCGTTTCGCGGCAGCACCTCTTTGTAGCATTCGATGGCCGAAATTGGTCAATCTCGGTGCCGCGATCGGTAAGAAACCCTACTCTCCTCGATGGCAAAGAAATGACACGCGGTCAGATGCTCGTTCTGAGCGGGGAACATCGTGTTCAATTGTCGTCTCAATGTTCAGTAACACTGAGAGTATCTCATCACGGTTCTGGCGATGGCCCGTGAGCTTGGGGTGCTAGCCCGGACATTTCACAAACCATCTGCTGCGACCACAGATGTCACTGCGGATCAAGGCCTTCTCTTCTTCGGCGACCTCAGAGGGTTCCAACACACTGTCGCCCGCCGGACTGCGAAAAGACCTTGATCCGCAGCAACCTACGCGGTCTCGCTACGATGTGTGTGAAATGTCCGGGCTAGAGGCTGGTACTGTAAGAGAATCCTACTCTTCAGGCTTGGTCTTGGGGAGACCGCTGACCCGGTCACCTTCTTTCCATTGTCCTCTTTTCTTTAGAAGGGCTACCCTTTCAAAGCGCTTGAGGACGTTTTTCTTTCTCAGGGCGCGACCACCGCCCTTTTTAAAGCTGGAGTGCTGGGACATGATGTTCGCCTGATTAAAGAGAATCATATTGAAAGATCAACGATTATTTTGAACACATCTCCATGGCCCAATCAAGGTAAGGTTTGGAAACGTCTACTGTCTCGAACACGACCCACTCCGGGGTTTCATAAGGATGAATTTTCAAAATCCAATCTCGCAGCGAATCGGCGAGGCCTTCGGGAAACTTGAACATAATCCGATATTCGGAGGAACTCTCGACTGAGTTTTTCCAAGTATATACGGATTCTATGGGACCTTCGATCTGTGCACAGGCCGCGAGCTTCTCCTTGACCGCGCCATGGGCAAGTTTTTCGGCATCATCCCGGGTTTCAGTGGTGGAATATCCAATACATAAATTGCTCATGAGGCAAATTAACTAAGAAAGCTGTTGTAAAACCGCAACAATGTTCCCATTTTACCTGATTTTCCATTTTCCTGCGTGGCAGGAAGTGGCTGTTTAATTGAAGGGACATTTTTGTAATTGTCCTAACTAAAAAGGAGCACGCGCACCTTGAGAGACGACTATATTGAGGAAGCACAGAAAATCATCCCCGACCCTAATATCTTGATCAATGTGGTATCGCGGAGAGTTAAACAGTTAAAATTTGGCCAGAAGCCACTCGTAGAATCCCTGGAGCGACTTAGCCTGGAAGATACCGCGCTACGTGAAGTGATCGAAGGCAAGATAGATTACGAACTCTTCGAGCAGGATTCTGAAGAAGAGTAGCTCGGAAATCTTGTGAGATTGCAAGTAGGTAGCGGATCTGGTTCACCCAATCCATTATTCCTGCTTTCCGAGTGTGGACAAGGAGTCAGCCGCCTTCGCCGCGACAATATTGCGAGCCAAGAGCCATAGGCATGCCGTAGGGCAGGATTCGGGGTGAATCGCCTTGCGGGACAGTTGCCCAGATAAATACAAATTACTCCGATCGTGTCCGTCATCGGAGCAGCTTTGAAATTGAAACTCGTTGGCAAGTGGATACCCTGCTAGTATTCATTCTCATTACCGTTATCTATCAACCAACCCTCGCGAGATGATATCCAATATTAGAGAGCGAGCGATTCTGCTCCTCGTGGCTTTCGGAATTGCCAATACTACCTACGCTTCAACGCTGATCGATTACTTCGATAATGCTGTCATAGACGCCACTAAGTGGATCATCCTGCTCCCGATTGCGGATTCCGACCTCTCCGTCTCAAAAACAGCACCATCCAGTTTCGTTCACGCGGAACCCTCGCATCGACACTCAGATTCGAGGACCGGATCGAAATCGTCGGTCGATTTCAATTCAAGAGTTCCGATGATAACTTCAAAGTCGTTTTCCGCTCGAGCCTCGATTCAGTCAATGAAAGTGGGGAGAGGAACGGAATCATCGTCGCCTTCGCGAACGATGGAAACGAGGTCAGCATTCAGGAATCCCAGGAAAATTCGATGGAGATCCTCGCCGCGACACCGGTCGATCTAGAAAATGAACAGGACGTCGAATTTCGGATTAACGACGATGGTCAAATTATCGCACTTTACATCGATGACTTTCAGACTCCCCTCCTCTCCGCGAATAGCGCTTTTCGAGCCGGAGGGCATGTTGCAATCTACAACCGCGAACTCTCATCCTCGGAGTCCGAATTGGACTTCGTATTCGTGGCTAACGATTCTGGAGGTGGGATAGGACAGAAATTCAGCGCATCCATTCGCGCTAATTCCTTCTCCTTTTCTCTCGGAAGCACCCGCATAAACACGGCGGACACTGTAGTTTTCACCACATACGACGGCCTGTCTGAGACACCTCTCTTCGACACTTTTGGCTCTGCGGTGGTCGTGAGCGGTGAATTCAAACCTGTGCCAATTGGAAGTACGACATACCGCTCTGACTACGGCGTAATCGATCCGGACGGAAATCTGAACGAATTTGGCACGGTGACCACGCAATTTCCCGAGGTGGACACCGATGGCAACGGCGTTGTCGATTCCTTGCAGATCGAGAACAGCACTTCTCTTACAATAAGCGGAACAGCGGTTCCCGACTTCAGTGCAAGTGGTACTGGTGATTCTGTCTTTACGGTATCGCTCACACGCATGCCGGGTGCTTCATTCGGCAATTACGCCGGCCAATTCTCAAACGCGGTAAACTCCTCTTCTTTCGAGGGGATATTCGGTCTCCTTGATGTCAGCGGCTTCGCCTTTTACGGGATGGCCACGTCAAACACGATCGAGATAAATCTGGAGAGTCGCTCGCTCGGCTTGCTCCTTCTGGATTTGAGTGGCCTTACGACATTCCGCATCGACGGGCTGGATCAACTCACGATTGATTCGTTTACTCTCATCGACCGCCCAACAGGCGATGAATTTGGTGTATTCGAATCTGTCCTTACTCGCAATGGCGATACTTATCGGGGCGAGTTTGAGATCTTTGACGGACTTCAAAACACCTCCTGGCGCGACTTTCAAAATTATGTCATCGAAGTCACGGATCCAAATGATAGTGATAATGACGGAATTCCAAACCTGACCGATCCCGTTCCCAGTCAGGACGACTCCGATTCAATCTTATTGTCGGGTAGCGCCCGCCTCGTCAACGACCGCACCCTCTTTCAGGATAATATCTACAATGGATTTGAGTTGAGCGGCCCCCGCGCTTCTTTCTCGTCGCGTCCCGGTGAAATCACAAGAGTGTCTTTCATTGATCCGGACGGCGATCTCATCTTCGTCGAGTTCGGAAGTGACGATGAAAACACCTTATTGACGATTTTACTCGAGGATTTCCAGGAACCGCAACCTTCTCCCTACACCCAACCGGGGACACGCTATGTAGAGGGCCTTGCTAATATCACAATCGACAATCCCACGCCGGCAACCTTCATCTCCATCTTTTCCCTTGGAAACGACGCTGCCCGAGTGGACCCTTCACTCATAAACATTCAGACCCTGGAAATTCCTGTTGATGGAATCGCGGACGTTAAGTTCCTTCGGATAAATGCCCCCGAAGGGATGCAGGCGACCATTGGAGGCATAAACGCCGCCAATGCCGACTTTACGGGAAGGTTCGGATTTGTCGGTATCGACGCGCTCAATACCAACGTCAACCTCTTTCTCTTTATCGGAGACATTACTCCCTTGGACTCAGCGCTTCCAAGAATCATCGTAAACCCGGATTCCCCCATCTCGGAAATTCGAATTACCGGTGGAGACCTCCGCGAGGCAACCGAAGACAAGCAGATAGACACGAACGGAGCGGTATATTTCTTTGATATCATCGCTGACGAAGGCCAGCGCTCAATAAGCAACGGATTTCTGCGCTTCGATCTCGGCGACGGAAGTATTCCAGCGGCGACCGATACCTTCGAGGAAAATATCGATAGTTACTTCGTGACCGACGGTCAAAGATGACCTGACGTCATGTTTTTTCGTTCGGCGGGAGTCCGGAGAGAAAAGACGAACGCGAAGGTCCAACGGATTTCCATTGAGCAAAAAGAGAGACAGCAAACTCCGCTACAGAGAGATTCGAAACAAAAAGGTCTACAGGAATTTCTTTGTAGGCGAGGCTTTTGAGGCGGGAATCGTACTGACTGGAACCGAAGTGAAGTCGATTCGGAGCGGGCAGGTACAGATTAGCGACTCCTTTGCAAGAGTGGAAAAGGGAAGGGTGATGCTTTACCATGCCCATATCGCGGAATACGCATTTGGAAGTGGCAGCAACCATAATCCTTACCGTCCGAGGGAGCTATTGCTGCACAAACGCGAGATTCGCAAGATCGGCCAAGAGCTTCAAAGTGGAGGAAAATCTCTAGTGCCTACACGGATGTACTTCAGGAAGGCGCTGATAAAAGTTGAGATCGCTCTGTGCACCGGAAAGAAACATGGCGATAAACGGCAGGATCTGAGAAAGAAAGTCGAGCTTCGGGAAGCACAACGCTTTTTAAAGTATCGAGAAAGATGAGAGAACGATCAGTAGATCGTGATGAAAAGTAAAGGTGTAATTGCGGCCGGACATATTGAAACCGCGCGGGCGGGAAGAGCAGCTCTGGAGGCGGGAGGAAATGCGTTCGATGCCGCAGTTGCCGCTTTTTTCGCAGCCTGTGTGGCGGAGACGGTTCTCACTTCGCCCGGCGGTGGCGGTTTTCTCCTTGCGCACACTCCGAGTGAGGAAGTGCTCTATGACTTTTTTACGCAGACTCCTCGGAATTCCCTATTAAGGGAACTCAATTTTTATCCGGTTGAGGCGGATTTCGGAGCAACGAAGCAAGAGTTTCACATTGGAATCGGCGCCTGTGCCACACCCGGCGCAATTCGAGGAATCTTCGAAGTCCATGCCAACCACTGTACGCTGCCTATGAATGTCCTCATTGAACCGGCTCTGAAGTTGGGGAGAGAGGGAGTGGCAATCGATGGTTTTCTGCCGTATCTGTTTAAAGTCGTTGAGCAGATCTACCTCGCTACTCCCGGGTCAGTCGAGATTTTCCAAAGTAAGAGAAACCCTCCAAAAGTTGTGGGCGAAAAGGACGTATTGAAACAACATGAATTGGCGGATTTCTTTGAGACGCTTGCTGCCGAAGGTCCCGATTTTTTCTATCTGGGAGAAGTGGCCCACACCATCGTGGGCGAGTGTAATGAAAGAGGGGGTCAACTCACCCTGGAGGACTTTGCGAAATATAAGGTGGAAAAACGACACCCCTTGATTGTGAGGTATAATGAGGCGAAGATCCTGACGAACCCACTCCCTTCACTCGGTGGAACGCTGATTGGTTTAGCTCTCAAATTACTTGAAGAGGCCCGAGTCCACCAACACTCTTTTGGCTCCTTACCTCACCTTGATATTCTCGCTCGCTCCATGGAACTGACCGGCGATGTAAAACAGAAGCATTGTGGGTACGAATCGCTGGAGAGTGGCGCGGTGAAGGAGTTGATGGATCCGAGACTGAATGCGGACTTCCAGAAGATCATTTCCCGGCACGCTTTGAGTATTCAAGGAACGACCCATATCAGTGTGATTGACGTTGAAGGGAATGTAGCCGCTTTGACAATGTCGAACGGCTCCGGCTCCGGTTTTATTGTGCCAGGGTGCGGCTTTATGTTGAACAACATGCTTGGTGAAGAAGATCTCAATCGGCGAGGCTTTCACCGCTGGGAGCCGAATACGAGAATAGCCTCGATGATGTCGCCCAGCATTATCTTCAAAGGGAAAGGCATCACTGCGACAGGTTCGGGCGGATCTAATAGAATTCGCTCAGCCATCCTTCAGGTGATGCTCAATTGTATCGATTTCGATATGAGGGTGGAAGATTCGGTCAAAAGCCCGCGTATCCATTTCGAAAATGGCCTCTTGAATGTTGAGGATGGATTCCCTCGAGAGGTAATCGATTCTCTAAAGAACCAATATGCCAGCCTTAAGCTCTGGCCTGACCGCAGCTTATTCTTTGGAGGCGCCCACACCGCCTACCGCCTCGCTACAGGTGAATTGGGAGGCGTCGGTGATCCCAGGCGGGGAGGCGTCTGCCTTTTGGTCCCGTAGCCCGAACATTTCACAAACCTTCTGCTACGACCGCGTATCTCACCGCGTCTCATAGCCTTCCCTTGCCCGGCGACCTCAGAGGGTTCCAACACGCTTTTCCCGGCTTGCCGGGACTGCGGAAAGGCTTTGATACGCAGCAATCTACACAATCTCGCTACGAAGTGTGTGAAGTGTCCGGGCTAGGAATCTCCGCGGCAAGGCCGGCCGTCAAGGCTTTGCCCAAGCGTTCCACGATCATCCGACCATGGCTTTTCCGGTAGGCTTCGCGCAAGGCGGGACCGGCCCGCTGTTCGCGCAGATGGCGCTCGTCTCTGTAGAGATTGTGGATCTGCCGCACCACCCAGCCGGCCAGCTTCGGACTTATCCCGAGTCCGAAACTGGCTTCTAGTTCTCCAGCGACATTTTACCCCACGGCCTGTGTGCCAGTCGTAGAGCACCTCGCCGCCGGGTCGCCCGTAGACCCACAGGTATCCTTTCCTGCAGCCCTCTTTCTTGCCTGCGTCCGGATCCAGGTAGCGGATGGGCGTTTCGTCTGGATGTAACCGCCCTCGAACAATTGTAAGCACATGTAGTTGTAGATGGGTTTTAGCCATTGCGCTACCTGGTGGATCCAATCGAGCATGCTCTGGCGCGCCACCCTTACTCCGTAGCGTTCCCGGAAAATCTTCTCCTGCCGATACAACGGCAGGTGATCGACGTATTTGCTCAGTAATATGTGCACCAAAAGTCCAGGGATCCCTTTTTCAATCAGCCGCGATGGTAATGGCGCCAGCACGGGAGGTTCCTGGGGCTTTTCGCGAGATACATATTTGCGCCGTATATAGCGCCGCCTGATAAATCGGGCCGGGAGCAAATCTAACTCTTCAGTGACTTCCTCACCGATCAACCGCCACTTTTGCGGTTCAACCTTCACCGCTTCGGGTTCGATTACGATCTCTTCGACTTCCAGGTGCTCGGGCAGACGCTGTCGCCTCGCCCCAGCTCCTTTGCGCGCCTTCGGCTCGGGTGGTGGCTCTGCCGTTTGCTCAGCGGGTTTGTTTTCCTCGGCCTGCTCCAGCCCGGCCAGGAGCAATTCCAGCTGTCCCGGATCGATCCGCTCGCTTTGGTTGCCTCCAAAGTAGCGCTTAATGAGCCAGCCGATCTTCTGACGTAAAAGCCGATTCTCCTCTCGGAGTTGCTCCAGCTCTGTTTGCAAAACCTCGACTTCAGGCATGAAAACAATACTAAACTAACGGTAATAAGAAAAGCAATACTTTTTCAAAAAAATCACTTTTTTTGACCTAACGCTGATACCAGGGCCGCATCTTCCCCTCCCTCAGGTCGATCCCGTTCAAGAGCATGCTCAACGCTTCAGGGCGCAATGGAAGCTTCTGATCTTTCAAGTCCACTCCCTGCGGCCAGCTGAACCGACCCTTCTCTAATCGCTTTGCGAAAACCCATAACCCCGTGCCGTCCCAATACAGAATCTTGACCCGGTCCCGGCTGCGATTGCAGAAGACAAAGACCGCTCCGCTCAACGGGTCTTCCTTGAGCTGATTGGCCGCCAGGGCGTAGAGACCATTAAAACTCTTTCGCAGATCCGTTACTCCCACGGCCAGGAAAACCTTCATCGTTCCCGGTAAGCTCAGCATCCCGATTCCCTCAACGCCTTCACCAGACTCGCCACTGTAAAACTGTTATCGGCGATGCCCGTAATCCGATGCCGTAGGTAAGACCTTCATCGCTCGCGTACGATTTGCATGAGGCGAGCGGTCGGAGAAATTCCCGCCTAAGATAACCGTTCCCATCATTAGGGGAAGATAAACGGGATCGTTTTTCTTGACGCTGCAGGTCATGCCAACACGCACGCTTACGCTCGTCTTGTCCGGCATTTGCACAATTAATTTTCGTCCAGAATTTAGCAGCGGCGCCTCTTCGTATTTCGTATTTTGGGACCTTAACCCCTTTAGCCCAACCGGAGAATCCCTCTTTGACGGCGTCAAAGTATCCCTCATCATCGAGATCTCCGACCGCCACAAGGATCATCGACTTGGGACCGTAATGTTTCTTGTGAAACTTCCTTAATTCCTGGACGGTAACGGTTTCAATGTCCGAGATGAGCGTCTCAACTGTTGGTTGATAATTGGGGTGGTCTTCCGAATATATAAGCCTACGAAGAGAGTTACCTGCACGATAGTCGGGATCTTCAAGGAGGCGCTTAAACTCGCCGCTTCTTTGTAATCTCAATTTACTGAGTTCTTCTTCATCAAATGCGGGACTACGCAGTTGTTCGGCGAGGATAGAAATAACCTGAGGCAGATCTCGCTTTAAACACCTTCCTGAGATATTGAGATTGTGTGTTGTGACACTGAACGAGAGGGACGCGCCGACACTCTCCAACTTCTCGGCGAGCTCAAACTTTCCGGTTTCCTCCGTACCTTTATCGAGCATGTGGCCGGTCAAATCCGCGATTGCGACATTTCCCTTCGGGCTGAAGGCGTCGCCGGCCGCGATTGTGGCGAGAATCGTTATCACATCTCTTACCTCCGTCTTCATGGCGATAGCGGCGATCCCATGGATCTTCTTCTCTACGATTCGATCGGAAATGGTTGATGGCTCCAAAGTCCCGCTAATTTCTGATCTTGAGTGGGAAAGGACGGGGCTATCGCTCGCAAGAGCGCTCGTCTTACCGGCTGTGGCCGTGGGGAGCGAGCTTCTTGACCCGGCTCGCGGATTCGTATATTGCTGTGTCAGCGGAGGAGACTGGCCCGGTGCGCCTTTTGGAGGTAAAGGAACGAATGTTCCGCTCGTTCGACTCTCCTCGTTGAAGTATTTGCGCACGACTCTCTTGACTGCGTCCGGCGTTACCTTTGCAATCTCCTCCGGAAAGCGCACGTAGTAAGTCCAATCACCCATCGCGATGGCGTCATTGAGAATTCGGGCTACGGAGAAGGATCCGTCGCGGGAGTATGCGATTTCGGCATTGAGCTGAGTAATCGCTCTTGCCAATTCCTCGTCGGTCACACCTTCTGTCTTCAGTTTCTCAAACTCATCTAGAATGACGTCGTTTACGATTGTATGATCGACACCTGGAGCAAGATAGGCGAAGGTGATGAACAATCCTGGATCCTTCAGGGCGAAGTTCCAGATAAATATGTCGACAGCCAAGCCTCTATCGATCAGTGATTTATACAATCGACTGTTCTTTCCCTGGATCAGGATTGCCTCGAGCACGTTGAGGGCGAAAGTGTCGTTGTGCGCGCCTTCAGGAACTTTGTGTCCGATACCCACAACACCGAGTTGGCCCGCACGTTTAACCATCACGGTACGAGCTCCGCGCTGTGGCGGTTCCTCAGTATATACATCCGGTATCGGTTTCGGCGAAGCGGGTATGGGACCGTAGTACTTCCCTACGAGGTTGAGGACATCTATTTTCTTAAAGTCGCCAATGGCAGTTAGGGTGGCATTGTTGGGCCAGTAGTAAGTGTCGTAGAATTCGCGAAGTCGCTCGATCGTGACGTTTTCAATGTCCGAACGCCATCCGATCGTTGGATGGTGATAGGGGTGAGCGACGAATGCGGCAGCTACGATCTCCTTCGTCAGGGCCGTGAGGGGACTGTTTTCGCCGCGCTCGAATTCGTTGCGAACGACGTTCATTTCCGGTTGCCGGTCCTCTTCACGTAGAAAAAGATTTCGCATTCGATCCGCCTCGATCTCGATAGCCAGTTCCAGGTGATCGATGGGAATGTTGGCGTAGTAATTAGTGCGGTCGAGCCACGTGGTGGCATTCATGCGAGCGCCCACGTTCTGGAGCATACGTGAAACGTCGGTGCCTTTTCCTTTGTCGAATTTCTCCGTCCCTTTGAACATGAGGTGTTCGAGCAGGTGGGATGCTCCCGTTGTGCCGGTGACTTCGTTTCTTGAACCAACCCGGTAGGTTACCATGAAAGTAGCAACCGGCGCCGAGTGGTCTTCCATAAGAAGGACCGTTAACCCGTTCGAATCCATCCGGTACTCTGCAATTCCTTTGAGCTCCTGTATTTCCTCAAAGCCTTCTACACTCTCGGCGCAGACCTCGAGGGTGAGAAGGAAGACAAAAAGGAGAGATAAATTACGAATTCGAGAACTAAGGTGCATTTCCCTTTAAAGCGGCTAGAAATTCGTCCAAAGTGGGAGGTTCGGGCCAGTCCTTAAACGGCGCCAGTCGCTGGTAAATCTGGGCTGCGGCGTCGTGAAATCCCTCCGGCATTTCGGCGGCGCGAAAGGTCGATGCGATTTCCTCCATTTCCCCAACGAAACGCCACGCTTTCGCGCTGTTCGAAGCCGGTACCTTGCGTGCCCTCTCCGCCGTTTCTGGTAAGTGGCGTTCCCAGACTTCGAAGATGGTGTCTCTTAGTCCGTGGGATTCGGCCACTGCAAGAATGGCGGCGAGCAGTGCCGAGGTTCCTTTCGTATTTGCCGCGAAGCACATCTTGAGGGCCGAGGCCTGACCTGCTTCTGATCCGATAACCTCGGTTTCCAATGGGCCCGCGGCGAAGCATGTTGCTGCCTCGGCAGCCCGTCTCCCTGAGAGATAGAGCCAGGTCTTTTTCCGTTTCCAGGCCGGTCCTCCCACGATGCCGCCGTCTACGAAATCGATGTCGGAATTTTCCAAATTCCTGCCGATTCGGATCGCTCGTTCCGGGGCAATAGCGTTGGCATCGATGAACAGCCCGGAAAAGTCGCTGCTCGCTAAAGATGCAGCAATTTCCTCCGCTACGCCCGGTGGACATACACTGACGATGACTGAGCTTTGACAGGAAAGCTCGGCGATTGATCCCGCATCATTTAGATTTTCGCGTTGAGCCCGTTGGGTAGTGGCCTCGCTTCGGTCGGCGGAAGCCCAGAGAACCTTGCAACCACTGTTCCTGGCGGTGGCAGCCACCGATACTCCCATCTCGCCGGGGTGCAGTATGCCTAGAGTCTTTGTCTTCATGAGCGTCAGCTTAGCAGAATTGATTCAGAATTGAACGACAAGCCCCTTTTGCTTTGCTTTTGCCGTTCGTCAGCCTGATTTCTCATCAGATTTTTGGATTAGGCTCCCTGAGAACATTGAACGGTGTTTTTGAATTTTAGGCCTTCTGATAATCGGTTATTATTTTTAACTTGGTAATTCCCCGCAGCTTGCTACGGGGTCGCTGACTTTCTCAGGCATCATCGTGCGCGGAGCGCCCGATCCACCAGTAGCAAGGATGCTAGTGGTGGATCGGCCTCTCCGGGGACGTTTGTATAAACTTCGAGTAAAGCATAGGAAATTTCTGTCCGAATGGCGAAAGAATTAGATACCCCGTCCGCGGCATGCCGGGACGGGAAGTTTTCATTGAAAATTAAAAAGAAGCGAGCAGATCACTTGAAGATGAGTTCGCCGCGGGCAAGGTGAAATTAAGAGGAGAGCCCTAGCCCGAACATTTCACAAACCTTCTGCTACGACCGCGGATATCACTGCGTCTCAACCCCTTCCCTTGCTCGGCGACCTCAGAGGGTTCCAACACACTGTCGCCCGACGACCTGCGGAAAGGCCCTGATACGCAGTCCCGGCACGCCGGGATCTCTCTGCGAAGTGTGTGAAATGTCCGGGCTAGTTCAGCGCAACTCGCGAGAAAAGCTCGATGGATTGAAAGCGATCTTGGGCAACCTGTTTCAGGCGGTAGGCACGTCTGGATCGCCACCTCCTTCTTAAAGAGTACTCCGGATGACACAACGATGTCATTGCGAGGAGCGCGCGACGCGGCAATCCACGATTCCGCCGAGAGCCGCCATTGCGTGATTGCTCTCCCGCTGAGCGGCGTCGTGATTTGGCTCGTGGCATTGTTCGTTATTCGCCGAAATACGAACAAAAAGCCGGCAGAAAACTTCCAGACATGATTTCGGATTACTTACTGCGCTCCAGTATCTGGTGAGATCCGGCAGCAGCTTGAGAGCATAAGGTGAGGCGAAAGGCTTTTGCTCAGACGATCGACGTTGTGTAGGACCGAGCTTGGTCGGGATCTCTACATCGATGTTTAATGTTCGATGTTGGACGTTCAAATCGGGGTCGATATCTTTGTCGTAAGCCTCGTCGCAAACTTCGTCGTCTGAACCCCGAATCGAAATACTATCAACAAGATTCCCTCCTACGCTCTTTTTTTGTGAGCATTGTCGTAAGCTTCGTCGAATTATTGCGTAGTTTTCTGGGGAAAGCGCGACTCTTCGACTGCAAGCTTTCGATCCCGCTCAGCGGGATTTACGACCAAGCTGCCGACCAAGGTTCAGGAGATCGGCTAGATTGATTTCGACAAAGCTGACGACGAAGACTCATCTGCGGAAGGCCCTGATCCCGTTCAGCATTTTGACGGGCTCACCGCGGGCCGGGAAGGGGGTAACCAATAGCCTCGCGTCAACTTCTCATCAGGACTGGACAGGTTTCCCGACACGTGGAGAGAAGCTTCACTCATGTATGATCTCCATGAAGATGAGCCACCTCACGAACCCACAGCCCTCGGGTCGAAGGCGTCGCGGAGGCCGTCGCCGAGGAAGTTGAGGGAGAAGAGGGTGAGGGAGAAGACAATGGAGGGGAAGATGAGGAGCCAGGGGTAGGCTTCCATAGCGTCGGCGCCCTCTTTTATGAGAATGCCCCAGGAGGTCATGGGAGGCTGGACGCCGAGACCGAGGAAGCTGACGAAGGCTTCGAGAAGCATAACGCTGGGGATTGTGAGAGTGGCGTAGACGATGATGGTGCCGAGGATGTTGGGAAGGAGATGCTTAATGATGATTTTTCGGCGCGACTGTCCAAGAGCGCGGGAAGCCTGGACAAACTCCTGAACCTTTAGAGAGAGAGCCTGGCCGCGTACGATGCGTGCCATGGTGAGCCATTCCACAGTCCCGATAGCGACAAAAATCAAGATGATGTTGCGCCCGAATACAACCGTGAGTAGAATTACGAAGATGGTGAAAGGCATGGAGTAAATGATCTCGACGAGGCGCATCATGATCCGGTCGGTCCAACCGCCGGCGAAGCCGGAAATGAGCCCGTAAGAGACGCCGATGGTAAGGGAAACGAGAGTTGCAAGGAGGCCGACCAGTAGTGAGATACGCCCGCCGTAAAGCATGCGGCTGATGAGATCCCGTCCCAAGGTATCAGTGCCGAGCCAATGTTCTGAGGAGGGTGAAGTGGGGCCGAGTGAGAGGTTGGTGGCTTCAAAAGGATAGGGGGCGAGGAGCGGGGCCAATGCGGAAATAGTCCCGACAACCAGGATAAAGATTAGCCCGGTGAGGGCCGGTCGGTTGCTTCTGAGGCGTCGCCAGGCGTCGCTCCAGAGGGAATATGGGGCCTCTGTGCTACAATCCATCAGAACCAGGTTTTTTTAACACGTCTTGGGGTGTAGCATGGTGGTATTCAAAGCTGTGGAGTTCAGCGTGGAAGGACCCACGAGTTTGGTTGCGGCTACGCTGCGCTAGGCCCTTTCGTATGCTCCTGTCTGATTTCATGGCCAATCAATTGCTACTGATATCGGATTCTTGGGTTGAGAAGGCTCTGGAGGATGTCGACGAGGAGATTGAGTAAAATGAGAAGGGTGGCGTAAAATAGAACGGTACCGATAACCATGGTGTAGTCGCGGTTGAAGGCGGCGTTGACGAAAAAGCGTCCGAGACCCGGAATGTGGAAGATCGTTTCGACGACAAATGAACCACTGATAACGCCGGCCGCGGCGGGGCCGAGAAAGCTGACTACCGGCAGGATACCGTTGCGGAGCGCGTGAACGAGGGTAACCCGCCATTCCGGCAGACCTTTGGCACGGGCGGTGCGAATGTAGTCCTCGTTGTGCACTTCGAGCATGCTCCCACGGGTGAGTCGCGCCACGTAAGCGGCGTAAAAAATCCCAAGAGTGAGCGACGGCAGAACACGATCACCCAGCAGGAACCAGCCGGATACATTGAACCACTCGAGTTTGAGGGCAAAAACGAGAACGAGAATGGGGCCGAGAACGAAGGTGGGGAGGCAGATACCGATCATAGCCAAGGCCATGGGGAAATGATCGCTCCACCGATTCGGTTTCAGGGAAGCAATGACTCCCGCGCTCGTGCCGATAAGAACGGCGATGATGAGGGCATAGATTCCCAATTCCAGGGAGACGGGAATCTTCGCCAGGATGAGTTCATTGACTGTCCAGCCGGGATATTTAAAAGAGGGACCGAGATCTCCGCTGAGCAGGTTGCCGATAAAGCGGAGGTACTGCACCAGCATGCTGTCATCGAGTCCGTAATGGGCGTTGAGGGCTTCTTCTACTTCTGGTGAGACGGTCTTCTCACGGTCAAAGGGTCCACCTGGGGCCAGGCGCACAAGGAAGAATGTGGCAGTGGCGATGATGAAGAGAACCGGAATGGCTTCGAGGAAGCGGCGTATGATGAGTTTGGGCATGGGAAGTGTAGTCGTCCTCGTTCTCGTAATCGTTCTCGTTCTCGAAAGAGGGATGCCCGCTAAAGACGCGAAAATACGCGAAAGCGGAGTCTTCGGGGAGGATAGGTTGGTGCCAGGGAGTCTGTGAAGAGAGTTCTATTGAGGTTCGCGAAAAGGGTGCCGGGAAAGGCGAAGATACCGCGGGAATAGGGACATATTCCTTCTAATGCGTACTTGCGTATTATCGATGCAGCAGACCTTGTCCCGAACCTTGTCGATTGGTTGCGGCTCTGCTCCGAAACCAGACACCAGAAACCCGAAACCTGTGACCTCGTGTTATCTCCTGTTTCGGACTCGACTATGTTCACTGCAGACGGTTTCGACACAACGCTAATCACCCCCCCTCAAGATAGACGAATTTGTAGGGGTGCTGGTCGAGGATATTGGGGTGCCACGACCGCACGGAAGGTTGTTTGAGGTAGGTGCGCACGTAGAAGTAGATGGGGATGATTGGGAGTTGGTCGACGAGGATGGATTCTGCCTGCTGAAAGAGTTCGTAACGCTCCGCAGGATCAAGAGTAAGGCTGGCCCTTTCAATGAGGGAATCATAATCGGTATGGCTCCAACCGGAGTGATTATTTCCGGAAGTGCTGGTAAGGAGATCGAGAAAGGTATTTGGGTCGTTGTAATCGCCGATCCAGCCGGCCCTGGCGATGGCAAAGTCTCCGTTGCTACGTGACGCCAAGTACACTTTCCACTCTTGATTCTCTAAAGTCACTTCGATGTTGAGATTTCTCTTCCACATGTCCTGAATCGCCTCAGCGATGGGGCGATGGGCCTCTGAGGTATTGTAAAGGAGGGGAAGCGCTGGAAATCCCTCTCCGTTTGGATAACCGGCCTCGGCGAGGAGTTTCCTTGCCAATTCGTCGTCCTCCGATAAACGGGCCCGGGCGGTGTATCCGGCAGTGTTGGGTGGCGTGAAGTGATAGGCGGGTAGTTGGCCGCCCTGCGTTATGTTTTCGACGATGGCGGATCGATCGATGGCGAGATTTAGCGCCAGACGCACTTTCTGTTGGTCGAGGGGAGGAACATTCGTATTCAAAAGATAGTAGTAGGTGCCAAGCCATGCGTGGAGTTGGAGATGATCGGGCCGCTCTCTTCGCAATCTTTCCATACTGTTGAGGTTCACGGTGTTGGTTACGTGGAGTTGACCAGAACGGAAATTGCGCTCTTCCGTAATCTGATTCTCGATGGCGTAAAAGCGTATCTCCTTAAGCTTCACTCGCTCGGCGTCCCAATAGTGAGGATTCTTTTTCACCACAACGACATCGCCTAAGTTCCAAATATCCAGGATGAAAGGACCATTGCCTACATGGTTTCCCGGACGGGTCCACCGCGTGCCCCGGCGATCCATCGGTCCAAATTTCAGAATCGTAGACGGGTTTACGGGATACCAGGAGTTGTGGTTGATAAGGGAAAGAAAATAGGGAGTGGGCGCTTTCAGAGAAATTCGGAGGGTGGCGGGATCGAGCGCCTCAAATCCAACTTTGGAGAATTCGGTTAGCTTGCCTTGATGATAAAGCTCAGCGTTCTTCACGACATAGAGCATGTAGGCATATTCGGCTCCAAATCCGGGTGTCAGCATGCGGCGGTAGGAGAAGACGAAGTCTTCGGCCGTGACGGGATCGCCGTTTGACCAGCGCGCGTCGGATCTGAGGTAAAAAGTGTAGCGAAGACCGTCGTCAGATATCTCCCAACGTTCCGCAACACCCGGAATGGGGTGCAGGTCTTCGGGATCAGAGTTCACCAAACCCTCGAAAAGAGCCATGTGGATATGATGCTCGGGCAGGCCGGTAGTCACCTGCGGATCGAGGTCTTCCGGATCCGTGCCGTTTCCGAAGAGAAGGATCTGCTGCGTGTTACCCACCTCGACCGGAGTAACACGTTTACGGCATGCGTTGGAGAGGCATAGTGCGGAAATTACGAACAGGAGAAAGAACGAGGTTCGCAGACTCTCAAGTATCCTTGGCATATTAGGCTTATCCCGTTGTAACTCTGTGCTCCCTATTACAATCCATCAGTACTTTGTTTCTTAATGCGTTTTGGAGAGTAATATGTTGGAATTCAAAGTAGTGCGGTCGACAAGGTTCGGGACAAGGTTCGCGACAAGGTTACCAGGGAGGTCGGAGTTACCTTCTCAATTTCGATCATGATTGTCCTTACTGGTAACGGATTCGGCTCACCGCAGGCCTACTCAGAACTCAGCGGAGTAAACCTCGTCCCAAACCTTGTCCCGAACCTTGTCGATTGGTTGCGGCTACGCTGCGCTAGGAATCTTTGTGTTACCTCTTTTCTCCGGTCAAAAGTAAAACTGATGCCTCGTCAGCAGAATCTGTGGGTTATTTCGGGTTCAGGCAAGTCGCCCATGGTATGAAATAGGGCGATCTTAAGCACTTCGAAGCTCTTAAAGCCGTATGCTTTTCTGATAGTGAGATTTATATTGCGGTTAAAGCCCTCCACAATGCCGCAGGAAAAGGCCTTTTTGGCCCGAAACCAGTTGAGGATGAGCGGCTCGTGTTTGCGCACCGAGCGCACGAACCTTTTGATCGGTTTGAGGCGCGAACGCATGGCGCGCGTGCACCATTTTTTCAGATACCATTGGGCCCAGTAGGGACTTTTATAATGCCACAAGAGCTGAAAGCTCTCCTTTAGTAGATAGGCCCGCACGCTCTTCAGATCGTATTGGAGCACCTCCTTGAGGCGGATCTGTTGGGTGGGGGTGAGATTTTGCGGATTTTTGAAGAAACAGTATTTGCTTTTGACCAGCACGTTGATGTAGCCGTCCCGTTGCAATCGCCTGGCTTCCGCAGCACGAATCTCATTGAGGGCCTTGTTCAGGTTGGCTACCAAGTGGAAGCGATCGAGGATGTGCAGCGCCTGGGGTGCCTTTTTCTTGATCACTTTGAGGTAAGGCTTCCACAGATCCGAGCAGACGTAGAGGATCTGGCTGCTCTTTTGCGCTCCCAATTCCCAGAAAAAACGCAAGAGCGATTTTACGTTGCGCTTATTGAATACGCCCAATAGCCGCCGCCGCCCCTCGTCAAGCTGGTAGACCACGGTGAGATAGTGATGGCCTCGATGATACTGCACCTCATCGACTCCGATCGCCTCAATCCCGCTCATATCGCGCCGTTTGAGCCCCCAACGCACCATCGCCTCGACCGACTCGAAGACGTTGCGCCAGTTCGTGCGAAAAACCCTTGCCGTCTCTTCCCAGCTCAAGCGCCTCGCCCACTGGGCCAGAAACCATTGCATTGGCCAACTCAGATGACTCTTGCCCTTGGCCCAGGGCACCTCTTCGACCTTCACCCCGCACCGCCGGCAATTGACCCGCCGCATGCGGTAACGAAAATACACCTTCATCCCCCACAAGGGCACAAATTCAAAATGCCTCGCCTCGCTCATGTGGTCGTAGCCGCTGGCCGTCCGGCCACACCCCGAACAGCACACCCGACTATTCTTGCGCGGCTCAATCTGCACCACAATCGCCTCCACCGATTTCACCATTTCCATACTCGCCTTTGCGTAAACAAAGCTCTTGAGCCAATAGCACCGATTCAGTAGCGTTTTGATGAGCACTGGGTCCTCCGTGTTCAGGATGTATTTTCGGTACTACTTTCATCCTCGGAACGGCCCGGTGCTTCAACCTTTCAATCCCATATGCAAAGAAAACACCGACCAGCCCCTCCGGCTGTGGAGGAGCGGGATTCAGGGCAGCGCCCTGACTTCTCCTTGTGCTCACCGACTCTATTTCCTCTTGTAAGCGACGTTACCCACCCACAGATTCTGCTGTAGACCCAAACTGATTAATTAATAGTTATCCGCAATATGGGTAGTGAAAGTAGAAAGTGGGAATAAACGTCCCCGGAGGGGCCGTTCCACCCGTGAGATCCGAGTATCTGGTTCACAATTCGCTAAATCTTGGGCACTGCGGCCAGGAGTTTTCGAGTGTAATCGTTTTTCGCTTCGGTGTAGATTTGAGAGGAAGTCGCCTGCTCCACAATTTTTCCGTTGTTCATTACGAGAACAAAGTCGCTCAGGTGTTCGATCACGGCGAGGTCGTGTGCGATGAACAAATAAGTAAGTCCCAGTTCTTCCTGCAAGTCCTGGAGAAGGTTAATGATCTGCGCCTGGACTGAGACGTCGAGAGCGCTCACAGGCTCGTCGCAGATGATGAATTCGGGTTCGACCGCGAGCGCCCTTGCGATTCCAATACGTTGCCGCTGGCCGCCGCTGAATTCATGGGGATAGCGGTCGATATGCTCGTTCTCGAGACCGACTTTCTTCAGCAGTTCGACGACGCGTTCCCGTCTTTGCTCCTTGCTCCAGGTAGGAAAGTGAATCTCCAGTGGTTCTGATACGATCCCGTAGACGGTCATTCGAGGGTTGAGGCAGCCAAAGGGATCCTGGAAGACCATTTGAATGCGTTTTCGGTAGGGAAAGAATTCTTTCGTTGGCAATTTGGAGATTTCCTGGCCGGAGTAGGCGATTGAGCCGGAGTTTATCGAGACCAAACGGACGATGGCGCGACCAATCGTCGTCTTGCCGCTCCCGCTCTCACCCACGAGACCTACAGTAGAGCCGCGTAATACCGAAAAGGAGACCCCGTCCACCGCTCTAATGGAACCGGCTTCGCGGCGCGTGACCCCGCCGCCGGTCACGGGAAAGTGCACCTTCAGGTCTCGGACCTCGAGGAGGTTCTGTTTGTTGGTCGGTTCGTGCATTCGCTTTATTTCATGTTATTGGGTTCTGGTGAAAAAGGCGTGATTTCGGAATCAGTGACCACGTTCTTGCGAACGCGGCTACAAAAAAGAACGACTTACCGAGCATCGTACCTGCGTTCCCAAGAACGTGGGAATTTTTCAGCGGAATCCATTAATGTTTTTGTGACTTTTTTCCATCAGACTCCTAGAGCGGCGTAATCGATCGTGGTGAGGCGCCGTTGGTTTTTCCCGATTTGCGGGATACAGTCGATGAGGGCACGAGTGTAAGGATGTTGTGGTTTTTCCAGGATTTGCCGCGCTGGGCCGGACTCGACGATCTCGCCGCGAAACATCACGACCACATCGTCGGCGAAGTCAGAGACGATGCCGAAGTTGTGCGTTATGAGAATGACCGACATGGCTGTCTCCTCTCTGATTTGGCGCAAGAGATCCATAATCTGAGCCTGGATGGTGACGTCAAGAGCAGTGGTTGGTTCGTCCGCCACGAGCACACGCGGTTCGCAGGCGAGAGCCATCGCAATCATAACGCGTTGCTGCATACCCCCACTGAGTTGGTGGGGATAGTGGTCGACACGAGTATCCGGGTCTCTAATACTGACGCGTTCAAGGGAATCGATGACGCACTTTCTGACGTCTCTAACGTGCGGCAGGTGCAGTCTAATCGCTTCCGCTATCTGGTAGCCGATAGTGAAAACCGGATTGAGGGAGGAAGAGGGCTCTTGGAATATATAGGCGATTTCCTTTCCGCGGATTTTACGGATCTCTTTACCAGCGAGGGCGAGGAGGTCCCTTCCTTCGAATATCACCCTACCGTCGATTATGCAGTTGGGCGGCTGAGGTAGGAGACGAGTGAGTGCCAGGGCGGAGACCGTCTTTCCACTCCCGCTCTCTCCCACGATTGCTAAGGAACGGCCCGATTCGAGGACGAACGAGACACCCTTAACGGCTTCGTTCTCTTTGCCTCGACTGAAGAAACTGACCCTGAGATTTCTGGCTTCGAGGATATTGGGAGTATTGTGTTTCAATATGCTTATCGGTTGGAAAGTGACGATTTACCGAGGTGCGCATCGAGGCTCTTAGGCGAGGAAATTTCGAATGGATTGGCGACTCTCTCTGTTGCCCGGTCTAGGAACGGCGGAAACCAGTTCCCGCGTATAATCTTGTTTAGGAGATTCGATAACTTCAGTGGTGTCGCCCTCTTCGACAATTCTTCCATTTTTCATGACGACCGTCCGGTCTGCGATTTCCTTTACGACGCCCAGATCGTGTGTGATGAAGAGGTAAGAGAGGTTATATTTCTCCTGCAGATTAATGAGCAGGTCGAGAATTTGCGCCTGAATGGTTACGTCTAGCGCACTGACCGCCTCGTCACATACGATGAATTTGGGCTTCAGTGAGATTGCCCTTGCGATGCATATGCGCTGTCTTTGCCCTCCGGAAAACTCGTGAGGATAGCGGTGTCGATGATCGGGTTCGAGGCCGACTTCACGCAACAGGCGAACGGCCGTGTCTTCTTTCGAGTCCGTTAATTCGCGGTGTTCCACGAGGCCTTCGGTCAGGATGTCCAGTACGGTCATTCTCGGATTCAGGGAAGAAAACGGGTCCTGAAAGATAATCTGCAGATCCCGGCGAAGTGGCTTGAACTGGCTCCGATTCAACGTCATCAGATCCCGCTCCTCATAGTAGATCTCTCCCTCTTGCACCTTTTCCAGTCCCAGGATTGTCCGGCCCAGTGTCGTCTTTCCGCTGCCGGATTCTCCCACCAGGGCCAGCGTCTCACCGGGCCGAATAGCAAGGCTCACTCCATCCACCGCCTTGACATGACCAACGACCCGCGCGAATATTCCCCGTCGGATCGGAAACCAGGTTTTTAAATTGCGTATTCTGATGACCGCGGTTTCTTCCGGCTCGCCCTCTACGGAATCGCCGTTTAGCTCGCTCATTACCTCCAGGGGACGGCGACGGGGCGGAGAATTCAGACGTGGCACGGCAGCGAGGAGACTTCGTGTATAACTGTGTGCGGGACGCTCAAAAAGCTCTTCGATGGGACTTTCTTCGACAATTTGTGCCTCCTTCATGACAATGACGCGGTCACAGAGCTGCCAGATTACACCCATATCGTGTGTAATGAAGAGCAGCGAAGTCTTTTCGCTCTTCATCCGGATGAGGAGCTCAAAAATCTGTCGCTGCGTCGTGACATCCACGGCAGTTGTCGGCTCGTCCGCAATGATCAGACTGGGATTCAACATGACGACCATCGCAATCATAGCCCGTTGCCGCATACCCCCGGAGAATTGAAAAGGGAAGGCGCGCATTCGCTCTTCCGGCTCCGGGATTCCGACCTTATCCAGCCAATCGACGCTCCTCTTCCAAGCCTCTTCTCTGGATATGGTTTGATGAAGAAGGAGAGATTCGACTAGCTGATCTCCGATCGTGTGAAGAGGAGATAGGGCAGTCATCGGTTCCTGAAAAATAATGCCGATCTCTCGACCGCGGACCTTCCTAAGTTCCTTAATAGGCAAGCTGAGAAGATCTCGGTCCTTGAAGCGTGCGGAGCCGGATTCAATCTCTCCTGGGGGACAGTGAATAAGCCGCAGCATACTCATTCCGGTGACGGATTTACCACTACCGGACTCCCCAACGAGGCCGAGAATCTCGCCTTCATCGATATGAAAATTCACATCTCTGACGGCTGTAACCTTCAATTCCTCCGTCCTGAAGGAAACGGTCAGGTTCTTAACCTCGAGGAGTCTCTTCACAGCATCACTCATTTTGCGATCCACCCCATTGATTCAATAATTCGAGAAGTGATGGGTCAAGACCATGGGGGCTACTCGATTTTACTGTTAGTACGTGGATCAAATGCACTCCTAACGCCTTCGCCGATAAATACACCGAAGAGGACGACGACGAAAAGCGCGGTGGACGGATAGAGGACAAGCCACCAGGCGTAGCGGAATTCCTGGGCTTGAGAAAGAAGCTCTCCCCAACTGGGAGTTGGAGGCGGAAGGCCAAATCCGAGATAGTCCAGGGCGGCAAGGACGCCGATGGCTCCGACCAATGAAAAAGGAAAAAACGTGATGATGGGCACTAGTCCGTTTGGAAGGATATGCTTGAAGACGACTTTGAAAGTCGAGAGCCCCATGCAATGGGCAGACTCAACGAAAGGCTGTTTCCGCAACCTGAGAAACTCGGCGCGCATATAATAGGAGATACCGATCCAATTGAATAGACCGTAAAGGAATAGCAGGATGACGAAACTTCGGCCGTAAACTGATCCGATGAGGATGAGAATATAGATGAAGGGAAGTGATTCCCAGATTTCGATTAGCCGTTGGCCAGCGAGATCCGTTTTGCCTCCGTAGTAACCCTGGAGTGCGCCGAAAAGGATTCCGATTACCATTGTCGAGCAGACCAGAAGGAATCCGAAATTGAGAGACGTACGAAGGGCATAGATGATCCGCACGAGCACATCGCGACCGGAGCTGTCCAATCCCATTATGTGGCTTTTTGTCGGCCGATACGGGAAATAGAAATCTTCTTTTTCGAAATTTACGCGAAACTGTCGGTCACCGATCACGATCGTTTCGAAGGCCACTGCCTGATCAAAGCGATCTTTGACCTTTTCGAGCAATGCCTCTCTTTGCATCTCGGCGAGATTTTCCCAGAGGGGAGGCGGCTTTGTTTTTGGCCTCAATTCCGAATCAAACTCAATCTCTTCCGAAGCTTCAGCTTGAACAATCTCGCGCAGGGTTAAACGTACCGATTTGGGCGGTCCTACTCTGGGTTCATATTGCGAGAGGGAGATAGTGACTCTCACGCCTTCGGAATTCTCGGTGTCGGAGGACAGGGAGGGCATGAATCGGTTTTGGAATCGTCCGGAGACGGCCTCTTCGATCTTTTCCGGAATTCGAAAACGTTCTCTTACCGATAGATCCCGGACAGATCTGTCGCGATCGACAGCGAAAAAATAGGCGCTCCCCCGGGATCGACTAATGCTATAGTCCGTGCGAATATTTACGGTAGCAACCCGCTGGTTCCGCTCAAAACGAACCGTTACGCCTTCAGTAAAATCAATCGAATCCTTAGAGACGCTTTCGTTGGGTTCGTAGGGGAACGGTGAAAAGATGACAACATTACCTGGGTTCTTGCCAAAGTTAGGATCTTGAGCCAGTTGCTTGTAATCGGGTCTGGTCAGACGCCCGTTCTTCAGGAATGTGTCTTCGGGATAGTAGAAGAGAATAGGCAGATATACTTTCCCTTCATAGCGGAGAAACAGGGGAAGATTGTTACAGAGCAGGTTCGCCATGAGGCCAATAACATAGAGAATGAGGAGAGCCCAGAATGACCAGTAGGCGCGCTTGATCTGTCTAAAGCGACCAAGACGCCTTTTAGTAATCGGGTTGAGGTTCAGTCGCATCGTCTTATTGTGAAGAAAAAGTGATCCTCGGATCGATCAGTAGATAGCAGAAATCAGAAAGGATCCGTCCAATCAGACCCAGAAGTGAAGTGAGCGCGAGAATCCCCATGAAAACCATATAGTCTCTGCTGATGATTGCATCGAGACTGAGAAGGCCCATGCCGGGAATTTCGAAGACCTTCTCGATGAGGACGGAACCGGCAAACATGAGGGTCATGATACTTCCGAATCCCGTCGCTATGGGTATCAATGCGTTGCGCAGGGCGTGTCCCCAAACGGCGCGATTCATAGTGCCCCCTTTAGCAAGAACGGTCCTTACGTAATCTTGTCCGATCTGATCCAATAGAGAGTTTTTCATTAAGAGCGTAAGGACGGCGAAATTCCCGATGACATAGCATGAGACCGGAAGGAACATGTGCATAAACTGATCTTTCACTTTGTCCCAGAAGGAGAGCGATTCGAAGTCATCAGAACGGAAGCCGCCAAGGGGAAAGATGTCGAAGAAGTGTTCGGATGTGCCTGACAGAAAAAGCTTTAGCAGCATACCGAAGGCGAAGGCTGGAATTGCATAGCCAACAAAGACGACAACGCTCGAAACGAGATCGAAGACGGTACCGTTTCGCAGCGCTTTGGCTATTCCTAACGGGATGCAAATTAAATAGGTGAGGACGAATCCGGTTATTCCGAATGTGAGCGAGATCGGAAATCGTTCAATAATGAGCTGCCAGACGGTCTTGTTCGTGTACTTATAGGAGTCGACGGTCATCCCCATACGGTGCACCACGAGCCACTCCCAATAGCGTGTCAGGATTGGCTTATCGAATCCGAAATGAGTCTCCAGTGCTTCTCGCTGTTTTTCCGAAATTGACTCCGAGGGTAAAGTCGCGCTACCGGCTTCCGCGCCGCCGATACCCCTCATTTGCATCATGATCTGTTCGACCGGACCCCCGGGGACAAACTGGCAGAGGACGAAGCAGCTTATCGTTATGCCTATAAACGTCGGTATGACGAGGAGGAGTCGCCGCAAGAAATAGCTGAGACGGTCCATTAGGAATCTGTCGATCTTTGCCCGGAAATACTGTGAGATATCCGGGTTAGCAGCCTGTCGGACTTTGCTTTCAATGGGACCAGTCCAAGTGATTCTGGTCAGCCACTCGCCTGTCATTGCGAGCGCAGCGTGGCAATCCACGGTTAGGAAGGTGCGAAAACCTGGATTGCTTCGTCATTCTTCCTCGCAATGACAGGGTTCGCATGTTTTCGTGGCTTGTTGCGCCGACGTTTTCATCTTTTCATTCTAAGTCCGACAGGCTGTTAGCTCACCGGTGGGCTCAGGTTTACTTTTCACCACCCTCAAAGGCGTCATCGAAAACAACCTTGAATGACTTTGAAGGAAGCGCTTGGCCGGAGCTTATGGCCTCTTCCAGATCAGCCTCAGAATCGGGGTCTACCCACCAGTAGGAGTAGGCGGCTTGTTCGTCTCCATATTTGTCGAGAATTGTTTCGGGCATCCCGAATTTGTTCCAATAGAGAAGCCGTGTATAATTGATGTTCCAGAGAAGAATGTAGGGCACCTGACTGTAGACGATGGAGTCAACCTCCCGAACGATCGCGTTCCGTTTTTCAATATTAAAGATGGCTCGCTGTTGATCGATCAGCGAGTCGACCCGTTGGTCCATAAAGCCGGTTATATTGTTACCGGAAGGGCGATTCGCCTCTTTGGAGTGCCACATACTCTCCGGGTCCTTCCAAATTCCGGCTCCCCAGGCCGCCCAGGTCATATCGTAATTGTATTCATCCATATCTCGCGCCCAGGCAGCCCAATCCTTCTTATCGATTATGAGGTCGATGCCGACGTCTTTCAGATCTTCCTTATAGATGACGAGGAACTTATCTGAAGAAGCGGAGCGTGTGAGAAACTTGATCAGAAACGATTTTCCTTCTTTCTCGAGAATTCCGGTTTTCGGATTGGCCTCCCAACCCGCCTCCTTGAGGAGATGCCGGGCGGCTTCCTTGTCGAAAAGAATGAGCGCATTCGGGTTAGGATGTTCACGATCGTAGAGGTCCTCGTAGTAGGACTTGTGAAGAAAATACTGGTTGTGCATGAGGTTTGCGTTCATCTTCTCGCGATCCAGGAGATGGGCGAGGGCTTTCCTGACTTTCAGGTCGTCGAAAGGTTTCCTCCTCATGTTCATGGCGAACCCCTGGAATCCGACCGGGTTGTAATTATAGACCTGCTGCTTGACGATATGATTGCGCATAAACCTCTCACCATTGGTCTGCTGGACCCAGCGGTGCGAAGTATAGACTGCGAAAAAATCTATCTCACCTTTCTTGTAGGCTTCGTAAGCGGTTTCTCTCTCCGCGTAGAAACGAAACTCGAGGGTTTGAAAGTTGCCTGTGCCCTGGGCACGCTTCCCCTCCCGGTTCCACCAATCATCGCGCCTCTCCAGTCGTACATATTGTCCCTCTTTGACTTCACCGAGCCGGTATAACCCGGAGGCAACCGGAAACTCGAAATTAATCTTATTGAAGTCCTGGTCCTCGAAAATGTGTTTTGGCAGGATTTCGAATCCTCCCAGGGAGAGTAGATTTCTCCAATGCACCTCTTTCGCCTTGAAGCGTATGGTTCGTTCATCGAGGATCTCCGGCGTATCGAATTTCTCCAGCGCCACTTTGTGTGGACCAGTTAGATTTTCCGGTTTCATGATCGCGTCGTATGTCCACTTGACATCGAGCGCCGTGATCGGTTTTCCATCACTCCATTGCGCTTTTTCAGACAGTTTAAAGGTAAAAGTCATCTTGTCGTCAGAGACCGTCCACTGCGCGGAGAGGCCGGGCTCATGGGCGAGGGTAATGGGGTTGTTAGTGAGCAGTGATTCGAAAAGGAGACTGAAGAGCCGTGCGTTGAATACGTTATTGTCGAGATAGTAGTTAAAGCTCTTCGGATACTGTGAGGCAAAGGCAGAGAGTTTGCCGCCTATTTCCGCGTCCGGGCTGGCCAACGGGTTGTATTGGTCTTCCCAGTCCGATGCCGGATACGTCTTTTCTGCCGCGCTCATCGTTGCGCCACTGATCAGAACCGCGAGAATGAGCACGAGCGCTTGTTTCATTTGGTATTTATTAATAGACTTCATTGTAATCTTGGGAGCGTCGCATCAACGATCGGGTTCCTTAGTTAGACCCCATTCGAAAAGCCTTTCGAGCGGGCGGTTTAAGGTTCTCCGCCACGGGCGGACCAGCCTATGGCTGGCAGGTTTCGGGTTTTAGGCTGCCGGCGCTGCCGATGAGCAGGTATTGAGCGGCCATCGGCGTGGCTTGCTGCACAATACGTATATTTGCCGCTGTCTGGAGGCATACTCATCCCGTGGTGCTTTTTTCTCTGAGCTTCAAAGCGGTCAGATTCAGGCTGCCTGTTCCAGTTCCTCCCCTCGGCGTTTCTTCATCAGTATGATGCGGCAGAAGTTGTAGGCCAGAACCTTCTCGAGCAGTTCATCGCCTACCGCATCGATGCCGCGGCGGCCGAGTTCGCCAAAGGCAAATCCATCTTTAATCGTGAACATCAGCGACTCCACTGCGGAGCGATCGCGGCGTGCCTCGCGATACGCCTCGCTCTCCCAGTCCTCGGGGGTGGTCAACTTCTTGCCCTTCGCCCCACTGATACTGATCTGCTTTACCCCCATGCTCAGCACCTCCTTGCGTCCCTTCGCCGAAGCATATCCGTCATCGGTGCTGACCAGTTCAGCAATGACACCGGTGCGCTTGATCGAATCGCCGATGGCCGGCGCCAGCTCAATGGAGTCTGCCGCATTGCCTTGCGGTACGATCAGGCTGGTGACAAAACCGTTTTCGCTGCGAACCAGTTGTGGCTTGTACCCGATCACTGGATTGCGGCTGCCCTTCTTGATGTAGGCCGCCGATCCGTCCGAGAGGCTCAGGACCTTCTGTGTGGACGGTAGCTTCTTTTCGTGAAACACCCGATCATGAGCATACTCAACAACCCGCTTGGCGTCGGCAATATCGCCCCTGATCTGGCTCAATGCCCGCTCCAGAAGCTCCCGGCGAGTGGGAGGCAGTGAATCCATCGACAGGCCCTCTTCAAGATGGCTCAGTTCCCCCGTTAGTGAGTCGGCCGCCTTGCGGCCCCGCTTGAGCAACCGCCGGTAGTGTTTCTTCAGCTTGCCCTTCGACTTCGGTTTGCCCGCGGCCAGACAAATCTGAAACTCCAGCTTGTCCATTTCCTCCAGCCAACGCCCAACCCATCCCTTGCGAAAATCCTCCAGCCCGAAGACATGCAACTTCTGACCCAAACGATTGGCCCGCATCAAAAGACCGCTCAGAATCTTCCCATCGGTGGGCCAGCAGCTGTTTGCTTTCACCGAGGTGCTGTCGATCGTCAGCTTCCCGAAATCGTCCCATTGCTCCTGGAGGATAAACCCAATCTGTTTATCAAAGATCAACTCGCGGGTCGTATGGCTGACCAGGTTCACGTTCTCCAGAATCGTCGTCACCGCCGGCATTCTCAGTCCCCCGCTCTGCAAAAATCCGTACAAGCTCATCGACTCGCGCACAAACCGCCGTGCCGGTTTCGTGGTCAACGAACCCAGAAACCCTCGAATCATCACGAACACGTATACCGCATAAGCCGGCATCCGCGGCCGGCCTGCCCCAAGATTCAATTCAGCAGCCAGAATATTCTCCTCCTCGATGTCCAGCTCCGGCAGCTCCGCTGTGCGCCCTTCAAAGAACCTGCGATCTTCCAATCGAAGTTTCTTCTTCTCACGCGCATGGGCGTCCAGATCCTTCTCGATCGCCTCGATGATTTGCGCCGCGAACCCGGCCAATTCTTCAACTTCATCCAGAAAATCACGGAAATCCGTGTCTGGAACCGGCAGAATGAGGTTGCTAAGGGGCGTCTTATCGCTTTTGTTCTCCTCTGTCGCACATGTTGGCATGTTTAACTCCTTTCTTAATCTTAGGTTGTTAAACACTAGCATGTAGCGACACTTTTTATCAAGCCACAAAATGATTTTTCTCAAGTTTTTCTTGCGCCTTTTGCGCCTCTTTGCGGCCAATCAGTAGCTTTTCGGATAAGGTCTAGAATGAGAATATCGATGGCAATCGAGGAAACTCTGGCACGAGACACTGCTGAGAATCTTAGCGCTACGGATGAGGACCTGGCCTATGTGCGCCGGGTGCAGGGTGGCGATGTGGCCGCTTTTGATCATCTCGTTCTCAAATATCGAGAGCGGCTCTTTTCTATCATATACAACCTCACTTCGAACCGAGAGGATGCGGCTGATCTCACGCAGGAGTCTTTCATCAAGGCATTTCGCTCCATGAAGCGATTTAAAGAGAAGGCGTCCTTTTTTACCTGGCTCTACCGCATCGCAATTAATGCCACGCTGACCCATTTGAAACGGAACAGGCTGCGACGATTCTTCAGCTTCGAGAATATTAACGAGGAGGTCAGCTCGTCCGAGATCATTGAAGCGCTTGCCGTCCGAACCAATTCCGACAAGTCCACCCTGCTTAGTGAATTGCAGGAAAAATTGAACGAAGCGCTGCACAAATTGTCTCCTAAACATAGGACGGTTGTGGTCCTTTTCGAGATTGAGGGTCTCAGCCACCACGAGATATCCGATATTATGAAGTGTTCGGTGGGGACTGTGCGATCGCGTCTGCATTACGCGAAGCAGCAGCTGCAGGCATATTTGCAGGATTATTTGGATTAGGATATCGATTTCCGCATGTCCGATTTTTCAAGAGATTCGAAAAGCAAGATCACTCTGGAGGAGATCCTTAAGCTCAAGCGAAAGGAGAGACCACCGGCCGAATTTTGGGAGGCGTTCGATCGCGATCTGCGGCGCAGAACTCTACAGGCACTGGTTAACGATGAGCCTTGGTACGGCCGCTACTTGGGATCGGCTTTGGGCCGAATTCTCGCTGCCATTCCGTTGTCGGCTGCAGTAGTAGCAACTTTAGGTTTCATAATCTATCAGAATAGTGTTAACCTCGCGGAAAGGCTGCCACCTCCCACAAATACTCATAAGCCACAGTATGCTTCTCGGATCGTTCATGATGAACCCGGTTTGAAGAGCTCCCAAAGGCTCAGTATAGCGGAAGCCTCTCGTATGCAGGTGGAATTTGTCATCGATGTCATCCCCATTCCGCGGGACAATAAACTCTCCTATGAAAAGGTGATGGCGCCGCAGACATTTACAGCCTACTCAATGGCAAGGGGCGACCCGGCGAGATATTCAATGGGAACTGCTTCACCGGATGTTCACTTTGTTTCGGCCCCATCGCTGGAGTATTTTTAGGAGCGGAGCAATGAGGATAAGCCATAGTCGGTTACAGTTGCTGCTTCTTTTTTTTTGATTTTGCGGTCGATTACATTCGCTCAAAGCGAAGGTGATTTCTTAAGTCTTCAGCGCCGCATTATTGAAGTATACAAGGAGAACAGACCGGCAGTGGTGCGCGTTAATGCGGCCTATCCCAATGCCGGAGAAGATGGAAAGACCCTGGTCAGGATCGGCAGCGGTTTTTTTATAAGCCGGGAAGGCCACGTTCTAACCAATGCAAATTCGACGGCGGGTGCGGAGCGAATCTGGTTGGTCCATGAGAAGATATCCTATGCGGCGGAGCTAATCGGCAGCGATGCCTACACTAATGTTTCGTTGTTGCGTATTTTGACCCTCCCTGAGAGCTTCAGCTTCCTGCACCTGACCGATTCACCGGAAGTGCCACCGATCGGCACGATGGTGCTGCGCATTAGCGCACTCCTTGAATTTGAGCCGAGTCCCTATTTGGGGCTCGTGACGGGGACGGAGAGTCGATTCGGCAACAATCTCTTTCCAGTCCCTCATATTAGAACGAACATCCCGGGCGGTTGGGGTGAAGGGGGAGCGCCACTTCTCGATCTCAACGGGAAGCTGATCGGAATAATGGTGGCAGCCTTACCACCTGAGGTGCAGGGTTCGTATTCATTGCCGGCGAGAGCGGCCTTGCGCATCCGCGATGACCTTCATTTCTCGGGCAAGATAACCTATGGCTGGATCGGAATCCAGGTTGAACCACTCACTTCCACAAAAAACGGATCGCAGGTGAAGATTGGAGAGGTCATTGGAGAAACACCAGCCGCGAAAGCAGGTTTGCTCTCCGGTGATGTCCTTTTGCGACTTGGCGATAATGATATCAATGAGGTGAGTGATGTGAGCAAGACAGTCTTTTACCTTCGTGATGGACAGTTTGTCGCCATTACGGTGAGAAGGGACGGTCAGACGCTTGACTATACAGTACCGGTCATTGCGCGTCCTGATGCGGAACCATTTGATGGTCTGGCGCCACCGCAGCAGGAGGGACTTTCGGCGTCGGCAAGAGCGGATCCCGAACAGGTCCCGGACGGCGACTCACCAATAATTGAAGAAGACCTCGAACCGTAGCGAAGATGAGAATAGAACGTGATTCCATGGGAGAGATGGAAGTGCCCGAGGATGCCCTTTATGGCGCCTCAACACAGCGCGCTGTCCTTAATTTTCCCATCAGTGGCCACCAGATGCCAGTCGGCTTTATTGAAGGGCTCGCCCTGGTCAAGAGCGCCTGTGCCACTGCCAATGAAGAGTTGGGGCGACTGTCTCACGAAAAGGCCGAACTTATTCGCGTTGCGGCACAGGAGGTGGCGGATGGAAAGCTGGGAGCACACTTCCCGGTCGATGTATTTCAGACTGGTTCCGGGACCTCGACAAATACGAATTTCAATGAAGTCATTGCGAATCGGGTCAGCCAGATGACCGGTAAACCGATCGGTTGCAAGGAGCCGGTGCATCCCAACGACGATGTCAATATGGGCCAATCGTCCAATGATATCGTTCCGACCGCGCTGCACGTTAGTGTAGCGATGGCTCTTGAGGCGAAACTCACACCGTCTCTTTCGTATCTTGAAGCGGCCTTGACAGAAAAGGCGAATGCCTGGCGAGAAATTGTCAAAATAGGCCGCACCCATTTGATGGACGCCACCCCACTCACACTCGGGCAAGAGTTTTCGGGATATAGTGCCCAGATTCGGAAGAGCGCAGATCGGGCGCACAGAGCTGTAAAAGCTCTTCGTGAATTGGCCATAGGTGGAACCGCCGTGGGAACCGGCATAAACACTCATCCTGAGTTTTCCGCAAAGGTCTGCGCTCTACTCTCGGAAAAGACGGGTATTTCTTTTCGGGAGGCAGAGAACCATTTCGAAGCGCAGGCGGGGCGCGATGATGCCGTTGAAGTGGCAGGTCTGTTAAATACGATCGGCGCGAGTCTGACGAAAATTGCGAACGACATACGAATGCTCGGATCGGGACCTCGCTCCGGTTTGGGAGAACTATCCCTTCCCTCAACCCAGCCCGGCTCTTCCATCATGCCGGGCAAGGTCAACCCTGTGATGAGCGAAATGCTTGTCCAGGTATCCAGCTATGCGATGGGCTTGTGTCATGCCGTCACCCTGGGGGGGCGAGATGGCCATTTCGAACTCAACGTAAACATACCGCTGATTGCCTACGCTCTTCATGAGACGATAAACTGTCTGAGCAGCGGGGCTCGAGTCTTTGCCGAGCGCTGCGTCGTGGATATTGAACCCAATGAAGAAAAGTGCAGGGAGCTGGTGAATCGGTCTCTCATGCTGGTAACCGCTTTGAATCCTTATATCGGTTACGATAAGGCTGCCGAGGTCGCTAAGACGGCGTTAGCTGAAAATAAGACCCTTCGTGAGGTCATTTTGGAGAAGGGTCTCCTCGACGAGGAAACTCTGGATAAGGCGCTTGATCCGACGGAAATGACTGAGCCGAAAGGTTGAAGACCTTTTTTCCGCTTTTTTCGATCAGCTTCTGTGGGCCGTTCAGGAAAACTCGGAGGCACTCCTTCTCCATTGGCGTTTGGAAGCCGCTAATAATTGTGCGATTTTTTGAGCGGAGTATGTGGGCATAGTGGTCGGTTTCCACAATAATCACTCCCGGGCACTTGCGGGAGCAGAAAAGCGCGAGTTTGTTTGAGGACAGGATCTCGGGATTACCGATGTAATCGATGGCCTGCGCCGCGCCACCGGCAGATCCTGTGGTCAATGGGTCTCTCGTAAGAGTATTCAACTCTGTCTAGTTGCGAGCTGATTGTAAATCCACTGGTAGGTAACTTCCAGACCCTCAGACAGCCGCGTTTGTGGTTCCCAGCCCAAGGCCGACTTTATCAGAGTATTGTCACTGTTGCGGCCGGTGACCCCTTTCGGTGCGTCGAGATTGTAGCGCCGTTTAAGCCGGGTTCCAGCGATCGACTCAACGATATCCACGAGCCCGTCTATTGTCACCAATTCACTGCTCCCGAGGTTGATGGGATCCTGGAAGTCGCTCCTGATGAGTCGGTCCATCCCTTCCAGGCAATCATCGATATATGTGAAACTTCGAGTCTGCTTGCCGTCACCCCAGATTTCGATCTCGTCTGTGCCGTCAAGCTTTGCCGTGATCACTTTTCGACAAATCGCGGCCGGCGCCTTTTCTCGGCCTCCATCCCAGGTTCCGTTGGGACCGTAAACATTGTGTAGACGCGCTACCGCGACATCGATTCCAAAGTCTTCGTGAAAGTGGCGACACATTCGCTCACTGAAGAGTTTCTCCCAGCCGTAACCGTCTTCCGGCATGGCTGGATAGGCGTCGGTTTCTTTGAGCGGTACAACTTTCGGAGAAGTCTGTTTTTCCGCGGCGTAGACGCAGGCAGAAGAGGTATAGAAAAACTTACGCACTTTGGAGTTTTCGGAGGCCAGGAGAAGCTGGGTATTGATAAGGCTACTCAACATGCAGAGTGCCTTGTTATTCTCTATAAATCCCATTCCTCCCATGTCGGCGGCCAGGTTGAATACGATGTCGATGCCGTCTGTCGCTGTTTCACAGGCTTCTTTCTCCTGTAGATCGAGCACAACATTTTCGGCCTCGGGGAATCGCTGATACCACTGTTCAAGCGGTTTGCTATCGACTGCTCGAACGTTCCCAAAGCCTTTTTGGAAAAGATTCTTAACGAGGTGACCTCCGATAAAACCACCCGCTCCCGCAACCAGCACTGTTTCTCTTTGATCCACCATGAAAACCGCTCGTGATTTACCGTTCCAGGGGGTATTCTTTCAAGCCCGTAATCTGGGTGAAGACGCGGTATAGAAAGAGTGGATTATTCTTCAAATACCGTTTCCAGAGCCGGCGTGGTTCGAGGCTGAGGCGAAAGAGCCATTCAAAGCCCGAGCGCTGTATCCATCGGGGAGCCTGTTTCATCTTTTTTGCATGAAAATCAAATGCCGCGCCCACCCCTATCATCAACGTAGTCTTCAATTTGTGGAAATGTTCCGCCATGAAACGCTCTTGTTTTGGGGTGCTCAGACCCACCCAGAACAAGTCGGGTTTTCGGTCCTCCAGAAGTCGCATAAGATTCTCTTCTTCCTTCTTGTTGAGGGGACGGAAAGGTGGAGTGTAGTGCCCGGCGATCTGCATTTTGGGAAAACGCTCCATGAGATTGGAGGTCAATTTTTCAACGACTCCGGGTCCTCCACCGTAAAAGAAGTGCCGAAATGAAGTACCTTCCGTGGACCGGCAGATATCAAGCATCAGATCCGGACCGTAGACACGGTCAACTTGATTTCCAAATTGACGTCTGCCCAACCAGACGAGCGGCATGCCGTCCGGAGTATTGAGAAGGGCCCGATTCAGAATACGACGAAACTCCGGATCGGACTGGGCTTCACTGACCCCGTGCACACCGGTTACACAGACATAGCCCTTCTTACCTTCTTCGAGCGCGGAGAGCATGGCCTGCCGAGCGGAATCAAGGTTAAGCACCCCTACGCCGACTCCAAGTACATTGAATCGTTTATTCTCGGAAATTTCCCTTTGCACTTCAGATATGGAGGATTTTTCGATATATATAGCACCTGTGTCTGGAATTGTGAAAGTTCTTTCGTCTACTTCAGTCACTTCCTAGAAGCGTGCAAGAGGGCGGCTGACCTATTCACGATTCTGAAAGACGGACAGACGGTAGGTAGCGGTAAGATGAGCGAGACTGCCAGGAGTCCGGCTTGACTTAAGCATGGTATTGGATTATCCTGTCCAACTGAATTATAGAATCTTGAGTCTGGATATTTGATTGTATTATGGGGAACTCCCGTTTTTCCCGCCGCTACGGATTCACACTTGTGGAGATCATGATTGTCGTCGTGATCTTAGGCCTTCTGGCGTCGCTCGCCTTACCCGCCTATCAAAAAGTGAGACGCAAGGCACAGAATGCAACTTTCATCGGAGAAATGAGAACCTTCGCGGGTGCCGCGGAAACTTATATGCTGGAGACCGGTAGTTATCTTGAGGACTCCGGCAGCGGCGCAGTGCCCAGTGGCTTCGGGGATTATATTTCGGTCGGGAAATGGACAAACGGCACGCCCCTCGGTGGTGTTTGGGATATGGAGTTGGACTCCTTTGGCATAAAGGCGGGATTTGGAGTCCATGGGCCGATTGCTCCAAAAGAGCAATTGGAGGAAGTCGACGAGGATTTTGATGATGGCGATCTTTCAACGGGCAAGTTTCGCCAGATTGCCGCTGATCGCTATTACTATATCCTCGAGGATGTTTAGAACCTGTCTTTGCGAGACTGGGCCTGATTAGCGTGCCGGGTAGAAAGCTTTTGGACGATCTACTTTGTATGCGTTTTCAAACCTGCGCATTCTGTCTGATCAGTTCTGCTTTGCTCTATGGTGGCTGTCGCGGCAAGCCCGTCGATTTGGTCTCAGAGGAGCAGGAGAAACATTATCTGCGCGGGAAGAGCCTTCTGAAGGAAGGGAGGAAACAGGAGGCACTGAGCGCCTTTCTTCGAGTCATCGAAAAGCGCTATGATGCGGCGGAATCTCATCTGGAAACCGGGCAGCTCTACCTCAACCATATAAGGGACCCCATTGCGGCCATTTTCCACTTTCGCAAGTATCTTGCCTTGAAACCGGATTCACCGCAGGCGGGTTTGGTTCGCCAGCTAATCGACACCGCGAAGAAGGAATTTGCGCGGACCTTGCCCGCGAAGCCCTTTGAAAACGAGTTGGAGCGGCTCGATCTGATGGAACTCATAAATCAGGTGAAGTCGGAGAATCTGGTGTTGAAAAGACAGCTCCTCCAGGCAAAGCAAAGAATACGTGAGCTCTCTGAAAGCGGTGACCTCTCCTCGGAACACAATTTCGTTTCTGCCGCTGAGAATGCTCATGACATCGAAGGCGGAGACGAGAATTCTACTTCCGGGCAAATGAGTGGCAACGACCCGATTCCGGCAACTTATATTGTCCAACCTGGAGATAACTTGAATAGAATAAGCATCAAGGTATATGGTACTCCCGGGCGATGGATGGACATATACCAAGCCAATCGTGATCGTCTCGCGAGTCCTCATGATCTTAAAGTTGACCAAGAGCTTCGTCTCCCTTGAAAACGCACTCGTGATGCACTATTTTGATAATAATGCCACCACGCCCGTGGCTGAAGTTGCTCAAAGGGCTTGGATCGAGGCTGTGCGGGAGAGTTGGGAGAATCCATCCAGTCCTTACAGAAGGGCAGCCCGAGTCAAGAATCTGCTCGAGGATAGGCGAGAGCGATTGGCTAATTTGCTGGGATGCGCGAGGGCAGAGATTGTATTCAATTCAGGGGCAACGGAAGGAAACAATTCCATTATTAATTACTTTCGTGAAAGGAGTAATTCGCGTTCGCGTGTGGTAATATCTGCAATTGAGCATCCCTGTGTTATCGAAGCCGCTGAATCGGCCTTTGCCGGCAGGGTCGATTACCTACCTGTCTCCGAGGATTGCGTGGTTGACATTGAGACTCTACGGAAATATCTGAATGAGGGAGAGGTCGCCTTGGTTTCCGTGATGGCCGCGAATAACGAAACTGGAGTGTTGCAGCCTTGGGAGGAGATAGGGCGGATTTGCGGGGAATCCGAAGTGCCTTATCATTGCGATGCCTCGCAGTGGCTCGGCAAGCTTCCGGCCGGCGAATTGGGAGAGTGTTCCTATGTCACCGGCTGTGGGCACAAATTCAATGGGCCCAAAGGAATCGGATTTGCGAAGATTGAAAAAGAGGATAACGACTTTAAGTCTCTCTTGGGCGGCGAGCAGGAATCGGGACACAGGGGAGGGACGGAGAACTATCCGGCCATTGCCGCAATGATTGCCGCACTTGAAGAAGCAACAGGCGCTATTTACTCCGCGAACGAGGAGCAGCTTTCCTATCGCAAGGAGTTTGAGGAAACCTTGTCTCGACAATTGGAAGGAGCAGAGATTGTGGCGGGAAAGGCCGAACGGCTGTGGAATACGGTTTCGATTATTCTGCCCGAGCACGAAAATATTCGTTGGGTGAGAAAGCTCGACAAGCTGGGGTTTGCAGTCTCCACGGGATCGGCTTGTGCGACGGGAAAGGAAGGTCTGTCGCATGTCCTCGCTGCCATGGGAGTTTCCCGTGAGAAGATCAGGAGGGTTGTGCGAATAAGCGGAGGTTGGTCTACTCCGCGCGATGCCTGGCGCTTTTTGGCCGAAGCTTTCGTTCGCGTATGGAGCGGTTTCAAAACGACGTCGACCGCGGCTGACCGGACATACGTGATATCTATTTGACTGGGTATGCCGCGTAAATCGGCTAGAGACCTTTGGAAGGCGAGACTGGCGGGAAAGCTACCTCCCCCCGAATTTGGTGACACTCCTTACTCGGTTGGCCGACGCCAATTTCAAGGCATCGTTCTAGGGATAGATCCGAGTCTTCGCGGAACGGGTTTGACTCTTTTGAAATTCGCTTCCGGTGGGCGGGTCAAGTTACTCCTCAGCCGGACGGTAAAGCTCAAGCAGAGCCTCTCGATGGCGAACTGTTTGGGCGAAATCTCGAGAACCGTCAGGCAAATTCTGGTAGAATTCCATGTCGACCATGTTGCGTTGGAACAGTCGATCTATGTCCAGAATACGCGGACAGCATTGATCCTGGGTGCGGCGAGGGGAGCGGCTATCGCCGCTGCCGACTGTAGCGGTCTCCCCGTATTCGAATACGCACCTCTGAGGATAAAGCAGGCCGTGGTGGGCTTTGGAAGAGCCAGCAAGCACCAGATGGCAAGGACTGTAAAGAGCTTGCTGGGACATACCGATATTTTGAAGCCGGACGAAGCGGATGCAGCCGGAGTGGCATTATGCCATGCCTTCACCTACAAGGAATAGCCTGAAAATCTCACAAGATTCCCGGGCTATATTACAAAAGGGCACAGAAGATATTGAATGCAGGATTGTTATGAATTATTCTCGAAGATTCATTTGACGGTTCCCTATGACAATCTGTTCCGTCGATCCACCTCCATGGTTCTTTGCCGGAAGACGCATATTGAATTCCCTGGACTCCTTCAAAATCTTCTGAGCCCTTTTGTTCGATAGCCCGCTTTTTGTGACCGGGAAGCTCTGCCGTACGGCAGAGTTGGAAAGAGCATCTCGCTACAATACCTTCCTCAAAAATTTGTGAGAAAAGCGGGCTATGTCTCCTTCAGCTTGCTCTCAATGGCCTGGCGTAGTGGATTGGTTCTTGCAGTGATGGCGGCGACGATCATTTCAAACTCGCGTTGGCGAGAGAGGTAGCGCGCGACATAGACGCAGGTGCCGTTTGCGCTGACGATGCGATAGAAGCCGAGTCCGAAGAAATTACTGATTCCCGCCTCGGAGATGTGTTCCCATGGAATGAAAGAAGAACCACCCCACCAGTTGTAGCTGGTAATCCCTTCCACACTGATTTCGCTCTTCAGGGCAAAGACAAGGATAAAAGAGCTCATTAGCGAGACGATAACGATGCTATTGAAATGCGCGAGCACTTCCAGATCCTCGAGCCGAATACGCTCAATAAATAGCATCCTGAGCGTATCCAGCACTAAAAGGAAAACTATGATCCAAAGAAAGAGCGTCGAAAAGCTGCAGCGATACGATTGCGTTGGAGAGGTCATTGCCCGCTTACCTCACGGATTTGCTCGAAACAGAAACGGATTATTTCCTGCCCGTCCCGCATTGCAAGCACGGACATTTCAAAAACATGCCTCGAAGCAGGATTTTACGGATCGAGCAATCGATCGAAGAGTCGACCCTTGTAGCGGCTGCCGAGTTCGCTTTGGTCGTTTAGTCCCCAATCGTAATCCATGTATTCAAGGAGGTAATCGCCCGATTCAAGAAATTCCCGGTGTCTCTCCGGAGCGTAGGTGGCGAGTATATTCTTGAGGTTACCTCCATCCACAAAATCCTCTTTATACCACTTGAAGATAGCCGAGATTTCGATCTTTTTCTCCTGAGGGTTAAATCGGTTTAGGTCCAATCGGCTTAGCCAGCTGCTATAGGCGTCGATTATTTCTTCTTCAAGCGTCGCGGCCCTATAGGCGGATCTTCTCAATGGTGGGCAGCTTCGAGCAGCACATACTACCACTGCGTGTACCTTCCATCCAATCATTGGGCGAAGAAAATCGTGCTCGATTTGGTCGAGAGAGATATCCCTGCCTCCCACGCGATGTCTTCTCTCCGACCATGAATCAACCAACTTCCGAATGCTTGCAACCGGGTAGTTAGTCAGAATCCATTGGATTGTGAGGGCGTTGTAGACGTTGATGAGAGAAGCTACCTTTTCCGCGCCATCGGCCGGAACTGTCGGCTGAGGAGAGTACTGACTGATGTAATCATTAAGTTCTCCAAGATCTACCGGATTCGCTTTCCATTTGCCATAATCAACCAAACCCCACTCGTTGACGTATTCGCCGAGGAGGGCATCCCAAACCGTATGATCAATCCCTGCCGGTAGGGCGACCTCATCAGCGCGGGAGTGAGCGACACCAATGGGGAAAAGGAAGGAGCACAGAGTGGCTGTTAAATTCGAAATCCGTATCACTGTGAAGAAGCTGTGCCTGGCGGGTTTTCAGAAGCGCCTTCCAACTCTGCCCCTCGAAGCGCTTTGCGCGCAACCTTCGTGATGTAGACGGTTACAATCGCGGTAATCACCAATCCGAAACCCAGAAAGGCATATTCCAGAGGGGTCTTCCCGCCACCACCGGAAGCGGCTTCGAGTCCCGCTTTTCCGATGTGGCCAAGGTATACATAGAGCACCGTGCCGGGCATCATCCCCAGCCAGCTACCGATGACATAATGCCAGAACTTGACCGCCGTAAGACCAAGAAGGTAATTGAGTGCGTTGAACGGAAAAACCGGACTCAGCCGGAGGAGCAGGACAATCTTGCCCCCTTCCTTTCCAATAGCTGAATCTACGGCCGCGAATTTCTCGTTTTTACTCAGTCTCGATGCCACACGATTTCGGGCGATATACCGGCCGATAAGGAAGGCCAGGGAGGCGCCGACCGTCGACGCGACGGAAACCGCCACGGAACCTCCGATTACACCGAAGAGAAAACCAGCCCCGATTGTCAGGACGGAACCGGGAAGGAACAGGACCGTTGCCAGGATGTACATGCCAACAAAGACGAGATATCCGACGTATCCAAGGCCCTCCACCCAGTCGTTAAACGCCACCAACCAAACCTGCACGGGGAGAATTTTGGCCAAGATGATTACTGCGACGATAATCGCGATACCGATTACCAACTTCACGGGTGCCTTCTTTTGCCGTTCTTCTTTAGGTTCCTCTGGCATAGTCGAATCTAGCCTTTTCGATGGCGCCTGAAGAGCCAGGTAAATATTGACTTTGTCCGAGGCGTTAGTCGAGTTCGATTGAACTGATCACCCAGTTTTCGGGCTGCTTCGGCAAAAGTGGGATAAGCGTGAATAGTGTTGGCAATCTTACCCAGACCGATTCCATGCTTCATTGCCAGAACGAATTCGTGCAGGAGATCTCCACCATGTTCAGCCACGATAGTAACTCCCAGGATCTCGTCACTCCCTTTCCTCGTGAGGACCTTTGTGAATCCCTCGTCCTGCGTCTCCAGGATCGCACGGTCCACATCGTCCATCTCCTGGGTGAATACGTCGTAGGCCACGTTTTGTTCCTTCGCCTCCGTTTCGTTTAGACCGACACGGGCGACTTCCGGGCTTGTGAATGATGCCCAGGGGATCACGGAGTAGTCCACTTTTGCCTTAGGCAGGGGGAGGGGAAATGTACCTTTTACAATATTCTGTACCACAATGCGTGTTTGATAGTCCGCCATATGAGTAAACTGGTAGGGACCGACAATATCCCCGGAAGCATAGATATGGGACTGCGATGTTTGCAGACTTTCATTTACAATTATTCCCTTTTTGTTAAAATCCACTCCTGCCGCCTCCAGGTTAAGCTTCTCGACGTTTGGAATTCTGCCCGCCGCGATGAGAAGGGCGTCCGCCTCAATTCTCTCAGCACTGGCTTCAGGATTGTCTCTCTGGTCAAATGGCACCAGATCCATTATAATCTTTTCTCCATTTCGGGATACCTGCTGTGGGAGCATTCCTGTCCAAAACGTCATTCCTTCTTCGGTGAGCAGGTCTCTCATGAACTGACTCACCTCCGGGTCCTCGCGTATGAGGATCTGAGGAAGCACTTCAACCAGCTGAACACTAACCCCCAGTCTGCACATTGCCTGGCCCAGTTCCACTCCTATGGGCCCACCACCAATAATGATGAGAGTTTCAGGCTTTTTCTCAAGTTCATCGAAGACGGTTTCATTCGTATGGTAGGGAACTTCCTCTATGCCCTTTATGGGAGGCACACCAGCTCTACTGCCGGCGGCTATAACGATATTCCTACTTCGGAGCACCTGCCCATTTACTTCGACTTCATGTGGAGAGATGAATCGCGCCGCCCCTTGAAAAACGTCGACGCCCAGTCCCTCGTAACGCTCGACGGAATCGTTTGGCTCAATTTTGGCTCTGCGGCCCCGCATACTCTCGAAGATCCTGGTGAATTCGAACACCGGCTCTTGGCTCTCCAAGCCCCATTTCTCTGCTTTTCGGATAGTTTCGACAACTCGTGCACTGGATATGAGTCCTTTACTTGGAACACAGCCAAAATTGAGGCAGTCTCCCCCCATCTTGTTCTTCTCTATCAATGCGGCTCGTCCACCTAGACCGGTTATGGCGGAAGTGGTAATGAGGCCGGCAGTTCCGGCCCCTACTGCAATTACATTGTAGGTTCCTTTCCCCTTCTCTTCTTTCATTCAGAAATCTCCACTATTTTGCGCCTGTATATAAAGTTGGTCGCCTGGGATTCAATTTCCTGACATGGGAAGGCCCCTGCTTCATTTGCGATTCGCAAAGTAGTGACAAGTAAGAATGAAATCTCTTACCGTTCTTCGGATAGGATGTTTCCCGAATCGTCTTCCGGAGGAAAGAACGTGTGGTTTCAAGTTGATGGTTTGTCCAAGTTTGCTTAGCTGCCGCGAGAATTCCAGGTCCTCGAACAGGTTCCGATCGGGAAATCCACCGATTGTTTGAAAGGCCGATTTTCTCACAAAGACTCCTTGATCACCGAGGTTCCATCCAAGAAACCGGCTTCTTGTTCTAGCCAGGTAGCAGGTCACTTTCAGAAAAACGGAGGGATGGCAATAGCGGCGGTTGAATGCGCCTCCCACGATTTTCGGGTTCCTCAGGGCGGATACTATCGATTCCAATGCGCCTTCGGGGAGCAGAGTGTCGGCGTGGAGGAAGAGTAGAATTTCACTTGTCGCCTGCGCAGCGCCCAGATTCATCTGAGAAGCTCGTTGTCGAACGGGCGACTCGATTAGTCGCCTGCCGTTACCCTTCGCAAATTTGGCAGTTTCGTCGGTACTGCCGGCATCGACGATCAGAATCTCCTTTTCCAAGGGGTTAGCCTCCACACACTTGAGAGTCTGTGGCAGTAGCTCTGCTTCATTCAGAACGGGAATAATAACCGATATGCGTGGAGTGTTGTTCATTCCATTGTGACAACAAACTCCACTCTGGAGTTTCACCAGGCTACTGTCGCTGCGCTTCTAGAAAGATCTCAACAGTGACTTCGTTTCCCACGATTCCCTGTCCATAAGTGATGCCGTAATCCCTACGGTCAAGAGTTGTTTTTACCTCCCAACCGCTGAGGTAGACACCCCTTCGATTAAGGCCGGAGCCCGTGAGTTTCACATCGAGAACTATTGCTTTGGTTGTCGACAGGATCGTGAGGTTCCCGGTTACCTTGAAGGTATTTTTGCCCGTGACAACCCAACGCGTCGACTTGAATTTAATCTGGGGATGCACCGGTTCGTTGAAAAAGTCATCGCTGCGGAGGTGTTTGTCGCGTTTGACATTGTTGGTGTTTACGGCACCGACCGGGATTACCGCTTCCGCACTGTTATTCGCCGGGTTCTCCGTGTCTAAGACAATCGTTGCTTCAAAATCCTGAAATGCACCGGGAACCGTACTGAAAAAATGTCGAATCTTGAAGTTGACACTGGAATGGGCCGGGTCGGCCTTGTAGGTCTCGATCGCCGCCTGCGTTGTCGTGCTGAAGAGGGCACTCAAAACCGCTGTTACAAAAGTGGCTGTTTTTCTTAGTGTTAGATTCATTTTTATCATATGGGTAAAACTACGCACTGTTTCTTATTGATCGATAGAAAGAAAAGCGAGGCATTATCTCGTTAATACCATAGGAACTTTCGATCTTCCGTAACGCTGGGTTGTCGCTCCCTCTCGACGGGAACGTCCCGCTCGGCGGGGACAGTGGAGAGGGTGGGCCGGTTCCGCTTATCCCGGAGGTGAGACCTCCAACGACGAAGATCGCTTTTTCCCAACTTACAGAAGAGGGCTCAATTCCTCTGTGTTTCCTTTCACTGTGAGAATGAAAAGCTGCTTCTTTGTCGTCCATGCCGCTGTGCCATGGTTCCTTACCTGTCTCAGGTAGGGTGTACGATAGTCCCTTAGTTTCGGCAAATCCTTCCTGTTCGCTACGTAGAGGGTGTAGAGTTTGTCGCCTTTAAGGCAGATCACACCGACCTGGTGGTCATTCCACGCAAACGATTCACAGCCGACGCCGACAAGCTTGCTTAAAGCTCTCGGCAGTTCCTGCGGATAAGGAGCCTTCTCTTTCAACAAAAAGTTGTGAAGGGCGGATACATCTTCATCAAGATAATCCATATGTTCTGTGTGATGAATGGAATGGTCCGCCGCTGCCTGAATGAGCTGCTCAAGATTACTCTCCAAAGCGTATTTCTCACCCACACCCGGCGCTACATCGCGAATGAGGAGGTATCCGATTGCCAGTAGTGCCATCATGCATGCGGCAATTGACCATGTAACTGGCTGCTGCCACCAGACTATCTCTCGTCCGTTGTCCTTTTCCACGATTGTCCGTGAAGCTGAGGTGTATGCTTCTTCCGGTGCATTCTCCAAGATTCGGGCGAGCAGTCCCTGGGGTGGGTTAAACTCCTTCAACTTCTGGGAAAATGCGCGATCGAAGGACTTCTCCCGCTCCATAAAGTCCTGTAATTCCGGGTCGTTTTCGGCACATCGCAGGGCTTCCTTCAGCTCGGAATTCTCTTCGGGATCCAGATCCGCACGGTACGCCTGTAGAACCATTTTGGCTTCTTCCTTATTCATTTCGGGGCTTCTCCATTGAGCCGTTATCTACAACGACTTTGTTTTTTTCTTTTTTATTCTTTGATTCAACAATACCTCTTTGAGCTGCGTCTTTCCTCGAGAGAGTCTGGACATCACAGTGCCGATCGGCAATTCCAGAGCGGCAGCAATTTCTTTGTATGACAGATCTTCCAGGTAGAAAAGCGTGAGAGGCACCTTATAGATCTCATCGATCTTTGCGAGAGATTCGACCGCGCTCGCCGCGTCCATTGCTGTGACGAGGTCTGGCGCCACCAGAGGCATTTCTGCCTCAAGGGCTTCTGGATCGTATGACGCCATACTGCCGCTTCGCCTCCGGATGCGTAGAAATTCCCTGTAAAGGGTTGTAAAAAGCCAGGATTTAACCTTGGAGGTGTCCCGAAGAGTCGAACCCTTGGAGGCCCAGATGTAAAAGACCTGCTGAGTGAGATCGCTGGCGTCATCTTCATTCTTGGCTAGGCTATATGCAAAACGAAAGAGTGGTGAATAGTAATCCTTCACCAACTCAGAAAAGTCCAGGGAACTATTTTCTTGTTTAGGAGCGCCCATCTTCCGCATTTATTCCAAGGCTTTCTGTTTAATTTCACGGTGCCGCGGTGACCGCACTCTTCGTGAGAAAAACAAAAACTAAGCCTCGTCAGCAGAATCTGTGGGTTATTTCGGGTTCAGGCAAGTCGGCCATGGTATGAAATAGGGCGATCTTAAGCACTTCGAAGCTCTTAAAGCCGTATGCTTTTCTGATAGTGAGATTTATATTGCGGTTAAAGCCCTCCACAATGCCGCAGGAAAAGGCCTTTTTGGCCCGAAACCAGTTGAGGATGAGCGGCTCGTGTTTGCGCACCGAGCGCACGAACCTTTTGATCGGTTTGAGGCGCGAACGCATGGCGCGCGTGCACCATTTTTTCAGATACCATTGGGCCCAGTAGGGACTTTTATAATGCCACAAGAGCTGAAAGCTCTCCTTTAGTAGATAGGCCCGCACGCTCTTCAGATCGTATTGGAGCACCTCCTTGAGGCGGATCTGTTGGGTGGGGGTGAGATTTTGCGGATTTTTCAAGAAACAGTATTTGCTTTTGACCAGCACGTTGATGTAGCCGTCCCGTTGCAATCGCCTGGCTTCCGCAGCACGAATCTCATTGAGGGCCTTGTTCAGGTTGGCTACCAAGTGGAAGCGATCGAGGATGTGCAGCGCCTGGGGTGCCTTTTTCTTGATCACTTTGAGGTAAGGCTTCCACAGATCCGAGCAGACGTAGAGGATCTGGCTGCTCTTTTGCGCTCCCAATTCCCAGAAAAAACGCAAGAGCGATTTTACGTTGCGCTTATTGAATACGCCCAATAGCCGCCGCCGCCCCTCGTCAAGCTGGTAGACCACGGTGAGATAGTGATGGCCTCGATGATACTGCACCTCATCGACTCCGATCGCCTCAATCCCGCTCATATCGCGCCGTTTGAGCCCCCACCGCACCATCGCCTCGACCGACTCGAAGACGTTGCGCCAGTTCGTGCGAAAAACCCTTGCCGTCTCTTCCCAGCTCAAGCGCCTCGCCCACTGGGCCAGAAACCATTGCATTGGCCAACTCAGATGACTCTTGCCCTTGGCCCAGGGCACCTCTTCGACCTTCACCCCGCACCGCCGGCAATTGACCCGCCGCATGCGGTAACGAAAATACACCTTCATCCCCCACAAGGGCACAAATTCAAAATGCCTCGCCTCGCTCATGTGGTCGTAGCCGCTGGCCGTCCGGCCACACCCCGAACAGCACACCCGACTATTCTTGCGCGGCTCAATCTGCACCACAATCGCCTCCTCCGATTTCACCATTTCCATACTCGCCTTTGCGTAAACAAAGCTCTTGAGCCAATAGCACCGATTCAGTAGCGTTTTGATGAGCACTGGGTCCTCCGTGTTCAGGATGTATTTTCGGTACTACTTTCATCCTCGGAACGGCCCGGTGCTTCAACCTTTCAATCCCATATGCAAAGAAAACACCGACCAGCCCCTCCGGCTGTGGAGGAGCGGGATTCAGGGCAGCGCCCTGACTTCTCCTTGTGCTCACCGACTCTATTTCCTCTTGTAAGCGACGTTACCCACCCACAGATTCTACTGTAGACCCAAAACTAAGAGCCTGTCCGATTTTGGGATCCAACAGATTCCTAGAGGATGAACATGGCATCGCCGTAGCTGTAAAACTTGTAGTCTTTTGCTATAGCCTCACGGTAGATTTCTTTCAACCATTTTATTCCCGCCGTATCACCGGGCGTGAGAAATGCGGATACAAGGCACATCAGGGTCGACCTGGGCAGATGGAAATTGGTTAGAAGGAGGTCTGGGAAAGAGAATCTATATGGAGGGTAGATGAAAAGTTCGGCTTCCTCGGAGAAGTTTGGCTCGTTCCACATTTCCTTCAGATTGGGATCCCTTTCCGTCTTCTTCAGATAATCTTCGATCGCACGAACCGAGGTGGTTCCGATTGCGACGCGTGGCCCCTTTTCACTGGAGTGAAGAGCCCTACGGGTTGACTGCGAGATTTCATAAAACTCGCGGTGCATTTGATGCCCTTGAATTGTTTCTCCCTGAATGGGTTTGAAGGTTCCAAGGCCAATGTGTAAAGTGAGGTCATAGCTCACTATGCCACGATCTTCGATACGTTGGAGGATCTCTTTTGTAAAATGAAGTCCGGCAGTCGGCGCTGCGGCCGCCACTGTCCGGTTTGGATCTGAATAGACGGTCTGGTAGCGTTTCGTGTCTGCGCATGGCAAGTCGTTCGAAGCAGGACGCTTGATGTAGTGCGGAAGTGGCATTTCTCCGTGTTTCTCTGCCATCTCCAAGACTGTTGCGAAGCCTTCAGGCTCAAATGCGATGCGGAATTGGCCGTCCGATGTCTGCTCCAAAACAGTTGCGGTGAAAACGCCTTCGGCGCCAAATTTTCTTCCCGGTCTCGCTTTCCGCCCCGGTTTCAGTAGGCACCACCAGGTATTCAATGTCCTGGCCGGGTGCAGGAGTAAACACTCGATATTCCCTCCGCTTGGCAGATGGGCTTTGAGGCGTGCCTTGAGAACCCGTGCTGTGTTGCGGAAGAGGGTACTGCCGTCCGGCAGCAATTCCGGAAAATCAAAGAATCGGTGATGTGATATCTGCCCGGATTGCCTGTCAATTCTCAGCAGTCTGGAGTGGTCTCTCTTTGGTGCGGGAACTTGCGCGATCGCACTCTGGGGAAGATTGTAATCAAAAAGATTGGTCTTCAGATTCACTACTATGACCCGCTCTTGGAGAAAAAAATTGCGCTGCTCGCCTTCGTTCTTACGGTTGGTGCACTTAACACAGATGCCCCGGTGTGTCGAAATTGGAATTTCGCTCTAAGGAAGTTTCCGCAAGATGCTGTCGGCAATCTGATTAGGAGTCACAAATCCGCCTACGGGTGATATTATTTTGGAGGATTATCTGAATATGAGCGAACAACAGCTGGATACATTCCTTGAAGAGAATCGGAAGTTTCCCCCTTCCCAAGCGTTTGCTGATGCAGCGCATATCAGCCAGATGGATGAATACCTGGCAACGCACCGGGAGAGCATTGAGAGTCCCGAGACCTTCTGGGGGAGAGTGGCGGAGGAGTGTCACTGGTTCAGAAAGTGGGATAATGTTCTCGATTCCAGCGAAGCCCCTTTTTTCAAGTGGTTCTCCGGGGGGCGCACCAATATCTCCTACAATTGTATTGATCGCCATCTTGACGGTGCCAATCGCAATAAGGCGGCGATCATCTGGGAGGGTGAACCGGGAGAACAGAGAGTTCTCACCTACTTCGACCTTTACCGCGACGTTTGCAAGTTTGCCAATGGCCTTAAGGAAATCGGGATAGAAAAAGGTGATCGCGTCGCCATTTACCTCCCCATGGTTCCCGAATTGGCCATCGCCCTCCTCGCTTGCGCGCGCATTGGAGCTGTTCATTCGGTGATTTTTGCGGGCTTTTCCGCTGAATCGATTAAGGATCGTATCCTCGATTCCGAGACCAAGTGCGTCATTACGGCGGACGGTGGATGGCGCCGAGGCAAGGTGCTTCTTTTGAAAGACATCGTCGACGAAGGAGTGGCCGACTGCGATTGCGTGGAGAAACTGGTGGTGGTGCAGAGGCATCCGGAAAGGGATCCCTTTCCATGCACCATGAAAGAAGGGCGTGACCATTGGTACCACGAGCTTGTGGCGAAGCAGTCAATGCACTGCAAAGCGGAAGAGATGGAGAGCGAGGATATGCTCTTCCTCCTTTACACAAGCGGCACGACTGGAAAACCGAAAGGGATTATTCATACCACTGGCGGGTATATGGTCTATACCTATCTCACGACAAAGCTTGTCTTCGATCTGAAACCCGAGGATGTTTTTTGGTGCACTGCCGATATTGGTTGGGTAACCGGACACAGCTATATTGTATACGGTCCACTCCAGAATGCTGCCACGGTCGTAATTTATGAAGGCGCGCCCAACTGGCCGGATAATGGGCGCTTTTGGCAGATAGTTGAGAAATATGCCGTCTCGGTATTCTACACCGCGCCGACCGCCATCCGTGCCTTTATGAAATGGGGCGATCAATGGCCACGGAACCATGATTTATCCTCTTTGCGCCTCTTGGGGACGGTAGGGGAGCCGATTAATCCCGAAGCATGGATATGGTACCGTAAGACTATAGGCGCGGAGTCTTGCCCCATTGTCGATACCTGGTGGCAGACCGAGACCGGCGGAATATTGATAACTCCGCTTCCCGGTGCCATTCCCACAAAACCCGGTAGTGCGACGCTGCCGTTTTACGGTATCGATCCCGCAATTTTGACGGAAGATGGCAATGGGGCGAAAGCTGGGCTCCTCGCCATCCGCAATCCGTGGCCGGGTATGCTCCGAGGAATCTACGGAGACCCACAGCGCTATAAAGACACCTATTGGTCTAAATGGGGCGGAAAGTACTATTTCCCGGGTGACGGCGCACGGTGTGATGAGGACGGCTATTTCTGGATCGTGGGTCGGGTCGATGATGTAGTGAATGTGTCCGGTCATCGTATCGGCACGGCCGAATTAGAGAGCATCTACGTGGAGCATCCCGCCGTGGCCGAATCGGCTGTAGTCGGTGTAAAGCATGAGATTAAAGGACAGGGGCTTGTTTCTTTTGTTATTGTGCGCGAGGGTTTTGAGGCTGATGACAATCTGTTGAAGGAGCTTAGCGATCTCGTCGCCCGGAAAATCGGCAAGTTTGCCTTGCCCGAGAAGATCATCTTTTCAGCGGATGTTCCAAAGACCCGTTCCGGAAAAATCATGCGCCGTCTTCTCAGGGATATCGCGGAAGGCCGGGCTCTTGGAAATGTCACCACCCTTGCCGACCCAACGGTAATCGAATCGCTGAAGGAGAAGTACACCGAGGAGTGATCGGTCTCGTCCCACCCGCTTAGCGGGATAATCGTGCTCGGCGAATGAGTCCACCGAAGAAAAAAAGCGGAGTTATCAAGTGAGTGTGGTCCGGCTGGATCTAACAAAGAGTGAAGCTTGTTGAAGCGCCAAGACCAAAAGCTTCCGCTTTCCGCTACACTCTTCGATCCGGATGGTAGCGGAAAGCGGAAGCTTTTCGTCTTGGCGATCTTTCGAGCACGAACACGATATATTATCCGCCAAACAGGTGATACTCGCTCTCGGATTCTCACCCGAGAACCCGCATGTCATGAGAAGTATCAGATCAGATTACGTCCGCTCTGGAATGGGCTCCGATTATCCTGATCTCTCCAGGCTCGGTACTTAAGTCGATATCGCCCGTCTCTTCAAGTTCGCGCAATTTACCCCGGATTGTCTCGGGTAGCTGATCCCGCTCTTCCGGAGAATTGATGGGACCATTAAAGACCTCGTTGCCATCGGAATCTTTAGCAGTGAGATGCCTGTTTCCGTCTTTGGTGGTAAGAGTAACGACACCATCCTTATCTTTGAAGACGATGTTCTTGTTCCTCATCTTTATGATCGTCTTTCTTCCTTCCAGTCTGTCCTCTACTCGTCTTATCTCCTCCACCGCTTCGTTAAGGCTGTGTCTTGCGATCGATCCAATTCTCTTTTCGAAATCATCCCGATCACCAGAAAACAGCCTGATGTCGTGATCGAAGTAGGTGTAATCGGCCGGCGAGTCGGGAACGGGAATTGCGCGCATAACGCCGTGTGATCCCTGCCTGTCGGAGGATTCGAACCAGAGGCCGAGATCTCCCCGGCGTCTGTATTTTTCGGGTTCTCTCATAACGAGTTCGGCCTGCAGACTTATCTCCTCCCCGGCTCGCAAAACGGTGAATTCCACTTTGTCGCCTTCATTTCGGGTACGGATTAATACGCGCAGCTGGTATGGGTGGATTAGTATCTGATCGTCAAGTTTCCTGAGTATGTCGTGTGCCTGAAGTCCTGCTTCTTCGGCCGGGCTTTCTGGCACTACATAGCGGACAGTCAGCCCCATTCCCTGGGGAAGTCCCAATTGAGCGCTCACCGTCGAGTCGAGCAAGGTCGTATGGATTCCCAGAAAGGTCATCGGGCCTGATTCCTCAACCGATTCACCTCGAAGGAAATCGCCGTCGTGTCTCTCGATTTTGCGAATCGCGACGTGCGGAGGGCCCCCCCGTATGTAGTCTTGAGCGTAGGCAGTAAGAACGGGAATCAGAAACAACTGAACCGCTACCCCTCTTTTGATTGCATCGTATTTTTTCATGATTCTTTTGAGTTTAGTTTCCGTCTTTTTGATTTTTCATTGCAACAGCCCCTTTCAAACTTCCTCTTGCCCCCAACCTAATACGTATCCAAACGAACCAGGATCACCTCCTCGCGCGGTATGCGAAGTTCGATGGATGAATCGGCTTCAGCATTTTCCAGAGTGTAAGTGTCGAGAAACTTATATCGCATTTTTCTCGCCGGTGTCTTGTCGTTGAGAATATAGATTCCCTCGTCTTTTGCATCGTAGAGATAGTGATCGGTTCTGATCGGCCGATAGCGTGTGCTTTCACGGACAAAGTTTCGGAGCACACTCTGAACGGCTGCTACAGGTTCAGTTGCACTGTCCTCCACCTTAGGCTTTCTGGCCATAATGAAAACAAAGATTGCTGCTGCGCTAAGCGGTATGAGCCAGCCCCAATGCGCCAATATAGGGCTTGGGTGGGCATTGCCCGAAGAGGCGGGGAAAGTCCCTTCCGCCATCTGGTCCCCGATTTTTTGCCAGATACTCTCAGAAGGCTGTGCTGGCACGAGTTCCTTCAATTCGTTTTCCAGGTTATCCAGATGCTCTTTCATTACCTAGCTGAATATAAAGGTGTGCTGTTCATGTCTGCAGGACAGATTCCAGGCTCTTGCGGAGTGAGGAGAGTGCGTAACGATATCGAGATGCGACTGTATTCCTCGAGATATCCAGGACGTGGCTTATTTGTTCGAAAGTCAGGTCTCCCCATATCTTTAGCGTGAGGACTTCTTGTTGCTCTTGCGGAAGTCGCATATATGAAGATTCGATCATCTTCTTGCGTTCGCTATCCTCCAACGGAAGTTCGAATACGTAGAGATTTCGGCCCCAAATTTCGTCGGCAACTTTCTCTCTCGCCAAACGTCTGGAATTCTTTCTGGCGAGATCAATTGCGCTTCTGCGAATCGTCTTATAAGCTGCCGGGGCGTGTGGCAGATTACCGTCACGATATTGTCTCCAAAGGCGGATAACCGCATCCTGGAGGACGTCTTCGGCATCGGATTGGGAGCGGGTCTGCTGCCTGGCGAAGAGCAGCAGGCGGGGCCCGTAGGTTTGAAACCATCCTTTCCAGGAAGAATGAGCGTCTGGTAGATCCATGCCCGTTGTGTCATTACTCTGACACATATAGCGTCACAGACCCCTGAATTTGTCTAATTGTTCAACCTACTAACATCGAACTATGGCATTTGCCATCAAGCTAAACGCGTTCGAAGTCCGACAGGCTCTTAGTGTGCAGACGAAAATGGAACGCCAAACAAAGCAGAAATCAGGAAATTGCCTAATGGATCTCACTAATTCCTACCTCTCTGTCATCGCGAGCAGACCATAGGGAGGCGTGGCGATCCAGACATTGTGACGAAGCAACGATTCCGTTGAGCGGGTTGTCCAAACAGTTTTCCTCATTGCATAGTCTCCTGATGCGGCAGGTTGTGACAGTTCGAAATTTTAGAAGACTGAAGGTGTGGATTGCTTCGTTATTCTTCCTCGCAATGACAAGTTTCGAATGCAGGAGCGAATAGGTGATTCAAGATCTACATTTGATCTGCCCTAACCTGGTGATTTCTTTGAAATCTCTTGGTTGGCCCTACGGACTGTTAGAGACAAGCAGACTTCGCCTCAGCTTAGTGAGGAAATTGTATGGCCAGTCTCTTTCTACCATTCGTAACGCAAAGTTGGGTATCCAGCCGGATGGCTCCACTTGCCCCTCGATTGAGAGATCCCATATTCCCTTTCCGCTCGTGGAAGGCTTCAGTTGGATGTGTGCCTGTTTAAACTTCGCGCGGACGAATTTTCGGGGCGCATCATAAGGGTCGTCCACTGAGATGAGGGCATTGTAATCACGTGTCGGATGGGCGCTCCCACATGCGTTACCGAATTTACGAATTCGAGTACCTAGGTTTGTTTATCGTCGATATACGATTAAACGTTAGTCAAATTCTGGATTCTGAATTGAAGGTCGGCAGTCCTCGAGCAGTTTTTTTGGAATTGCCTCAGACGGCCTTCGCTGAGGCAATATTGTCGAATGAGGAATCTGTCGGGCTTAGCAATCCTAATCCCGTCACGCCGGGAGTTACAGATCGAGATTCCGACCCAGATAGGACCGACAGATTCCCAGGAAGAAAATGAAAGCGAGTAGCTGTTTCGAAAGAGGCATAAAGTCCGACAGGTTGTTAGGGCGGCTTCTTGTAGGATTTTTTCTCGTGACCATTACTGGTTATCCGGAGGAATTGAGTTACTTCCTCCCGGAAGAGACGGTCTACGATCCATCGGTTCCAAGTCCAGCGTCTTTTCTTGGTTATGAAGTTGGTGAGCGCCATGTCCGGCACCATGAACTGGTGGCTTACATGGAGGCTCTGGCGGGCGCTTCAGATAGAGTATTGCTGGAGGAGTACGCCCGGAGTTTCGGCGAGAAACCGCTCCAGATTCTGACGATAACGTCGCCTCAGAACCACAGGAATGTGGAGACGATCCGAGCGAATCATTTACTTCTCAGCGATCCGGAAGCCCCAAAGCGAATTAAGTTAAAAGAACAGCCGGTCGTGGTGAACCTCAGTTACGGTGTGCACGGGGATGAGGCGAGCGGTAGCAATGCCGCGATTCTGGTAGCCTACTATCTGGCTGCAGGTGTTGGAGAAAAGGTGAATTTGCTCTTGCGGGATTGTGTTGTTCTGCTCGATCCCGCACTCAATCCGGACGGTCTCGATAGGTTTGCTCAATGGGTCAATCGCCACGTAGGAAGAAGACCGAATGCGGATCCGAATCACCGCGAGCATAGTGAGTCGTGGCCGAGGGGCCGGACAAACTATTACCTCTTCGATCTTAACCGCGATTGGTTGCCTGCGCAGAATCCGGAGAGCCGCGGACGGCTTGAACAGTTTCATCGGTGGAAGCCGAATATCCTTGCCGATTTTCATGAAATGGGAACCGAATTCACTTATTTTTTTCAGCCCGGCGTTCCTGAGAGAAACAACCCTCTTACCCCTTCCGCGGTATTCGAATTGACCTCGCGTCTTGCGCATTTTCATACGCGTGCCTTGGATCGTATCGGAAGCCTGTATTTCACTAAAGAGGTCTATGACGATTTCTTTGTGGGTAAGGGGTCGACTTATCCGGATTTACAGGGAGCCATCGGCATTCTTTTCGAACAGGCCAGCTCCCGGGGACAGCTTCAGAGGAGCGATAACGGCATCCTGAGCTTCGCTCATACTATCAGGAATCATGTCGTTACTTCCCTCTCTACATTGGAAGGTTCCCGGGATATGCGCTTGGACCTGCTCCTACACCAGCGTGACTTTTTTAACGAATCGCTTCAGCTGGGAAAGGAGTCGGAAGTCAAAGCATATCTCTTCAGTGCTCCCGATGACTCCGCTCGGGCCTTTCACTTCCTGGAAATCCTGCATGCTCATCAGATTCGAGTCTATCGTCTGAGAAAAGGTCTGAAAGTAGGGGAATTCGAGTTTTCTCCCGACGATACTTTCATCGTGCCGACAGCACAACCTCAATACCGCTACCTGACTTCTCTTTTCGAGTTGCGCACGGAATTTGAAGAGAACGTCTTTTACGATATCTCCGGCTGGACGCTGCCTCTTGCCTTCAATCTTCGATTCGCCGAAATTGGATCAGAATATCGAAAACAGTTGTTAGGAGAGCCCGTCGTGATTCCGGGATTTCCCAGCCGGCAGTTCTCTGACGAAGAGACTTCCTTGGCATACTTGATCGATTGGCGCGGTTATTATGCGCCAAGATCGCTCCAGAGGTTGCTCGATGCGGGCGCTCTCGTCAAAGTGGCGCAGAAGCCGTTCGAAATGGATATCGGAGACCAGAGGCGGCGATTCGGCTACGGCACTCTTCTCGTTGCCCGGTCCATACAGGCTGAATCGATTGATGCAATCGTGGAGGTTCTCCAAGTTTGTTCGAAGGATGATGGCGTAAACGTTGTATCGGTCGAGACGTCGTTATCACCCTCTGGAATCGATCTCGGAAGCCGTCAATTCGCTATCGTGAAAAATCCGAGGGTTCTCTTGATCTCTGGAGAGTACACTTCCCAATACGAAGTCGGGCAGGTCTGGCACCTGCTTGATAGACGTTTCTCGATTCCCGTAACTCTCCTCGATGGTCACCGACTTCAGTCTCTGGACTTAAGCGAATACACCTCCATTGTCCTGGTGAGTGGAAAGCATAAGCTTCTCGGGCAGGATTCGATTGCAGCCTTGAAGGCGTGGATCGATCAAGGCGGCACCCTTATCTGCATAGGCAATGCCGTCAAATGGGTAATCGAAAATGAAATCGCGGACGGGAAGGTCAAAGGCGAAGTTGGAGAGGAATATCGAGAGTCTGAAATGGCAACTGCGATACTTGGGGAAAAGGAGAATGTTGAACCACGGCCCTATGCTGAGGCCCAGCGTGATTTGGCCTTCGAAATCGTGCGCGGAGCCATCCTAAAGGCTGAACTGGACATTACCCATCCCCTCTGCTACGGCTATCAGTCCAATGTTTTGCCCGTATTTCGTGATAATCGAATCTCTCTCGAGCCCTCTACAAACGCGTATGCAACGCCGGTTAGGTATTCGGGAGATCCGTTACTCGGCGGCTACGTTTCCCAAGATAATCTCGATCGGTTAGCTGGTTCGGCCGGCGTTGTCGTCGATCAGCGCGGAAAGGGCCGAATCATCCTTATGGTCGATAATCCAAACTTTCGCGGATACTGGTACGGCACGAATCGCCTGTTTCTCAACAGCATTTTCTTCGGCCCCCTCATTAGAGAACCCAAACCGTGATAGTTAAGTCTCCACACTCACTTTACGGTCGAAGTGCGTGTAGCCGCCGTCCACAAATAGTATCTGACCGGTGGTATGGGAGGAGCGATCCGATGATAGAAAGACGACCATATCGGCGATTTCCTCTTTCGTCGTCATGCGATGGCCCAGGGGAATCAGGTTCTCGATTTTCTTGAGAGTTCCTTCCGGATCGCCCAGGGTCTGCAGCCAGCGTTCGTAGAGTGGCGTCATTACTTCGGCCGGCAATACCGCATTGACGCGGATACCGTGCGGCGCCAGATCGACTGCCCACTCCCGAGTGAGAGAATTTATACCCCCTTTGGAGGCGGCATAGCCAGAAGTGTTGCCCTGCCCGGTGACACTGACCTTTGATCCAATGTTGATGATAACTCCCCCGGACTGTTTGAGGTGATGGAGAGCAAAGTGGGTGACTGCGAAATAATGAAAGAGGTTGTTTTGCAGGGACCCCATAAATTCAGAGGGTGTTCTGTCCAATCCGACACTGTCGTTCACACCTGCGTTGTTTACCAATATGTCGATTCGCCCGAAGACCGTAACCGTTTCCTCTACACACTTCCTGCAATCCTCTTCTTTCGTGAGGTCGGCCTGAATGAAAAGCGCATTCTTCCGGTCACTCTTTAATTCTTCGACAAGAGCGAGGCCTGCCTTCGTGCTGCGGTTCACGACGATTACGATGGCCTCTTCTGCCGCGAAGGAACGCGCGATACCTTCGCCAATACCTTTCGCACCTCCTGTAACGATGACGACTTTGTTATTCAGATTCAGGTTCATGGAACGGAATACTGAGTTTGATCAACGGAGTGGAGAATTAGTGGAAGTAGCTTGAAGTGGTCGTGGTTGTTTATCCTTACATGCACCTCCCCATGTTCAACAATCAATTGCTAAGTGACTCGGTCTTTCTAACATCGTAAAAAGTGAGGTAATTATGATGTATTCGTTTTATCCATGTAAACTGATAATCAGCGCTTCCGTGGTTCTGTTCTTAATGGCTATCTACCAGACCGTGATGGGCCAGGATCGTAGCGATGAAGAAAAGGTAAGAATCGCCGTGATCCACGGCGCTACTTTTGGCGATCCCGACAAATTCGGGGAAGGAGTCGTGGTAAAGGAGGGGGAGTTTACCGTAGAGACTTCTCTGGGAACCAGTCCTCCCATCACGAGAATGCGTTACAAAGGGGTGCCGTTTTACTTTTTTCGCGGCTTTTTGCGGAATCCGGTTGGTTCCCTGTATCCTCCCGGTTGGGAAAAGGTCAAGGCATTTGCCGCCCTCCACCAGTTAGGCGTTACGCACGTGTTGGGGGGCGATATCTGTGGAAGCATCAATACCGGCTACGACTTCGATGACTTCGTGGTGGTTGACGATTTTATTCTGATGGATAACCAACGCCCGCAGAACATCCTCCAGGTAACGGGCATTAAGCGACCCGGTGTCTTTCCGAATTTTGAGACACCGTTCTGTCCCGACCTCCGAAAACTCTACACCGAGGTTTCGATGCGCTTATATGATGGGCGTGTCCATACAGGCGGTGTGATGGTGCAGGATGATCCGGGGCGATTTGAGACACCCGCTGAAATACGTCGGATGCGACTCTTCGGAGGCGATCTCGTGAGCCATGATAGCGTCACCGATGCCGTCTACGCCCGACAGCTGGGTATGCATTTCGCGCTTCTCAATTCGGTCTCCAATCCCGCCGTAGGAGTGCGCCCATTCACTTTTCGGGATATGCAAGAGAGCGTTCAACGGATCGCTGCTGGCGGGTTTCCCATTCTTCTTGAATGTATCGTCCGCCTGACCGATCTGGAACAGACTTGTGGACACATCTGTATCGGCGAACCGGTCGAGGGCACCTTCACCGATCCCGAAGCCAAAACCGATGAGAATTTATATTGAGTTAGAAATACAACCAGTATTTCCTGCTTATGGCCTGAAACACTCTGCTTTGCTTTTGCCACCTATCAATAAATGCGCCAACGTTTACATCAGCCCCCTGACTGCTGATAGCTTGCCACCAGGCGGTTGAGCCGACGTGCTTATTAAAGAGAATAGCTTCCTTTTCAGTAGCGGCGGCAAACGGATTTCGCCTATTCCACTGACTAGCGATCTGCATAAGGTAGAAGCTTATTTCGGTGGGACGCACTCTTGTCCAATCGCTTACCGCTACATAGAGACCTCTCGCTTCACTGCCGTCAGCCTTGTGAAATTTGATAATTCGGAGTCCCAATCCCGGTAACACTTTTGCAGCAAGAGCATCACGAATCTGCTCGGGCGTTTTACCGGGATATCGAATAATGCGAAAGAGATAAGAAGGGCCGTAACCATGGGAAAATCCGCCAAGTTGGCACCCTAGTCCGGTCATGGCAAACCCCAGAGCCGCCGACAGATCAGTTATAGCGGGGGAGGTCGGTATCCATTTCAGACCGGTGCTGGGCCACATCATACGGCGCCGCCATCCGCGCATTGGCACAACCGTCAATCGACCTCGATTGCGAGTCCGTTCTTCGACATCCAGCCATCCGGGAACACTGTGCGCCATTCCGGCGAGTTCTCCAATCGTCAACCCATGAACGTAGGGCGTCGGAAATGGACCCACATAGCTTTTCCAACGCTTTTCCAGAAGAGGACCATCTACTTTTAAACCGCCCAATGGGTTTGGGCGGTCCAGAACCACTACGTGGATGTCTGCTTCGAAGCAAGCCTCCAAGGAGAGCCGCATTGCGCTCACGTAAGTGTAAGCCCTGACTCCAACATCCTGAAGATCGATGACCAGGACGTCTATACCGGCAAGCATTTCCGGCGAGGGTTTGCGGTGTTTTCCATAGAGGGAATATACGGGAAGTCCGGTTCGGCGATCCCTGCCATGAGCGATCCGCTGATTCGCCTTTTCGTCTCCGTAAATGCCATGTTCGGGACCAAATAGGGCGACGAGGTTTACTCTCTTGTGACGTCTCAACACGTCGATCGTGCTGGTGCCGTAACGGTTGACACCCGCGGGGTGAGTGAGGAGACCGACACGCTTCCCTCGCAGGATTTCAAATTGCTTTTCCTCGAGAACGTCGATACCTAGGGCAATCTTTCCCTCCGCAATTTCCGCGGAGGTAAGTGCTGCGAGCAGAGTGGCTATCAAAAATGCCCTTTTCGAATAGCCTCTAGTTACTCTCCGGATCAAATTCAATTCGCTCTCCATTTCTGAATGATCCACCTCCGAAACCTCTAGTCCGCTTTTCCTGGCTGTATCTGCAGTCGTAGGTGTATAGCGTGATGGCAGATGTCTTGGTTCGATGTTGGAAGCAAGGGGTCAAGCCTTAGAAGTGGCTGTTTTTCGGGGTCAGCCGCCTTAACAAATTGCCCTGAGCCTGTGAAGGGCGATTTGTAAGGCCTGACCCCCTCAGCGAAGCGGAAAAACAGCCACTTCTTAAGGTCATGACCCCGAACGGCGAATAAATCTGCGAGAACTTTAAGACCATAAGCCATCGCGCTAAACACCTACCTTTAGTCCGACGGAAACAGCTAGGAAAAGCGGGCTCAAGCCTCTTGCGCAGTAGAAACACTGTCCGAAGATTTGGCTGATTTGATCTGCCGAATCTCGCTCATTCTGGAAAGGGACCTTGATGCACGTATGGCTGCGATTCTGTAGAGAAGGCTCGAAATGAATTCCGCAAAATATCCGATTATCATTCCTCCAACCATCATCACCGTGACGTTGTATACTCCCTGTTTGAGCAGGTTTGTATCCTCCGGAAGGCCGGAAACCTGGGCCATTTGTCCCGTGTCGCCGAAAATGCTGAAAAGAAAGTCACCTATGGAGAAAGCGGTTAGGTAGATGAATGGTACCGTCAGGGGGTTTGAGATCAGCTGGAGCCCCACCAGGATCGGCAGATTTGCTTTGAAAATCAACGCTCCAACAAAGGCGAGGGGTATCTGTGCGCCGAATAGTGGCATGAAGGCGAGAATGCAACCCGCGTAAAAGGCGGGCACGGTGTGCTTCGTGCGAAAGGACCACAAATAGGCGCGCTTGCGAGCGAATACGGTAAACCATTTAAGAAAGGGATACCGATGCAAGGTGGCGTGGCGCGGCAAAGGGCGCATCAGCCGCTTCAACCTTCTAATATGGGAGAACTGCTTCTCCCTGAGCCTCGCTTCTTCAGCTGCCATAGTTTGTCCCCAGAATCTCGTAGGGGAAGTCTGGGATTTTGGTTGTTCTAATAAGAGTGGGATCAAGGCTAACCTATTTCCCACTCTTTATCGACCAAAATCTTCAGAATTTAATCACGAGAATAGAGTCGGCAATTTTTGTCCAATTGGCGAAAGAGTTAGATACCCCGTCCGCGGCATGCCGGGACGGGGAGTATTCATCGTGCGCGGAGCCCATCGACATTTTTCGGATTAGTCCGGCCCCCGGCGCGCAGACCCTTGCCGGATCAAACTCTGCCGTACGGCAGAGTGAAACCTTGACCCACCCTTCCGTCTTCGCTCCGCTCTCTCTTCGCCGAGACATGCCGGACACCTCTTCCTGGGAGGGCGACCCACCCCTAACCCCTCCCAGGAGGGGATCTGTTCACTGGGGAGCTCGTTTACTAAGTTCCCCTCCTGGGAGGGGTTAGGGGTGGGTTTCTTCCAAGCCCGCTTCTACCTTCATTAAATGTTAGCCAACCGCCGGCAAACCCAGCCTGCCCTGAGCCCGCCGATGGGTTGAAAACCCTGAGCCAGTCGAAAGGCATGCATAGTAAGTCTACAATTGCGATCATCCCTTATACAGGAGCCAGGCGGTTGCCAGAACGGAGAGGGGGGACCACTGGTCTGTTTCTTTGGCGACTTGGGCAAGGGCTCGCGCGGCAGGATAGCGATCATTTTCGGCGGCCTCCAGTTGCTCGATCAGGAACCTGACTATTTGATCGTGATTCTTTTCGCGGAATGCATTGATAGTTGACTGATGGTCTTTCCTCCATGAGTCGGAACGGAAGTCGAGGTGAGTGTTAAGGCTCGCCCAGGAAGATTGGTCGCTCGTGGAATTAAGCAGCCAATGAACGCGAATCTCGAGCCATTCGCAAAAGGCGCTCATTAATTCGTAACGGTCTTCCCTGCTTCTCAGACGCAGGAGCGCGTCGAGGGCCAAAACGGCATGTTCGCGAGCATCAAGTTGGAGGAGAGAAAGACAGGCCGCCGATACCACGGAAAGATTACGATTTTCTTCCTCTAATATCTTCACGAGCGGGCCTATAGCAGTCTCGTCACCTATTTTTCCGAGCGCTCGAGCGGACATTGCCCGGACGCGGGGTGGCATTTCCTGAGAGAGTCTCACAACGAGTAATTCAGATGCTGGTATATGTCTTAATTCTCCGAGGGCCCACGCTGTGTGGTCCCAGAGCGATCGGTGTTCCTCGTCTGCCAGGATAATTGAAAGTTCCTGCCCGGCGAGGGCTGACCCTGTATGGGCGAGACTGCGAATCGATTCCACCTTAACATCATATGAGGGGTCGCGCAGCAATTCGAGGAGGGGGTCAATGACCATGGGGTTAGGGTTTGCTCCAAACCAGTGAGCCAGTTCCGCTCTTCGTTCTTTTGCTTCGTCGTAGACTCGCCGGCTGGCATATACGGTGCGGGCGGGGCTATGGAAAAGGGCTGAGAAGAAATCACTTACTCTGAACCAGGGTCGGAGATTCGGGAGTCTCTTCGCTATGGGTATGGATACGAGTAATAGGAGAGGAGCCACTACTGCGGCATAGACCTTATACCAGTCGAGATGGATTAAGCCGTTCCAAAGGGGATGAATGCCTCCGGGCATGACGATGTGAGTGAGAAAGATGCCGGCGAGGAAGAATACGAGGGCCTGAAAAGTGACCTGCACGACCGAGAATATGTTCATCGCCTCGAGACTTTCTTCCGGCCGAACGTGATAGTGTTGAATCGACGTCGCGACGGTGAAGATCCCCGATGTTAGAATTCCGTTGGATAAACCAAGAAGGAGCAAAGCTCCTGTCCCCATCAGCGTCTCCGGATTCAATGTGGACCAGCTGAATCCCACCTCCGAGAAGGGAGGCACGAAAAAGATGATTGGGGTGGCAACTGCGGTTAGACTCAGCAGTCCTATGAGCATGGGACGAAAACCAATAGTATCGGCCATTTGCCCCCAGATGTAAAAGAAGAGGACCTGACCCAGCGTAATGGTGAATATGTAGATAGTGACGAGATTGGCGGGCACCTCAAGGACTTGCCTGAAATAGACGATCGCGAGGGGAAGACTGGCGGCGATCGAGAGTAGCGAAACCAGAAGCGGAAGCCGGAGAAGTGGCGAGCTCCTCAGGATATAGAAAAAGGAGCGACGACGAACGGTTTCTTCATTCAAACTTGCAGTATCTGCCTCTGCGCGGTCCGGTATTCGGCGAATCCAGAAGCAGCTGTTGACGAGTCCAATCAGTGCGATTCCAAGTAAGATCCTGTATTGCTCCTGAGTGATTGTAGCGCCCACTACGACGATAATGGCTCCGCTGATAAGCAGGGTCGTAATAGAGAATGAAAACTGTAGACGCCCGAGATATCGACCGCGATTTCTCGTCGTCGTAATATCCCGGATGAGGGACGGCCATACAAGATTGATTCCCAATTCCCTGGCAGCGAGAAAAATCATGAGCAGCACTGTCAGGAGGGTGAGGGAGAGGTGCGCATATGGCAGGGTTAGAAGGATTACGACTACCACGACCTGTATTATCCTCCCGCTTATAAATGTGCGAATGCGACCAAATCTTCGAACGTGTCTGACAGCAGCGATGCGAAGGATGCTCACCAGTGGCACGAGAGCAAAAATTGTCGCTATGCTTAAGGGGTCAAATTTCAGAACATCCGAAGCGAAAAGCATCATGTACTGTCCCGCCAGGATATTGAATGTGATGGGACCAAACAGACTACTCAGGAGAACGTTCCGCTGGGCATGGCTGCGCTGGGCGGAAGAGAGATCCCTGTCGGGTTCATTGGCCGTTTCCGGCTGACTAGTCGATACAGTCATTCTTATTGCCGTTGTTTTCGCTGTATGTTTCCCGTAATAATTCTGATTTTAGGAGAGATGATAACCAAATTCGGCAGTATTTACGCTGGGCACGTAGACTTGGAGGATATTGGTTTGGAAGGAACTCCGGTAAACGAGCGCTGGCTTTCAGACGAGCATCTGAACACCGTATTCGATAAAACGCTGGCCATCGTGCAGGCGATGGACCGTCTTGGGTATGACAGCTTCTGGGGCGCCGAGCATCACTTCCAGCGGGAGGGTTATGAATGCACGTCCAACTTGCTCATGCTCTTCGTCCATCTGGCCCATCTTACCAGGAACATCAAACTCGCCTGTGGTTTTAATATTGCCCCGATGTGGCACCCGCTGCGGCTGGCGGAGGATTATGCCATGGCCGATATCCTGACCGGAGGGCGGGTCATCTTCGGCATCGGTCGCGGATACCACTGCCGCGAAGTCGATACTTTTGGAGTCCCGAGCACGATTACCGATTCCGATGCCAACCGAGAGCGTTTTGAGGAACAGGTCGAGATCATCTTTAAGGCTTTTAACAGCCGTTCTTTTTCACATCACGGCAAATTCTATGACATTCCGCCTCCTGTCCCCTTCAACTGATTGAATGTTTGGGGAACTCAAAATAGGCCAAGAACCGCGCTGCCGTTCAGATTTCCGTTGCGCAGATCACCTAAGGCTTCGTTTGCATTTTCCAGTGGATATACTGTGATTTCTGTCTGAATTGGAATTCTGGGTGCGAGAGCGAGGAAGTCGGTTCCGTCCTGTCGAGTGAGATTGGCGACGGAACGGATGACGCGCTCCTCCCAAAGGTCCTTGTAAGGGAAGCCGGGGATATCGCTCATATGAATTCCCGCGCAAACGACGGTGCCTCCTTTTCGAACGGCTTTGAGGGCGGCGGGAACGAGTGCGCCGACGGGAGCGAATATGATGGCGGCGTCGAGTAGTTCAGGAGGTGTTTCTTCGGAATTTCCGGCCCAACTGGCACCGAGGTTGCGCGCGAATTCCTGGCCTTCTCTGTCACCTCTCCGCGTAAAGGCGAAGATTTTTCGTTCCTCAAACTCTGCCACCTGGGCTATGATATGGGCGGCGGCGCCGAATCCGTAAAGACCGAGGTTTTCGGGATCTCCTGTCATGCGGTAGGCGCGATAACCGATGAGCCCGGCGCAGAGGAGAGGGGCAACCTCCAGATCGGAATAGTCATCTGGTAGTGGGAAACAGAAATCCTCATGAGCCACGCAGTATTCGGCGAAGCCGCCATCTTTCTGATAGCCGGTCAAAATCGGGTCGTCGCACAGATTCTCGCGGTCATCCTTGCAATATCGGCAATGTCCGCAGGCGCCTCCCAACCAGGGAACCCCCACTCGCTCTCCGATCTGAAAACGCCTTGCTTTGGCACCCAGGCCCTCGACTATCCCGACGATCTGGTGTCCCGGTATCAGAGGTAGCTTCGGCTCCGTCAACTCCCCGTCGACAATGTGGAGGTCGGTGCGGCAGACGCCGCAGGCGCCGATCATTATAAGAACTTCATCGGGGCCCGGGGTGGGCATCGCAAGTTCCTGGAGCGCCAATTGCTCCCGGCTGGTTCCTAGTATCATCGCTCTCATTCGGTACCCTGTTGGCTCACGGAGTGTGAGGGAGTGAATCGAGCGGCACAAGACCGGGGCAGCCTCAAAAACGCTAAACGGTTACTACGGCAGAGTTGTTCGACCCGTCGTCGCAACGCTATATCGAGGCAAACAGGCTCAGGTTATCCAACGGGGTAGTGGGCGGTTCATAACAGTTGAATTCGGTGGCAATACCGTCGAAATGCTCCCGCATTCCGCTACCTTCCGAATCGAAGCACGTAGCGGAATGCGGGAGCATTTCGTCCTGATACCGCTGAAGTTTCACCTTGCTTTACGTCTGGGTCTGTTCCCGTGAGGAACACGTTGGCGGCCGAACTGACTTAGTTTTTTTGTTCGTTATTCGGCGAAATACGAACATAGAAGCTGCGTCACCCCGTCTTGGTGATAGATATGTTGTCCCGCTTGCTCGTCGATCGCAGATTGGAACTCTCGCGAAATTTCCAGGCCAGTTGCGAGATGTTCATTGCGAAAGGGGAGACAGTTGGTACTATTGGAGTCGCTCATTCATGTCTAGCGGCGAACATCTGCTGATCGACGGATTCAATGTAATTCACGCCTGGCCGGAGTTGCGGAAGGCGCTGGAACAGGGGAGTGATGTGGCCCAGCAACGTCTGGCGGATTGCGTTAGGGTAGTCCACGATTTCGACGGTGTCCGCATGACGATCGTGTTTGACGGTCGTGGCGACGATATCGATATCGAGAGACCGATTGGCGATTTGACGTTTTCGCATGTTTACGCGCCGGCCGGGTCGAGCGCCGATGCGCTTATTGAGCAGTACGTGTATGGCGCGAAAGCGCCTGAAAAGATAACGGTGGTGACGCGCGACAATATGATCAGCGAAACTGTGCGGACTCTCGGCGCTTGGGTTATCACACCTGACGACTTGCAAGATCGGGTGGAAAGATGTGAGCAGATGCAGACCGACAGTCTGGAGCGACATCGAAAGGAGACAGAGAGGGAGTGGGGGAGAAGGATGAAGGGTGAAGGGTGAAGGATGAATGGAAAAGGGGGATTGAGAAGCCGATGCGCAGTGTGATTGTGAAAGCCGGCGAAGTTGCGGAGATTCAGGGATTGTATGGTCCGATTACGGTTTCGGAAAAGCTTCTGCAGAAAATCTGGCTGCGAGGCGATTTCCGAAAGGAGGGATTGAAGACGGCGGATGGAATGCCGCTGAACATCCTGGCGCCGGGAATTTGGAATCTTCAGGAAGGACCGGATTTCAAGAATGCGGAATTGGAGGTGGGGGGTGATCGGCTTTTTGGTGATGTCGAGGTGCACTTTTACATGCGTGACTGGTTTCAACACGGACACCATGAGGACACCGAATTCTGCAGAGTAGTGCTTCATGTGGTTCTTTTTGCTCCAGTAAGGACCGATAAACTGCCGCTTATGGTTCACGGGACGAGCCCGCATAATCTCGTTTTGTTGCCCTGGCTGCACCAGAATATTGAAGAGTATGCCAATGATGAAGTGCTCCTCGCCCTTGAGGAACGTGATCAGTTGGATGTCGTTCTTCCCCTCTTGCGGAGTCCTTTACCTGAGCGAAGAAAACTGTTGCGGGAGAAGGCATTGATCCGGTGGGGACAGAAAGTGGCTTATTCCCGACAGCGCATCGAATGCAGCGGTTGGGAGGAGTCGTGTCATCAGAGTGCTATGGAGGTGCTTGGATACCGGCGTAACCGAGGCCCAATGATTACGTTGGCGACTCGTCATCCGCTCGAAGAAATAGCCGGTGGAGGGGCCGTAGCTGCGACCTTTTTTGAAGAACTGAAAGGGCATTGGAGATTGGCCGGACTTCGACCACCCAACCATCCACGGAAGCGACTGGAACAGTATCTCTTGATGTTGGAGCGGAAGCCGGACTGGCCTGGTGCGCTGATAGATGCCTGCGCAGGATTAAGGACAGGGCCTTCCGGATTTTTCGAAACCGCTGTTTTCCGCAGGGAAACAGAATTGAGGCACTTCCGGGAATACCTCAATGAACGGGTTGTGGTCGGAGCGATTACGGGTAGTCGATTCGACACCTTGGTGTGCGATGCCTTCTTGCCTTTGATCTCGGCGAGGACGGGGAGGGGTCTCTTTGACATCTGGTTTCACTGGTATGGCGGTGATGCGCCGGACGCGTTGCGAAAGCTCCTCAGACAGGCCGAACTGATCGATGGGAGAGTCTGGCCGGCATCAAACGGCTCTTTCCAGGGCTCTCTCCAGTATCTGATGGGATCGGGGATGTAGAGAGTCGGAGGTATGGAGTGCTGGAGTGTTCGAATGCTGGAATGCTGGGATGTTGAAGGATTTGAGTTTGAGGAGAGTTCGTGATGAAGACAATATTGATTACGGGAACAAGTCGAGGGTTAGGATTCGAGTTTGTGCGGCAGTATCTCGCTGCCGGCGAGCGAGTCCTAGCCACCTGTCGAAATTCGGCCAAGGCGGAGGCACTGGAAAATCTGGAGCAGGATTACCCGGAAACGCTTTCTATCTCTGAACTGGATGTCTCCTCAATGGATTCGATCGAAGAGGCAGCGAAAAGGATCAGGCGTGATTTTTCGGCCATTGATATTTTAATCAATAATGCGGGAGTGGCAGTATGGACACCGTTTGAAAAGCTGACCATGCGTGAGATGGAGGATGTCATACGAGTGAACACATTGGCGCCCATATTCGTTACTCGGTGTTTTCTCCCCTTGCTCCGAAATGGAAGCAGGAAATTGATTGTAAATATCAGCTCAGTTATCGGTTCCATTGCACAGATCGAAGCGTTGGGCAACGCTGGTTCACTGCCCTACAATGCGAGCAAAACCGCGCTTAACATGATTGGAAAGATGCTCGCATTAAGTCTCCGCGAGGAGGGCATCATCGTGCTGCAGCAGGGCCCGGGTTGGGTAAAGACGGAGATGGGTGGTGAGGGGGCCGAAATTATGCCCGAGGAGTCGATCTCCGCTATGCGTAGGATTTTTGAGCGCGTAACCATTGAGGACTCCGGTCGCTTTCTCAACTGGAATGGTGAGGAGATGCCGTGGTAGACCAATTCATGCGCCGTGGGAAGGCTCTCAAATTGGGGAAAGCAAGTGAACCATAAGGAGGTGCTTGACAAGGGTTATGAGGGCACCTAATTTGAAGGCTTTCCAACTTCTCATTAATTTCGAGAGTGGGCATTGGCCCGCTTTTTTTTTCAATTCTTGCCATTTAAGAAGGCCTTATGAGCAGCGAGATCCTATCGGTTCTGGAATACATGGAGAGAGAAAAAGGAATCGCCCGGGAGGAGATGATCGGGACGATTGTCAATGCGATCCGCGGTGCGGCCCAGAAAGGCTTCAACTCGAGCCAGGAATTAAGAATTGAGATTGACCCAAAGACAGGAGCGCTCAATGCGTGGATGAAGCTACAGGTAGTGGATTCGGTGAGCGATCCCAAGACGGAAATTCACCTGGAGAAGGCGCGATTGTACAATAGCAATCCGAAAGTAGGAGATATCGTAGAGAAGGAGATTGATCCTGCCTATTTAGGCCGGATAGCGGCTCAGACGGCTCGGCAGTCCATAATGCAGCGGCTACGGCAGTATGAGAAGGAGCGGATTTACGATGATTTCAAGGATATGGTGGGCGATATCGTATCGGGAGTCGTGCGGCGACGCGAGCGAGGAGACTTGATTGTCGACCTCGGAAAAGCGGAAGCGGTGCTCTTGCCGAAAGAGCGAGTGCCGGGTGAGGATTATGCGCCCGGAGAGCGTATCCGTTGTTTACTTTTGAATATCGATCACACCAATCGAGGACCCGAGCTCATCCTAAGTCGGGCGAGCGTCCGTTTTGTGAGACGTCTTTTTCAACTCGAAGTTACGGAAATTGCGGATGGCACGGTTGTGATTGAAGCGATTTCGCGTGAACCGGGGTATCGGACGAAGATCGCAGTTAACAGCAAGGATCCAAAAGTTGATCCGGTAGGCGCTTGCGTGGGCGCGCGCGGCGCCCGTGTAAAAAGTATTGTGCGTGAACTCGGGGGAGAAAAGATTGATATAATTCGCTATTTCAGTGATCCTCTTAAGATGCTGGAGGAAGCGATCAGGCCGGCTATACCTCGCAACATTACGATTGATGAGGCTACTCACCGCATTCTCTTCGAGGTATCAGAGGATGATCTATCGGTGGCGATTGGTCGCCGGGGGCAGAATGCTCGCCTGACCAGCCGGCTCCTGGGTTGGAAACTTGATATTTCAAAGGAAAAGCGTCTGGACCTCGGATTTGATGAAAGAGTGCAGGCAGCAGTTGCCGGATGGCATGGAGTTCCGGGTATAACCGACGAATCCGGCCAGAAGCTCGTTGAAATCGGGATTGTTAATCCAGAGGCGTTTGTCGATGTAGAGGTTGCCGATCTTGTCGATGCGGGCTTTACCATGGAAGACGCTACGGAGATAATTGAGCATGTGAATGACTACCGAAGCGCACGCAAAATCGATCAGTAATATGGCATTTAATACGGGTAATCCTGTTTCCCGGCAGGCACGAAATTGAATTCATTCTATGAGCGTCAGAATCTACCAGCTGTCCAAGCAAGTTGGAATGACCAATTCGGAGTTAATAGAACTCCTGAAGGAGCGTGGCCACGAGGTAAAGACTGCTTCGAGTACGGTAGATAATATCTCCGCCGAAAGTCTGGTAGAGGAATTTGGAGAACGCGTAGAAAAGGCTCCCGAGCCCGAAACTGTGGAAGCGCCCGTGGAGATTTCGAAGGCGGGCCTGCCTCCTGGTGTCTTTGTCAAGTCAAAGGAAGAAGCCGATCAGGAGCGTTTGGAGCGCGAGGAGGCAAAAAAGTCGGCTGCGGGGATCATTAAACCGCCGCAGCCGAAGATTCTTCCGACGGTTTCGCCTGAGCCAATTCAACCTGGCGCACCTCCCTTTCTCCGAATCTCAACAGAGCCGGCATCGACGCAAGTGCCGCCGGCACCTCTCGTATCGCGAACTTTGTCATTATCGGGGAGCGTGCATTCGGCGGGAATGCCTGCATCAGCACCGCCGAATCCGGCTCAGACCGCGGCACCTCCGGCCGTCCAGACAGATGCCGAAGAGGTTTCTGAAGGAGTGGAGGAGACGGCGCCCAAAGACCTGAAGAAACTGCAACTCAAACCGCCGATTGTTGTGCGCGATTTTGCCGGTCACCTGGGTCTCAAACCATTCCGTCTCATATCGGAGCTTATGGAGTTAGGCATATTCGCTTCGATGAATCAGGTGGTCGAAGAGGAAGTCGCGCAAAAACTGGCCCTTAAGCATGGATTTGAACTGGAAGTAAGGCACCGTGGTGAAGGCCAGGTAGAACTGGTTCAGAAGAAGAAGGAAGAGCCGAAGGAAGATGAGGCGAAATTCCTCGAGCCCCGCCCACCCGTGGTCTGTATTCTTGGGCATGTCGATCATGGTAAGACAACCCTGCTCGACACTATCAGGAAAGCAAACGTGGTCGCCGGGGAAGCGGGTGGCATAACGCAGCATATTGGCGCTTACCAGGTAGAGCACAACGATTACAAGATTACTTTTATCGACACCCCGGGACACGCCGCCTTTTCGAAGATGCGGGCACGAGGTGCAAGTGCCACGGATGTGGCGATTCTGGTCGTCGCGGCCGACGATGGATTCATGCCCCAGACGGACGAGGCTTTGGGCTACCTACGCAGCGCAGATCTTCCAATAATTGTAGCCGTAAATAAGATCGATACGAAGGGAGCCGATATCGACAGGGTAAAAAGGCAGATGCAGGAGCGTGAAATCGCCGCGGAAGACTGGGGGGGTGAAACGCTTACCGTACCGATCTCTGCCTTGAATGGAGAGAATATCGACGAATTGCTTGATAGCATCTTACTACAGGCGGAGATGATGGAAAAGCTTAAGGCAAACCCGAAGTGTCTTCCGGAAGGCGTCGTAATCGAGGCTCAAAAGGAAGCGGGAAGAGGAGCGACGGCTTCTGTGATAGTGCAGAAAGGCACACTGAAATGTGGCCATACGCTCTTAAGTGGTAGCCACTATTGTAAGGTACGGGCCATGACAGATGAAAGTGGGGAAACCGTAAAAAGCGCACCACCTTCCACTCCGGTCAAAGTAATCGGCTGGTCGAGCCCTCCTGATTCGGGTGCGATTTTTCGGTCTGTTAAGAACGAGAAATTGGCTAAGGGCGAGGCGGAAGAGCATGATCTGCTACAGAGGAGGGAGGATCAGAGACAAGCCCCCAACGAGAAGGATTCGACACTGGAGGGGTTATTAGCCGCCATTGCGAAAACTCAAAAGAAGGTCTTTCGCGTGGTCTTAAAGGCGGACGTATTTGGTACTGTGGAAGCGCTCGGGAGTAGCCTTGAAAATATTCAAAGTGAGAGAGTGGAACTGGAGATTGTACAATGTGCGGTTGGGCCGATAAGCAAAAACGACGTGCTTATGGCAAGCGCTTCCAATGCCGCCATCGTGGGTTTCAACGTCAATTTAGAAGCCGGTGTATCCAGTGAAGCGAAACATCACGGTATCAGCATTTATCTCCACAATGTAATTTACGAGTTGATTGAGATAGTTAAGGAAGCGATGGCGGATACGCTCGAAGCGGAGTTGCACGAGATTAAGGTTGGAGCAGCCGATGTGAGGCAGATCTTCCCAGTCGGAAAGTCCGGTCAGGTGGCGGGATGTATGGTAACAGAGGGACGTATTTCGCGCGACGGCAATGCACGTGTTCTGCGGAACGGAGATGTGCAGGTGGAGAGCAAGGTGTCTGCATTGAAGAGATTTAAGGAAGACGCGAATGAAGTACGAGCGGGTTATGAGTGTGGTATACGGTTGGACGATTTTGACTCTTTTGAAGATGGAGACATCATCGAGTGCTTCGAAACAAAGGAAGTGCGTCCATCGCTCTAGGAATCTGTCGGACTTAGCATTCCTAACATCTCCGAGGTGTAGATTTCATGATGAAAGATCGATATTCAGACCCAGATGAGACCGACAGATTCCTTTCTAGTCCAGGCAAGCCGGGATCGGAAGGAAACCGGGTAAATCCTTCGAAAAAAGGCATAAAGTCCGATCGCGGCTTTCCGGGACTAGGAAGGCATTCGGAAAAACTGAGTCTATTTTGTTCAATGGAGTTTTGCTTTTGCATTTCTCAAGCTCACTGGAGGAAACATGGGACAGCGAATGGTACGGGTGAGTGAGCTGGTCAAACGGGAGATCAGTGAAATTCTGCATACACGATATCAATCGGAGTCGGTCTATATTACAATTACCGACGTTAGAGTTTCGGCCGATTTGAGGAATGCGCGAGTCTACTATTCCGTTTTGGGCGGCGAGCAGGAATCGAATTCGGCGCGTACTTTTCTCGCGAGGGAGGTGCGCGAAATACGAAGATTTGTAGGTAAACGCATAGTTTTAAAATACTTGCCCGCCCTCGAATTTGTCTACGATGAGTCTATGGAGAGAGGCGCGCATCTGAATTTCCTTATCGATCAACTCGGTTTGGACGAAAGTTCGTAATGAATCTTTATTATCCGGAATTCCGCGAAGATTTCCTGGGGGTTGTGGAAAGTCTCAAAGGGGAAAAGGTGGCCATCCTGGGGCATTTGCGTCCGGACGGAGACTGTATTGGATCGCAAATAGCGTTGTGCCGGTGTCTAAGATCGCTTGGCATTGAAGCAGTAGCGATCGGTCCGGATTCGATACCGCGTGTCCTTCGTGGATTCGTTAAAGATACTCCATTTTTTCTCGCTGGTGAATTCCAGGGGAAGGACTTGATTTCGGTGAACGTCGACTGCGCGGATGTGGTCAGGGTAGGGAGAGACCTGCAGGATCGATTCGGCAAAACCTTCGCCAACATCGACCATCACATATCAAACCACTGTTACGGGGAACACAATTTCGTACATGGCGAGTCCTCCGCTACAGCTGAAATATTGGCGGGTATATTCTTCGACTGCAGGTTACCCATAGATCCGATTTCGGCGCAGGCGCTCTATGTTGGTATAGCCACTGACACAGGGCAATTTCGCTTTGCCGCAACCAGCAGTCAGGTATTTGATATTTGCCGTCGATTGTCAAAGAGTGGAGCGAATCCGGCTGAGGCCGCGATTGAGCTCTACGAGCAGGAGAGTATTAGTAAATTTCGGCTGCTGCAGCACTTCCTTGCTTCGCTGCAATTCGAATGTGAAGGCAAGGTTTGTATTGGTATTCTTCGAGACGGCGTCTATGAGGAGACAGGTGCAACGAAGGAGGATTCTGAGGGATTGGTGGATTATACAAGAGCGATAAACGGTGTGCAGATCGGTGTGCTGATTGAGGAGCAAAATGGTGCGATAAAAGGGAGTTTTCGCTCCATTGATCCCATACACAGAGTGGATCGAATAGCGCACTCTTTTAATGGAGGGGGGCATGCTTGTGCGGCGGGCTTCAATTACAGAGACACTCTCAAGGGTTTCTTCCCCCTCTTGGTGCAAAAGCTGAAGTTTCATTTCGAGTCGCTACCCTCATCTTGAGACCGTGGTCATTCATGGGTTCTTCAGATCAGACTTTCGAAGGTATTCTACTTGTCGACAAACCTTTCGGAATTACCTCTCACGATGTGGTAAATAGAGTACGGCGTCGTCTGCAGATGAGGCGGGTAGGGCACGCCGGGACACTCGATCCGACGGCCACTGGGCTCCTCATTATTCTTGTCGGCAAAGCGACGAAGGTCTCCCAGTACTTGATGAGTTTGGATAAAATATACGAGGGCACGTTGAAGCTGGGCCAGTCGACCGAGACGCATGACACAGAAGGTGAAGTTGTAGAAGATAAGGTTGTTCCCGAACTCAGTGTAGAAGAGGTAGGTGCCTGTTTTGATGAATTTGTGGGAGATCAGTATCAGATTCCACCCATGTTTTCGGCCAAGAAAATTGGCGGTGTACCGCTTTACAAGCTGGCCCGAAGAGGAAAAGTGGTGGAACGGGAGGCACGTTTTATCCGTGTCTCTTCAATCGAATTGAAAGGAGTCGACTTGCCTTTGGTTGGTTTCCGAATTTCTTGCAGCAAAGGCACCTATGTGCGTACTCTGGTCCACGATCTTGGTCAAAGAATCGGTTGCGGTGCGCACCTGGTTACCCTTCGACGCATCGCCATTGAAAGGGTTCATTTGAAGGATGCGGTTTCCCTGGAAGAGTTTGAAGCATCAACGACCGACCTTATTCAACGGTTGCTTATACCCGCTTATCAGCTGGTTCCGAGTAATGTGCTATGAGGCTTCCCGCAATATGTGACAGCCTGGATGCGGTAGAACTCGGTTCGCGTCCGCTCCATATGGCTGTCGGTATGTTCGATGGTGTGCACCTGGGCCATCGGACCGTAATTGAACGGGCTATTCAGTCCGCCAGGGGTAGCCACGGTGTTTCCGGGGTGCTGACGTTTTCCCCTCATCCGAGCAGCATTCTATATCCCGAAAAGGCTACCCGACTCATCATTCCTCTCGATCAGAAGACTCAGATTCTGATCGATCGCGGGATGGATTTGGTGATTCGGAAAAAGTTCACGCGGGAGTTTGCTGCCATCGAGGCGGAGGAATTCCCAAAACTATTAAGAGGTGCCCTTCCTACCCTATCGGCGATATATGTCGGGGAGGATTATCACTTCGGACGGGGACGAAGAGGAGATGTGCGTCTCTTGATCGAGGAGGCTCGGAAGATCGGGATTAGCGTATTCAGTTCGGAGCGTATCAGACACAGCGGAAGGTATATCAGCAGCACCAGGATTAGAGAGGATCTGAGAACTGGTCGAATAGAGGAAGTCAATGCTCAGCTGGGATACATATATTTCAGTTCGGGATCTATTCTGAGCGGTCGGCAGATCGGGCGAAAAATTGGATTTCCAACAATTAATCTGACTTGGATGCCGGAACTGCAGCCTTGTTACGGCGTCTACGCAGTAAGGGTTAGCAGCCAAACCGACGAGAGCTGGATTGCGGGGGTAGCCAATTATGGCGTTAAGCCAACTGTCACGGGCGAGTCTGAACCGCTCCTCGAAGTGCATCTGCTCGAAGATACCCGGCTTGTCGCAGGTGATGACGCTATCGTAAAATGGTACAGTTTCCTTCGCCCGGAAGAGAGATTCCCCGATCTCGCGGCGTTGAAGGTACAGATTGAAAAGGACAAAAAGAAGGCAGCGAACATCCTCGCGTAGGATTGAGAGCCCGCTTTCTTCGAAGGCGGCCCTGCTCTTATCGATTGACCGCGTCCTGTTAATAGTGAGATCTTCGAAGTAGAACGAGGCTACGGGTGATTGTCAGTCTTCTGACTCGAAGTGAATACCCCGTAGACAACGCCGATCAGATTTTCGCGTGTCACTGGTTCCCGATCGGATCTAGAGTTATTTAACCCCTTTGCCACCCAATTTCGCCCCCTTCTGTAGATCAGCTGATGCACGGTATTCATTCCATTTGAGTTTTTGTAAGCGACGATCATTCCGGACTTTAGCTGGCTGAATTCAATAGGGGCCATTACCAGAATCGTGTTGGGTCCGTAAATCGGTTCCATCGAGGTGCCGCCCCCTTGTCCGTAGGTTCCTCCTCTTATACCTGCGCGCAATGTCTTTGCCGCGTGACGCGCTTTCGCCCGATCAACTGTCGAGACGGGACCGGCAGCCTGTTCGGTTGTTTCGCACGAGAGTGTGAGAGCCGCCGGCGAGGCGAAAATGAGGGTCAGTCTAAGTCGACGCGGACAGGCGCGGATAATGCGGGCGAGAAACATTCGCGATTTAAAGGGACGGGCTCCTAGAGAGCAGGGCGGGGAGCTGAGGATTCCAGAAGATTCCATCATTGCTTGTCTGGGATTGTGGTTTCGATCGTTGCTCGAATGCTGTCGTGGCGCTGCTCCTTAGAGAAATGCCGCCCGGGGGAGGCGACTCGTGTGGATGTACATCGAATCTGTGAACCGAAACTTCAATGCCCATGCGGGTTTTCCGGCGCGACTTTTGGTCAATTCGACGGCGGAGATTGCCAGTTAGCGGATTAGAATTCGTTCTCGTTCTCGGAAATTCGGGAAGACGAAAAGCATCCGCTTTCCGCTACAGTCCGAATCGAAATGTGTAGCGGAACGCGGAAGCTTTTCGTCTTCCACAAAGTGCTGCGAGTTACGAGTTACTGATTATCAAGTGGTTGCGATTCAGAATATATATGACGGTGCGATTCATCTACAGGATTTCATGGAGTCGAAATCCAGAAAAACGGTGAAGGATTTACAGAGATCGGGGTATCATATCGACCACCCTTCCGAACGATTTATTGGGCATGAGAAAAAAATCCACCAGAAGTCCGATCCGTGTAGGAGCAGTTTTAATGATATTGGCCATCAGCGCGGGTGCATGTCTGGGAAGCGGGCAGGAAGGCGCGCTTTCTTTGCCCTATAAGAAAGCGATAAGGGATGCTGAAAAAGTCGCTGAATTGAGTGAATCATGGCGTGTCATGCGCGGCGCTGGAAATTCAATGCTACCGCTTTACGGAGAGAATTCCGTGCTCTTAGTAGAGATGACCGATTTCGATTACCTGGGTGCAGGAATGATTGCCGTATATAGGGATACAAACGGAGATTTGGTCGCCCACCAGGTACGAGGGAGAGCGAGGGATGGTTGGATCACCCAGGGTATTAACAATCGTCGCGAAGATCCCAGTCCGGTGACTACCCTGAACTTCGTCGGGACCCTTTTCGGAGTGTTAAATGCCTCGGACGGCGCCTCCTCTTTGTCCGCGTCAGAGGCGACGAGCAAATATCCCGTAGTTTATGGGAAAGAGTATTAGGAGCCTTATAGTTCCTATCAATCGGACAATTCCAAGTGATCCGGCTCGACCATTCGTTTGTCATTGCGAGCGTAGCGCGGCAATCCACGGGTATGAGGCCCCGAAAATCTGGATTGTTTCGTCATTCTTCCTCGCAATGACGAGGTTCGCATGTTTTTGCAATTGGTTGCGGCAGCGACCTCATTTTATCGTGCTGAGTCCGGCAGGCTCCTAGCCCGGACAATTCACACACTTCGTAGCGAGACGGCGTAGATCGCTGCGTGTCAATGCCTTTCCGAAGCACGGCGGGCGACAGTGTGTTAAGACCCTCTGAGGTCGCCGGGCAAGGGAAGGCATTGACACGCAGTGACATCCGTCGTCGTCGTAGTAGATTTGTGAAATTTTCGGGCTAGCCCGAAAATCTGTATTACAATCCGTCAAACTTAGTTTTCTGAACACGTTTTGTGGTGTAACGTGCTGGTATTCAATGATGTGGTGTCGACAAGGTCCCGGACAAGGTTACCAGGGTATTCCGAGATGCCTTCCCTGGCTCGGCAAAGCGCAGCGGAGACGGCTCTAGCCCGAACATTTCACAAATCTTCTGCTACGACGACGGATGTCACTGCGTGTCAATGCCTTCCCTTGCCCGGCGACCTCAGAGGGTTCCGACACGCTGTCGCCCGCCGTGCTGCGGATAGTCACTGATACGCAGTCCCGGCGTGCCGGGACAGTCTCGCTACGAAGTGTGTGAAATGTCCGGGCTAGTCCGTGGTCAATTCTTCTTCATTTGCGTCTATTCGCGTGGTCTGCCGTACGGAAGGTACGTGTTTAGCATGATCATAAGCTGCCCCGGTCTTGTGCCCATAATTACGAAATTGGGTTGGAGAACCCAAAGTAAATGTTATTCAGGCACTTGCAAGATTCTATTGATTACATAGTATGCCAGAATGGAGTTTCAACGATTGTTGTGTGTGGGTTCGTTAGAGGTAGAGAGCTTTTCCTGCAGGTTTGTTTTCAGTTAGAAACTTGTTGAGTATTAATCAGTTACAAAAGCGCTTTGAACGGGGAGTTGATTTCTGGTGGCAATTGAGTAGAAGCGAAGGGAGCTGGAGAAAGTTGGTATTGGCATTGTATGTAAAGTAAAGTTTGCAGTTTTGCCTCCTTTCCATACTGTGCCGGTGCATGCAAGAAGAGCTTTCGCGTAAAGAGAGGGAGGTGGTCGAAGCGGTACGGCGGGATCGGGTAAGCACGGTGTGGAGGCTGATGAAGGAGCAGAGGGTGTCGCGGCGAACGGTCTATCGGGCTTTGCAAAAATATGGCCATTACTCCAGTTACAATGCCAATTGTGGCTACCTGAGCTTGAAAGACATTCCGCGCTTTGACGGGGCCGGTTTGTGGCGTTTTCGCAAGGGGCGCTTTTCGCGCCACGGCACCTTGGAGGAGACCGTGGAGGCGGTGGTGGGAGCTTCGCTTTGCGGCTACACGGTGGCTGAGTTGGAGACCCTCCTTGGGGTACGGGTGCACAACCCCATAAGCGTGCTTTGTAGAAAGAAGCGGTTGAGTCGATACTATGAAGGGCGTCACTGCGTGTATGTCTCGGCCGGGGAACAGGGCGGGGCCGAACAGAAAAAGCGGCGGCAAGGGCGAAGAACAGCGGCACAAGTTCAGGCAGGGGACCCCGGGGGCGCTTTGCAGGCAGCTCCCGAAGGGCTCGAAACGATGGTCGTGATCGCTTTGCTGGTCGCCTGTATCGGCCATCCCGAGGCCGGGGTCAAGGAGCTTGTCGAGCTTATGCAAGAGCAGGGAGTAGAGCTGAGCGGGGAGCAAATTGAGCGGGTGATGGCGTTTTACTCGCTCAAAAAAAACCGGCCCGATCGCGGTAGCGGAGCTGTTACATGATTTGCGGGCAGAGGCTGAACGGGCCCTGCAAACGGTGGGGGCTGTGCCTGCGCAAACGAGTTATCGCTTCGATGCCCGGGAGGACGAAGAGGGTCCTTCAGAGGTGCGCAAGACCCTGCGCCGCAAGGTGGTCAGTTTCTCCTATGGATGCTTCCAGGCGGTGGAAGTTGTGCGCGAGCAGGGGCAAGGGAGCCACCGCAACAGCTACCGTTCTGCTCGCCTGGAACAGATCGTGCCCTCGCATAGTCGCTACGCTTACGATCTGATTGCCTATGTGGGCAAGCGATGTTTGTGCGAAAGCGCCACCCTCAAAGAGGTGCACAGGGAACTGCGCGAGGGCCCGGGGCAGCTGCAGATTGCTCAAAGCAGCCTCTATGAGATGCAGCAGAAGTTTCTTTTTTATCTGGGTCGGCTGCACGCCGCGGCCGCTCCGGTGCTTAAAGATTACCTGAGCGCTCGCCCTTGCCTGCGCTGGCTGGTGGATGGGACCGTGGAACCGCAGACGCCGGTTTTCTTCGCTGTTCAGGAAGCCGACGAAGGGATCCTTTTGGGCAGCTGGAAAATGCCTTCCGAACAGAGCGAAACGATCAGTGGCTGTTTTGCCCGGGCGGCCCGGGCTTTTGGCCAACCCCACCATGTCTATCATGATTTAAGCGCTCAGATCAGCAAGGCCTGCGAGAGCGAAACCTTCCAGGCCCCCCATGGCGTCTGCCATTATCATTTCGCCCGCAATGTGGGCGAACAGCTTTATCGAAAACCCCAGCAGATGCTCAACGGGCGCTTGCGGCAATTGAAGCTCATGGAGCGCATGCGCGCGCAACGCAAACACATCACCGCAAAGCTCCGTGACGCCCTCCGTGAAAAACACGCCCTCGTCCTGGCCGATTTGCTCACCGCCAAAGCGCTCGCAGTGCCCTTCGATCCCACCCTTGCACGGGAACTGCTCATGGCCCTGCAATTGTGGATTTTGGATTATCCCTGCGACGGTCACCGCCAGGGCTTTCCCTTCGATCCTTACCTGCTTTATTGGCATCGGCGGGTCGTGCGCGCCCATGCCGCCCTGGAGCAGTGGCTTGCCCGCGCTCCTGCCAGTTGCTCTGTTCTGCGAAGCTTCTTTCATCTTTCGACCGGGTTGAAGCAGTATCTGGCTGATGCCCTCGTCATCGAAGCCGCTACTATCTATGAAAACGCTTTTTGCATTTTCAGCGCTTTGCGCGATGCCCTTTGGCTCAGCGCCAGCGGCCCCTGCCCTTTAAGCGACCCTTATCTGTTGCAAGCAGGACAAGCCGCTGAGCTCACCGAGGCTCTCCAGTTGCTGCGTGCCCAATATCGCCAAAAAGGCGCCTCCCTGACCAACCCCTCGAAAGCCAAACTCTACCGCACCGTGGTCACTCATCTGGACAAATACTGGCAGCGGCTGCTTCCCCCACCGGCCCATCCAGACAGCGTACGCACGACCAATGAGCTGGAAGGCACCTGGCGCACCTCCAAGCGCAAACGCCGTCAAACCCACGGGCGCAAAAATCTGACGCGCGACTTTGAAGCGCTCCCCGAAGAATACATGCTCCTGCCCAACTTACACAATCCCCGCTATGTGGAGCTGGTTTTAGGCAGTATCGATAATCTGCCCCAAAAGCTTGCCCAGGCTGCACAGAAAGCACCCCCCTTCAGTCACTGGCGGGCGAACAGAAAAACCCTCGCCGTGGGTCGATTGCCCAAAAAGCTCCTGCGAAAAGAAAACTTCCTTGAGGAACTCTTCGAAGTCTGTAATCGCCAGGATCAATCCTTAAACCCGCAACCCCATCGGATTGCCTCCTGACAACGACTCCAGTGCCCTCCCTCTGCTCCCCATTTTCTTCATGCTCTAACCAGACCCCATTCGAAAAGCCTTTCGAGCGGACGGTTTCAGGTTTTCCGCCACAGGCGGACCAGCCTATGGCTGGCAGGCGTCGGGTTTCAGGCTGCCGACGCTGCCGATGAGCAGGTATTGAGCGGCCATCGGCGTGGCTTGCTGCACAATACGCATATTTGCCGCTGTTTGGAGGCATACTCATCCCGTGGTGCTTTTTTCTCCGAGCTGCAAAGCGGGCAGATTCAGGCCGCCTGTTCCAGTTCCTCCCGTCGTCGTTTCTTCATCAGTATGATGCGGCAGAAGTTGTAGGCCAGAACCTTCTCGAGCAGTTCATCGCCTACCGCATCGATGCCGCGGCGGCCGAGTTCGCCAAAGGCAAATCCATCTTTAATCGTGAACATCAGCGACTCCACTGCGGAGCGATTGCGGCGTGCCTCGCGATACGCCTCGCTCTCCCGGTCCTCGGGGGTGGTCAACTTCTTGCCCTTCGCCCCACTGATACTGATCTGCTTTACCCCCATGCCCAGCACCTCCTTGCGCCCCTTCGCCGAAGCATATCCGTCATCGGTGCTGACCAGTTCAGCAATGACACCGGTGCGCTTGATCGAATCGCCGATGGCCGGCGCCAGCTCAATGGAGTCTGCCGCGTTGCCTTGCGGTACGATCAGGCTGGTGACAAAACCGTTTTCGCTGCGAACCAGTTGTGGCTTGTACCCGATCACTGGATTGCGGCTGCCCTTCTTGATGTAGGCCGCCGATCCGTCCGACAGGCTCAGGACCTTCTGCGTGGACGGTAGCTTCTTTTCGTGAAACACCCGATCATGAGCATACTCAACAACCCGCTTGGCGTCGGCAATATCGCGCCTGATCTGGCTCAATACCCGCTTCAGAAGCTCCCGGCGAGTGGGAGGCAGTGAATCCATCGACAGCCCCTCTTCAAGATGGCTCAGTTCCCCCGTTAGTGAGTCGGCCGCCTTGCGGCCCCGCTTGAGCAACCGCCGGTAGTGTTTCTTCAGCTTGCCCTTCGACTTCGGTTTGCCCGCGGCCAGACAAATCTGAAACTCCAGCTTGTCCATCTCCTGCAGCCAACGCCCAACCCATCCTTTGCGAAAATCCTCCAGCCCGAATATATGCAACTTCTGACCCAAACGATTGGCCCGCATCAAAAGACCGGTCAGAATCCTCCCATCGGTGGGCCAGCAGCTGTTTGCTTTCACCGAGGTGCTGTCGATCGTCAGCTTCCCGAAATCGTCCCATTGCTCCTGGAGGATAAACCCAATCTGTTTATCAAAGATCAGCTCGCGGGTCCTATGGCTGACCAGGTTCACGTTCTCCAGAATCGTCGTCACCGCCGGCATCCTCAGTCCCCGCCTCTGAAGAAATCCGTACAAGCTCATCGACTCGCGCAGAAACCGCCGTGCCGGTTTCGTGGTCAACGAACCGAGAAACCCACGAATCATCACGAACACGTATACCGCATAAGCCGGCATCCGCGGCCGGCCTACCGCAAGATTCAATTCAGCAGCCAGAATATTCTCCTCCTCGATGTCCAGCTCCGGCAGCTCCGCTGTGCGCCCTTCAAAGAACCTTCGATCTTCCAATCGAAGTTTCTTCTTCTCACGCGCATGGGCGTCCAGATCCTTCTCGATCGCCTCGATGATTTGCGGCGCGAACCCGGCCAATTCTTCAACTTCATCCAGAAAATCACGGAAATCCGTGTCTGGAACCGGCAGAATGAGGTTGCTAAGGGGCGTCTTATCGCTTTTGTTCTCCTCTGTCGCACATGTTGGCATGTTTAACTCCTTTCTTAATCTTAGGTTGTTAAACACTAGCATGTTGCGCCACTTTTTATCAAGCAAAAAAATGATTTTTCTCAAGTTTTTCTTGCGCCTTTTGCGCCTCTTTGCGGCCAATCAGTAGCTTTTCGAATAAGGTCTAACTAGAGAACTCCACGCAATTTGCGTGCCAACCGAAATTCAGAACGATGGCCCGATAGGCGGAGGCTAGTGCCAGAGAAAACGAACTTTCCCTCCCCGTTAGTCAGGCCGGAAGAGGAATTCGACGAGATCACGGTGAAGGGGTTCATACTTGGGGCCCTTCTATCGATGGTCCTGGCGTCGGCTAATGCTTATATCGGTCTGTTGGTGGGGATGACGGTATCCGCTTCGATACCTGCGGCGGCGGTTTCGATGGGAGTATTGCGCGTTTTCAGGCGGTCAAATATCCTGGAGAATAACATGGTACAGACTTCGGCATCGGCCGGAGAATCGCTCGTGGCGGGTATAATATTCACGGTTCCGGCACTGGTTATGATGGGTGCGTGGGGTGGGTACCATTATTGGCCCATCGTGGTGATCGGTTTAATCGGGGGAGTTCTCGGAGTGGCCTTTACTATCCCGCTTCGCAGGGCATTAATTGTAAATGCTGAGCTGGCATTTCCGGAAGGGATGGCTACCTCTGAAGTGCTGAAGAGTGGAGGCATTGAGCACGATGCCGAACATCCCGAAAAGGGAGAACGTTCGGAAGAGGCTGAAATCGGTTTCAGGAGGCTTATGGAAGCGGCTGGTTTGGGCGGCCTGTTCAAATTACTTGAATCCGGTCTGGGTGTACTCTCTGGGCACCTGTCCGCTACTCATGCCACAATGCAGGGAAAACTACTGGTCACGGCCAACGTTTTCCTGAGTCCGGCTCTACTGGGGGTCGGTTATATCGTAGGTTTAAACATTGCTGTTCTGGTTTTCGCGGGAGGAGTAATAGGTACTGCGATAGGTGTGCCTCTCAACTGGGCTCTGAACAGCGAGCGGATTCTCGAGGCAACCGGCATACCCGCAGGCACACCACTTCATGTTCTGGGGCCAGAAGAATGGGTTGCGGTAGCGGATGAGTCCTGGCAGAATTGTCGCCGAATCGGCGTCGGCGCTATGCTGGTTGGCGGTTTCTGGTCTCTTATCTCACTGGCCGGGCCGCTTGTTGAAGGTATCCGATCCAGTTTGAGAGTCTATAAAAGGTCGCGTTCCGATGAAACGGTCAGCCTTCCAAGGACGGAGCGGGACATGCCTTTTCAGATCGTGGCCCTCACCGTGTTAGTCGCATCCGTGCCTCTCTTTTTCGCTTTCTACTGGGCATTGGGCGACTACCACGGAAGAGGGATGATCGCGGCCGTAATGACGGTTATGATGCTTCTGTTCGGGTTCCTGTTCAGTTCGGTCGCGGGCTACATGTCCGGTCTCGTAGGGAGTTCGAACAATCCGATTTCCGGAGTGACAGTCGCTACTGTCGTCGTGACAGCTGTCTTGCTCACGCAATTGATGGGTCGGGGGGGAGTGGCAGCGACGCTGGGGCCAATAATGGTCATCTTCCTGGCTGCTAATGTATGCGCCTCGGCCGCCATTGCGGGTGACAACATGCAGGATCTCAAATGTGGGCATGTACTGGGAGCAACACCGTGGCGACAACAGATTTTTCAGTTGGTAGGTGTCGTATCGGCGGCGTTTGTGATTCCCTTAATCCTCAATATTCTGGACAGAGGGCACGGAATCGGGCGCCCGCTGCGAGAGGGCGCTTCTTTTCTCCCTGCGCCTCAGGCCGGCTTGATGAAAGATATATCGATGGGAATTTTCGGCGCCGGAATCGCTTGGAACTTCATCATTCTCGGATGTTTGTTTGCGATTGTCCTGATAATTATCGACCGATTACTGGAGAAGCGCGAAGCAGGTTTCCGTTTGCCTGTCCTGGCGGTCGCTATTGGAGTCTATCTTCCTCTCGGACTGTCCGTGTTGATATTCGTCGGCGGCGTACTAGCGTATATGGTTGATCGGAAACATCGCGGGGAGAGGGAAGTCGCATTGCGAAGACAGGAGAGCACCGGTTTGTTGGTGGCTTCCGGTCTCATTACCGGTGAGGCGCTTATGGGTGTCTTGGTGGCAGTTGCAGCGGTGATTTTCGTCGACCGGATACCGTCAGACATGGCGCTCGCACCTTGGTTTGGCACTCTGGCAATTCTAGCACTCGGGGTTTACTTGTATAAGCGGGCTAGTCCCGGCAGGCCGGGACTAGAGACAAAAAAATGAAACTGAATCAATGCGTCCCAAAAATTCAGTTTCATTTTCTTCAGAGGAATTTGTGATCGGCGCGGTGGACCCGCCCTGTTTTTTCTCGATTACAGACTCACCAGTCCTTACTTTGAATAGTATGCTTCAGGATTAGTCCGCGAATTTGACCACTTTGACGGTTGTAACAAATGGTCTTGAGAGTAAGTACTCGAGTAATAAGTTGGGGAGTTTTCTGGAGGGGCGGTAAGTTCGAATGAATATACGAGATCATCCATTCTTCGAGCACGTCGATCCGGACATAAGGGAGAGGCTCTTGCAGTTGGGCACGGAACACGAATATCCGAATAATCAGGTTATCTTCGAAGAGGGCAGCCCGTCAGAGGATCTCTGTCTCGTTCTGGAGGGAGCAGTCGCCTTTTGCAAAGAAGTCTCAATTAGCGAGCACAGAGTTGTCGGATACAGTCGGGAGGGGGAGTTTTTCGGCGAGATCGGTCTCTTTACGGGCCAGCCTCGGGCCTTGCGGGCGGAAGCACGGGGAAGAGTGAATCTCGGAACCCCCCCAAAATCGGCAATGGTAGAATACATTACGAGCACGCCGGGACCGATCGCGAATATCCTGGAGAGTATAGTCAATCACTTGCATGAAACGACGCGTCATTACCTCGATGATATGCTGCATCAGGAAAAGATGGCGGTCGTCGGGACGATGGTGAATACGATCTTTCACGATCTTAAGAATCCTTTTACTCTAATTAAGCTGGCGGCTGAAGTTATAGAGGGCAGAACAGACGACAGGAAAACTGGGGAATTGTGCAGGACGATCGAAGAACAGATTCAGCGGATGGTATTGATGGCCGATGAGTTAAACGATTTTTCACGGGGTCTGCAGACACTTCAACCGGCGGCGGTCAATGTAAGAGAGATGGTTAGCAAGTTCCGCGAACTGAATGCTCCCTATTTTCAGGATGAGCGGCTGAGATTTGAGATTTCGGTTCCGGACCTTACAATTGAAGCAGAGGAGAACAAACTGTTACGTGTCCTGCAGAATTTGGTGAGTAACGCCATCGATGCATTTAGAGATGGAGAAGGCACAATTTCGATAAAGGCCGCGAGAGAAGGAGATAGAATGATTCTATTGGAGATCTCGGATAACGGAGACGGAATTCCTCCATCAATCCGACCAAACCTGTTCGATCCCTTCGTAACGCTTGGGAAGAGCCGCGGCACGGGCCTCGGAACGTCGATAGTTAAATCGATTGTCGAAGCCCATGGAGGTAAAATTGAATTTGAAACGGAGACCGGCAAGGGGACGAGGTTTTCGATTCGGCTGCCCACTACTCAATGAGAAGGGACGGAGACCTAAGCGAATCAGTCGCCCGCAGAATTAGATGAGAAGGTTGATGGGAGAGGGGAATTGCGACTCGTCGGCAGAGACGTAAAATGGATTTAACGATATCGATCGCACAGATTGATGTCGCCACGGCGCGGCCGGATTTAAATCTTGAAAAAGGAGCAGCGCTCATTTCGGAAGCGGCCGGGCGAGGCTCCGAATTGATCTGTTTTCCGGAAATGTGGACGACCGGTTTTAACTGGGTGGAAAACGCACGCATAGTGGAGGAACATGAGACTATCGTTGAGCGCGTAGCGGGATTGGCAAAGCAATGGAAGATCTGGATTAGCGGTTCCGTAATCGCGGCCAATACGGGCGGAAAGCCGACCAACGCGTCTATTCTATTCAGCCCGAGAGGTGAACGCGCCGTGACCTACAATAAGACGCATCTTTTCAGTTTGATGGACGAAGACGAGCACGTGGCACCGGGCGATGAACTGGTATTGTTTGACGCTCCCTGGGGCAAAACCGGCTTTGCCGTCTGCTACGATATCCGTTTTCCGGAACTCTATCGAAGCTACGCTCTGAAAGGAGCGGAGGTGCTGCTTAATCCCACGGCTTTTCCACACCCTCGACGCGAACATTGGCGGACCCTCGTGAGGGCGCGCGCGATTGAGAATCAGATGTTTATGATAGGTACTAATCAAGTGGGATTCGAAGAGATGGGCGAATTGGGCAAAGTTTCCTGGTGTGGCACGTCACTCATCATCGATCCCTGGGGTAACACGGTGGTGGAAGCAAGCGAGACAGAGGAAGAGCTGCTCACCGCTTCCATCGAAGTCGATGTTGTTGCAAAGACGAGGCGGAAGATGCGAGTCTTGCGGGACCGGAGGCCTGATTTGTACGAATTGGGTATGGAGGAAAGTGGAAAGTCAAAAGTTGAATCCACTGATAAAGTGAGTCAATGTTTGGGCGTTTCCAAAAGGAGAGGAAGTGATGAAGTTTGAAACAGGTACTTTTGGTGCGGGGTGCTTCTGGTGCGTAGAAGCGATCTTTCAACGACTTGATGGGGTCGAAGCGGTGTCCTCGGGGTATATGGGAGGGAGAGTACCGAATCCGACTTACGAGGAGGTGTGCACAGGCGAAACGGGACATGCTGAAGTAGTGCAAGTGAAATTCGACCCGCGGAAGATAAGCTACAATGAATTGCTCGAGATATTCTGGCAGCTTCACGATCCGACCACGCTTAATCGACAAGGGGCAGACGTCGGAACGCAGTATCGCTCGGCAATTTTTTATCATTCGGATGAACAGAAAACGGCTGCGGAGGGGTCTCGAGCAACCGCTGATGAATCAGACAGTTTCGCCAGCCCAATCGTGACCGAAATCACGGAAGCTTCAGAGTTTTTTGAGGCGGAGGGCTACCACCAGGACTATTTCAATAATAATCCGCACGCCCCTATCTGCAGTCTCGTAATAGCGGCCAAAATAAGGAAGCTAGAAATCTGTCGATCTTAACCCCAAAAGTTCAATGATCTCTTCCCGAAGTATTTCTCGAAGTCTTTGATCTTCTTAGCTTCCTTGCGAATGGTGGTAATATTCGATTCGACCTTCTCGAGATAGGGATTTTCGCCGTCAGGGTAGGGGTGGGCAAGAAACTTGAATAGAGCATGACATTCTCTGTCGAGTTTCGGAAGTACTATTTTCTTCCAGAAATAGGGCGTGAGGTGAAGGAGCTCTCTACTGCTCTTAAACATTCTATTCTCTCTTGGGATTTCGCGATAATCGTCCGATTCTTCGAACTCCTTGAATAGAAAAGGCAACTTTTCGATATAATTCGGGTCGCTTATCTGTCCGAGGTAATCTGCCGTACAAATCGCTTCGCCGTTGATTCGTTCGAGATTGTCTTTGAATGGAATAGCATCCGGTATGCTGCGCGGCCCTGTGCAACTGATGAGGTGTTGCACGACGAAGATATCAGGTTTTGACCAACCCTTTTCGGTCAAATAGAGTTCGGCCAAATCACAGCTGCGGTGCTCGTGTACGAAAGTGTATTTTGCTCCAGTCCCAATATTGTCGCCAGCCTCCTTGAGGTAGCCGATATCATGAAGCAGTACCGCGAAGAGCCCGCAGATAAAGCTGTGCGGCGTCATGACAGGTTCAACTTCGAGGAGATGCCGGTTTGCCATGATGCGTATCCAACAGAGAGTGGCTTGCAAAGTGTGTTCGAGATCGTGATAGACGGTATCCATACCCTGGTAATCCCAGTAGGACCCTTCGAACAAGCTCTCGGTGTCCCGCAACACTTCGGAAACCAAACGGGAGTCGACGACAGGAAAAATGTCTTGCTGAATCTCTACTACCGCGCTCGAGACGGCAGCAATGTCCCGGGTATTCAGATCGTCGAGTGAGTAATCCCTGATCAACATTGAAGAGGGGCTGGAAATGCTCAACGCTATCATGCAGGCTTTGTAATAATAGTAATCGCGACACTACTGTCCGGTTGTTTTTCTAGGAACGCAGGTTAATCGATTGATAACCAACATTTTACATATGATTTCTGCTGTTTTCGACTTGAAATTGCAAAAAGCCTTGTGGACTCTGAAAAATTTCGAGGGTCCAAATCATGTATACAGGTCGATTCGTTTTTTCTCAAATCATAGATTATCTTCCGCGCCATCAGTTCCATCGTTGCGTCCAACGCTACGGAGGCGCCTACAAAGTTCAAAAGTTCAGTTGCTTCGAACAATTTCTCTGCATGGGTTTTGCCGAGTTGACCTACCGGGAGAGTCTGCGCGACACCGAAACCTGCCTGCGGGCAGTACAACCAAAACTATACCACGCAGGGCTTCGAAGCGGAGTATCCAAAAGCACGCTCGCCGATGCCAACGAGAAACGAGACTGGCGCATCTACGCCGACTTTGCACAGGTCCTCATCGCAATGGCTCGTCCTTTGTATTCAAACGAGGATCTGGGCATCGACCTGGACAATACGCTCTACGCTCTGGACTCCACCACGATCGATCTATGTCTATCACTCTTCCCGTGGGCACGTTTCCGCAAGCACAAGGGGGCGGTGAAGGTCCATACGCTTCTCGATCTCAGAGGCTCTATCCCTTATTTTATCGAGATTACCGATGGAAAAGTTCACGACGTAAACATTCTGGATCTCATCATCCCCGAGGCCGGTGCTTACTATGTAATGGACCGAGCCTATCTGCATTACGAGCGCCTCTATCGGATCGCACAATGCGGTTCTTTCTTCGTCACACGCGCCCGCCGCGGCTTTCAGTTTCGCCGCCTCTACTCTCAAAAGGTCGACAAATCAACCGGTCTGCGTTCGGACCAGACCGTTGCCCTGGTCAGCTTCTATCCTGCCAAGGCCTACCCCGAAAGACTCCGGCGTATCACTTACCTCGACCCCGACAGTTCCGAGCGCTTCGTGTTTCTCACCAACCAGTTTGCCCTCCCAGCCATAATCATCACCCAGATTTACCGTTTACGCTGGCAGATCGAATTGTTCTTCAAATGGATCAAACAGCACTTGCGCATCAAGAGCTTTTTCGGCACCTCCGAGAATGCTGTGAAGACTCAAATCTGGATTGCCGTCAGCGTCTATGTGCTCATCGCCATCATCCGCAAACGCCTTCGCCTGGAGATCAGTGTGCACAAAATCCTACAGATTCTCAGCTTCACCCTATTTGAGAAAACTCCTATGACTGAACTACTTACAGAAACCGATTACACTTTCAATGAACACCGCATTCCTAAACAGTTGGAGTTGTTTGACTTATAACCGGACAGTACTGTAATCGCGACACCCGCCAACAAAAAGGTGGGTCGCAAATGCTTCTCCAGGATTTGCATTTTGCGATTTACAGGATACCACAGATTGGGATTAGGGCAAGGAAATAGCCCGCTTTTCTCACCAGATGTTCGAAGACTCTCGAACAACAGAGAGACTGTGCCTGTGCTCTGCCGTACTGCAGAATCGGCAGCGAAAAGCGGGCTAGCAGGTGGCCTGCGCCATCCTGAAAAGGGCCTCCAAGACAGAATGACGATATACAACGCCTACAACGATAGCGTTTTCAACCACGGGGTAGCTGTAGAATGGGTTCTTAGTAAACAGGTCAGTGGCATAGTAGATATCCGATGACGGCGGGAGGGAGATAATCGTTCTGGACATATAATCGCCGACATAACCGGGTTCCTTGTTATGGTATTTGACATTCATGGTAAAAAGGAGGCAGTCCTTTTCCGAGAGGAAACCCAACGCTTCGTTTTCCTCATTGATAACCGGCGCACCCGTAATCCGGTGCTTGATGAGCATCTTTGACGCCTCGAGGATATTCATATCCTCCTTAAAAGAGACAAAAGCTTTATGCATAATATCCCTCACGAGTACTTCTCGAGATACGGGTCCTACTTTTGCTCTAAATAATCTCGGGGTATAATTCACCATGATAAACCTCCCTTTCTCCCAAAGTTCCTGCTTCCTTGCCGGATACGATAATATACGCAGAAAGACGGCGAAAGCAAGGTAGATCCAGCCCGGAAATTTCGCAAACCATCTACTGCGATCCCGGCAAGCCGGGTCGACCTCAGAGTGTTCCAAGACGCCGTTGCCGGCCGGACTGCGCGAAGGCCTTGATCCGTCCCGGCGAGCCGGGATCTCGCAAAGAAGTGTGTGAAAAGTCCGGGCTAGCCCGAACATTTCACAAACCTTCTACTACGACCGCGGATCCCACTGCGTCTCAAAGCCTTCCCTTGCCCGCCGACCTCAGAGGGTTCCAACACGCTGTCGCCCGCCGGCCTGCGGAAAGGCTTTGATATGCAGTAATCTACGCCGTCTCGCTACGAAGTGTGTGAAAAGTCCGGGCTAGTTGACGTTACTCCAGAGACGTTCGATGAAATCTGCATCTCTTTCAATAAAGCAGATCCCGATACCCACCAAAATAATTGTAATGAACAAGACTCTGCTCGTCTTATAGACTCCCCGTGCTACGAGAAGGACGACGATAGCAGTGAATAATTGAATAAGGATTTGGTCTTTCATCGATCTACCTGATCTCCTCGTTGAGAATGGATTGGCAGGCCTGACGGAGCCGAAACCCATCGTCACGTCCCATCCGGTGCAAGTCGGCAGAGATGTGATTTACTTGAATCGGAAAACATAAGTAGCCGGATCTGCACCGAGGAAAACCGGGTCGGTCGGTGCCTACGGCAGTTCCGCCTCGCGGAAATTTGGCAGTTGTGAGCGAAACCCCCTACTCGAGGAGTGTTTGGATCGCTTTGTCAGTGTTAACGAGTCTTTCCGCGAGAAGATGCATGAGGAAGTTGTGGAAGGAGATAGCGATATCGGGATCTTTTTCCTGCATCGAACTGAGCGCCTTCTGGGTGAGCCGATAGACGGTACTGGCGCGGTTCGCTACGACGGAGGCGGAACGCGGCTCACCGAGGATGAGACCCAGTTCGCCGACAATGGTGCCAGCGCACATCGTGCGAAGTCTGAGGGACTCGTGTTGGTCGATCTCGAGGCGTGCCGTGACCTGGCCGTTTTCGATGAGATAGAGGTCATCAGAAGGCTCGTTCTGTTTCATTAAGACGTGGCCCTCAGCGATTTCCATGCGTTCGAAATAGCTCAGGAGCTTATCCAGATTGGCGGATTCTGGAAAGCTTCTCTTAAGCTGATCGCGGAGAGTGATGGCCTCGAACTCGGCGGCGTCGACATGCTCGCCGGCGAGAATCTGATTCTCACACCATTCCAGTCCGTGATCGATATCGGGGAAAGTGCGAAAAACATCGGGTGGGGCACTGTCAAATTCCTCCTTCGCTAACTGGCGCCATATCTCGTGGGAAAGATGCGTAAATATCAGGGTGAAGCCATTCTGCTCAGCCAATTGGCGCATCCTGACGAAACTCAATATGGAGGATGAATCAATGCCTGTAACGTGGGTAAAATCCAACATCATAAATCGGAGAGAAGATTGCTCGGGATCGTCGATCCTGGCGCGGACCTGATTGAGGAGGCCGTTAGCGGTGCCGAAAAATATGTAACCCTGCAATTTGAGGAGATACAATTGTGGCCCTTTCTCCGTGAGTATTCGATAATGGGGGGCGGGCCGATCTACGTTACTCTGTTGATGCGAACCGGTGAGAGCATGCTTAACGACGTTTACGTTGCTGTAGTTGACCAGAAAGAGAATGATGCATGCTATGATCCCCACTCCGACGCCGTGCAAATATCCGAAGAGTGCTACGAAAGCCAGGATTATAACGACGATGGTATAGTCGGCTTTTGTAATGCGAAACCAGGCGTCGTAGAGCCATTCCACAAGAAAGTGCATGCCTAGAAAAAAGAGGAGTCCGCCGAGGACAAACCTTGGGAAAAAGGTCATTACGGCAGGCCCGAGCCAGAGCATGAGGGCACAGACGACGGATGCGACGATACCGACAACGCGGCTCTCCGCGCCCATTTTGAGAGCGAGCCGCGAGATACTCAGAGTGTGGAACCCAACCGTGCCGCCGCCCAGTCCGATGAGTATATTCGCCACACCGGCGGTTTTTAATTCGTGATTGAGATCGATATCCGTTTTGGCCACGAGCTCGAGGGCTCCCGAATTCATAAGGACGGAAATGACGGCGATTAGAATAATAGTGGCAATGTTGACGGACTGTCCGAGAATAACAGACCAATCGGCCTGAGAAAATGCGGCGAAGGTAAGGGGCTTCCAGGGGTCGGAGTCTGGAAATGGGCCGAGGAGCCAGCCATTGCTTCGAGCCACCTCGGCTGTAATACCGGTGGAGAAGAGTATGAGGTAAAAGAGTGCAACTGCGCCGAGGAGGAGTGTCGGCATAGTGAGAAAGTGGGTAATTCGGCGAGTGACCATCACCATAATCGATCCGAAAAACACGCCCGTTATCCATTTGGCGAAAATGGCGCCCTCAAACAGCCGTGGAATGTCTGAGGCGTGGATATGGAATCCCGCTGTTACACCGATGGAGCCGCGGACGAGAAGCCAGCCGGTTCCGGCGAGAAATCCGCCGATGACAGGGTAGGGAATGAAGCGTATGAGCGCGCCCAGCTTGAAGAAGCCGAGTGCCAGAAGAAAAATGCCAGTGGCGAGGGAGGCCAATGAGATGGCGGCGACAACAGTGAAAAACATCTCCCGGGTAGGGACCTTTCCCGACAGCTGTGCAACCGCGGCAGTAGCGATAACAGCGAGTATGGGCGCCACCCTTTCCTGCGGATAGGCGAGCATTCCCCGGTAGGAGCTTCCAATCGAAACGATTCCGGTGATAAGGATGCCGGAGAAGAGCATGAGACTGATTGCTTCGTCGAGGTGCACTTCAAGTTCACCGGAAAAGATCAGGGTTGCCAGGGACACCGCGACAAATACGACGATGATGCTCACGACAAACCCCGCGTTTATGTTCGGAATGAGGCGTTTGGGTTCTAATTCGAACAGGATCGCTTCTTTCAGGGAACGCTGAGGAAGGCCGCTTTTCGTGTTCTCGTTCATATTTAGATTCCTGTGAGGCTTCTAAACTGCGCGCTGAAGACACCGTAACTGATGAGGGCCATGGCGGGAACGACAAAGCCGCCGATTCCCGGGATCCATTGAAGACCGATCAAGACAAAGAAAAGCAGCATGATCAGCAATTTGATGAAAAGACGCCGTCCCAGAGGAACGTATTGTCTAAATGGGGCGACCAATCGCAATCGGTAATAAATCACGCCCGGCACGAGACCTATGACGGGAATGAGGCTAAGCAGGAAACTAACACCACAGACTACCGGAACCCGTTTTCGGATTCGGCTGAGGTAACTCCGGGCGAATTCTTTCTCACCCATAAGTTGGTGTCCGCAAGCTTCGCAAGTCTGATGCACGGATCTTTTCGGAAATCGCGTAGCACAGACAGGGCAGCGTTTCTTGGCGACGAGATAATAAGGAGGGGCTTCGAGATCGTCTTCCGCTTCATGTTTGGACTGCCCGAGGATTCCGAGCTTATCCGGCTTTTCCCTCTTCGCTCCGCAGTGAGGGCAGGCCAGGGCGGAGCGATAGACGCTCTCCCGGCAATCCCCGCATTCGACCTTCGACTTCTCTTCTCGGTATTGAGCGAATTTCTGAGCAAGAAAGAGAATCGTGAGTGCGACACCGTTGAGGAGGAGCATGAAGATGGGAAAGAGAAGGAGGGCAAAGATACCCACTGTTGCCCAGATATCCTCCGCCCAACTTATGAGGGATTGGATGCCGAGGTCGTCGTCTTCGTCTGCCTCTCTTAACGCGTTCAGAAGGTTAACGCGCAACTTGCTCCCGGTTAAGACAGCTCCTGCGACAATGAGAACAGCAAAGGTGTCGGTTACGCCGGCTTGGGAGATATTCTCTTTGATAAACTGGATATCAACCGCGCTCAGCAGCCCGAGGTAGGAGAGTCCCGCCAGAGCCGTTTTAGAGTACCCGTCAATTTCCGCGAGGGCAGTTCGGGCTTCGGGCATTTTGTCGGCCGCAATTTCGAGGATGGAGAGCAGACCCAAAGCGGTGATCGTGCCGCCGTGAGTAAACCAGGTAGGTTCCTGGGTGGCATTCTTTAGCAGATTTAGACTCTCGATATACGGTATGGCGCTCCCATAGCGCAGGGTAACAGCAGTGACTAAGGCGGGCAGGAAAGCGCGCGAAGAAAACATACCGACCGAACCAAAACCATGAATAAGGGAATTGATATCCATTATTACAGTAACAATCCGATCCTCAGTTTAACCGTGGGATGGATTGGAAGAATGGAATGATGGGGCCCGGCCGTTGTTACAAGCGGAATGGGGAAGTACCGTGAGGAAGCGGATTAGACAGAACGCCTGCGGCGCCTTCTCCTGAGAGCATTGATGAGAAGCGCTGATGTGACTCCGGACGCGAGTAACAGGCTGATTGACGGCTCTGGAATGACGGCAACATAGATGCCCTCCGTCCCATCACTGAAACTGGCACTAAAGGCGACCTTGTCGCCGCTTATTGCTCCGTCAATATGAATATTGAGATCTGTGATGGATTTTCCATCCAAGGTGTCATTCGTATCTATGAGCTTAACCAGATTTCCATTTAATTCCAGGAATAAGCCCGTCTCTCCTGAAAACCCTGAAGCCTCTACATCCCCGAGGCCGATGATTGAAGCAATAGAAATATCAAAGTCGCCTTCAAAGATAATGGTGCTCCCTTCTATTGAGGTGTCATTTAAATCGAAACCGACAAAGGTTGCAAATCTCCCGGGAACGGTGGTGCTTTCATCGGCTACCACTCTAAGAGTGCCTCCCAGATCGGTGTAGATACCCTCGTTGCCGCTGGCGTCGCTTCCACCGAAGACAGCGGCGCCGTTATCGATGGATGGCTCGGAAAGACTGTCAAAAATAGTGCTGGTGGTGCCGGGAATAATGGTGTTGACAGTATCGGCTATGCTCTCGAACACGCCGCCTGTTGTAACGGTAAAGAGAAGGCTACCAAAGTCTTCACCGTCCGTAATGGAGCTCTCGACTCCAATCCTTGTAC
>CBDCEW010000100.1:0-203568 GCA_965215885.1 Candidatus Moanibacter sp.
CTACCGTATGCCAACGTGGCCAATGAGATTTCTCAGGCTGGGACGCCCGCGCCGGCAACTGGAGTAACTACGGCGAGTGTGGTAAAATGTCCGACTTGTGGGAAACCGGCGGCGGCGAACGAATTGATCCCCGTGGGTCACACGCAGGTCTGTCCTTCCTGTAAAGAGGAGTATGTGCAGAGTGCGCGGGAAGGGGTATCCATGGGAGGAGAATGGGAGTATGGAGGATTCTGGATACGCACAGGTGCGGTCATGGTGGATGGTATGATTACGGGGCTTGCGATGACAGTTCTGGGCGGCGCGGTCGGACTCGCGGTAATGTCGGCGGTGGGCGATTCCCCAGAGGTCGCGACATCACTTACCGTGATTCTTTATATCGCAATCTACGGTTTGGTCATTGCATATTACGTGTATTTTAACGGGCATCCACGATTTCAAGCAACCCCCGGAAAGATGGCACTCAGGTTGCGGCTCGTCGTCGCCGACGGGAGCCGGGTAACTTATCTCAGAGCGTTTGGTCGCCTCCTCGCCTATATGCTGTCGGGAATGCTGTTTTACATAGGTTATATCATGGCTGCGTTTGACAGCGAAAAGCGGTCACTGCACGATCGCATCTGCAATACGCGCGTAATCAAGATCCGGTGAGATTTTGAAGTATGCAAGGGAAGATTCTTGGGTGTGTAAAATGCGACACTCCCTATGATCTTTCGCGTTACTCAGAGGATCGAGTAATCTCCTGTCCGAATTGCCGGCGTGAACACGAATTGCACCTCTACCCGGCCTATTTCCGGGAGAGTCTTCCCGTGGCGGGAAGTGAGGCTAAGCTTTTAGAAAGTGAAGCGAGCTGTTTTCACCATCCGGACAAACGCGCAATCGTTTCGTGCGAAACATGCGGACGATTTTTGTGCGATCTGTGCCGGGTAGAATTCGAAGAGACAGAACTTTGCCTTTCCTGCTTCGAGGTCTTGAGAAAGACGGAGGGAGTATTGAAACTCCAGAGGAGGCGCATCCTCTGGGATAATATCGCCCTGTCATTGGCGGTGTTGCCCATTTTGATCTGGTTCATCACAATTGTTACTGCGCCGGTCGCTTTGTTTATCACGTTTCGGCACTGGAGAGAAAGGTCCACGAGTATTGTTCCCCGGACGCGTTTCCGTTATGTTCTCGCCTCTATAATCGCTGGTTTGCAGTTACTTGGTTGGGGTTTCTTTTTCTTTTCCATCTTTGCCGCGAATTCAGTCTGAGCCATGAAAGGGCAGGAAAAATATCGCAAACTGAGTGGCCCTTCGAGCTTTTCGAATCAGCGTCTCTATGCGGGAAGTGATCATCTGCTGGCGGTCGATGGGCAATACGAAGAGGAGTACAGACGGTTTTTTTATAAAGATATCCAAGCCTTTATCATCGCAAGGACAAGGCAGGCAGATATATCTTCGGGAGTTCTTCTGTGCATCTTGGCCTTTGCCTCATTCATGGTTTTGAGCGAAGACCAAGCCTTTCAGATTGGGGGATACATTATCGGTGCACCGATCTTGATTCTCCTTGTAATTCACCTTTTGATAGGGCCCACCTGCGATTGTCGCGTCAAGACGGCGGTCCAGATCGAGCGCCTTCGCTCTCTAGGCAGCCGCCGCAAAGCGCGGCGAGTGGTGGGGAAGCTCTCTCAAAGGATTCACGAGGCGCAGGGAGAACTCTCTCAAGAGGATATTCTGAGGCATGTTGAGGCTCGCTGAACAGCGCTGCTACAACCATGGGCAGCGAGAAGCTGTCGCTCGATGTCTAGAGTGCGAACGGTTTTTTTGTCGGGAGTGCGTCACAGAGCATGAAAATCGCGTAGTTTGCTCGGATTGTCTCTCCATGTTGGCGGGGGAGAGTTCCGAAACGATCCATTCTTTTATGCAGAGAGCGGTGCAGTCGTGCCTCGCGATGGGCGGATTTCTGTTGGCCTGGCTCTTTTTTTACGGACTGGGGCGCCTCCTGCTTACTATCCCGTCGTCGTTTCACGAAGGCACTTTTTGGAAGTAGAGGAATTCGACTTTATGCCAGAAAGAGGAAATTTGGCGCGAAAACCTGGAGGGGATGGGATTTCGGGCGGTGAAATAGTTGAAAAGGCGGTACACCTTTTGCGAGGCGCTCCGGCGACTGTCTATACTCCCTATCTGCTGGGCGTGTGCCCGTTCCTATTAGGATTCCTATTCTTCTGGGCCGACATGAGCAGGAGCGCTCTCGCCTATCGCCACTGTTCCGCGGCGGCCTTTGGTCTGGCGGTGCTGTTTCTATGGATGAAGTGCTGGCAAGCCATTTTTTCCGCTCGTTTGCGGGCGCACCTCTGCGGTGCAGTGCCCTCTCGCTGGCCCTTGAAGCGAATCCTGGGGTTGATACGGACTCAGGCGATCTGGCAAACAACCGGTATTCTGGTGCTGCTTTTGGCGGGGATGATTCTGATTCCGTTTGGCTGGGCATACGCCTTTTATCAGAATCTAACGGTCCTGGAAGAACACCATCCGGTCGCTGAGGGCAGTTCGGTCGAGCGTGCCTCGAAACAGGCGGTTCTCCGTCCGGCCCAGAATCACGTCATAATCTCGATTCTCTCCCTTTTCAGCCTTTTCGTTTTGATTAATTGGGTGTCCGCGCTGCTGGCGGGTCCCTATCTCTTGAAAACCGTGTTCGGCTGGGAGACGGTCTTTACCCGGAGTGGGTTTTCACTATTTAACACGACTTTTCTCGCGATCTGTATTGTTCTGACCTTTGTAGCGGTCGACCCGGTCGTGAAAGCGGTGTATCTGCTTAGGTGTTATTATGGAGAAGCCCAGCAGAGTGGGCTCGATCTGAAAATAGCATTACGTCAATTTCCCGTGCCCTTAGTGAAATCAAGGAGTCTGGTTCCATTTTTGCTGGGAGGCGCGGTGGTATGCATGGAAATCCCGCTTAGAGCGGCTGAGGGAGAGTTTGCGGATGGGTCGGTTTCCGCTATTGCGTTGGATAGTGCGATTGAAGAAGTGCTATCTGAGCCGGAGTACACCTGGCGAATGCCTCGCGAATCTTCCGCTCAGGAGCTGGAGTCACCCAGCTGGTTGGTTGGCTTTCTGAGCTGGCTGGACCGATGGTTGATAGAACTGCTGCCGGACTGGACTCCGTCGGATATCGGATCCGGGGATTTCGAATTCACAGGTGTGCGGAAGTTACTTGAAATTCTGGTGTATGTCTTGCTGGCCGGAGTTCTGGCGTGGATCCTTTGGATGGTTCTCAAAACGATTCTTGGCAGGAGAAAAGGTAATGAGGAAACGCACTCGCACGCCCAACCGCTTCCCGATTTGAGGAGAGATGATGTCTCAGCCGATGAACTGCCATCCTCGGCCTGGCTGAATCTTGCCCGCGAGCTGCTGGAGAATGGAGAGTATCGATTGGCGCTACGCGCGTTTTACCTCTCACAGCTGTCGCAGTTGGCTGATAGAGGGCTCATCGTTTTGAAGAGGTTCAAGTCGAACTACGACTATCAAATTGAATTGAGGAGGCGCGCACACGTGCATCCGGATTTAACGGAAGCTTTCCAAAGTAATTCGATTCTCTTTGAAGCGTCCTGGTACGGCAACCATCTGGTCAGTGAACCGCAGATTGAGGAATTTCACCGCAATCTGCAAAAAATGAAGCTGGGAGAGACATGAAAAATTCATGGGGATACCTGGCCGTATTGCTAGTGGGTGTGCTCTTCTTGACCGGGCTAATTCAGCTGATTCTATTAAGGTTTGAAGCGGGGGACGTGTATCCGCCGTATTCCAGCCTGCGGGCAGATCCGTTGGGTTGCAAAGCGCTTTACGAGAGCCTCACGAGACTGACGGATCTGCAAGTCACTAGAAATTTTCACGCATGGAATGAGGCGAAATTCCCGGACCGGGTGACTGTGATTTTTGTGGGTTTTGATCGCTGGAAGTTCGAGTATGGAAGCGAGAGTCACCGCCGGGCGCTTCTCGATCGGGTGGCTCATGGCGCCCGGATGATATTCGCCTTTCGGGATCTGTCGGTTCCCGGGATTGAAGCGGGGACCGAAGGGACGGGGGAGCGAGACGAGACGAACGAAACTGAGGCGGAGCCTGAGGAAGGGAATGATTCCGAATCCAAACCCGATACATTTGACGATTTTCGCTCGCAGTCCCTGGCGGAGACGTTGGGTATCACGGTGGAGTCTTTGGAGATCCAGGAGGATGAACCGATTGCCGTGAAAAGCGCAGTGGGGATGGACTCTCTTCCGGATGAATTGCGGTGGCATTCATCAATCGGATTCAGTCAATCCAGCGATCGTTGGGTTCCGTTATACTCAGTAGGTGGAAGTCCCGTCATTGTCGAGCGTCCCTTCGGTAAGGGAGAGGTGATTCTCATTGCTGATTCCTACCTATTGAGTAACGAAGGACTCCGTCGTGACCGTGCGGCGGATGTTCTCGCATGGCTGGCCGGCGATCATAGTACTATTGTCTTCGACGAGACTCATCTTGGTGTTCAAGAGACGCAGGGTATTGGCTCTTTGATACGCAAGTACCGTCTTCATGCCTTTCTCCTGGGGCTTTCCCTTGTGGCGCTGTTGGTCATTTGGAAGAATTGCGTGAGTTTTTTGCCGCCGCATGAGGATGAAGCTGAGCAATCTGACGTTCTAGCGGTAGACGGAAAGGATACTACGGAAGGTTTCTATAATCTCTTGCGTCGGGCCCTGGCGCCGGACGGACTTCTGCAGACTTCCTTGGAAGAGTGGGAAAACTCCTTCCTGGGAAGTAAGCATGGCCGACTCATTTATGGTGAGCGCGCGGATGAGGCGCGCCGTCTCCTGGCGGCGGAGAAATCCGTTCCGTCAAGGCGGCGAAATCTGTTGAAGGTTTATAACCGGATCTCTGATGTTTTGAAAACGAAAGGACTCTAGATTGAACACGAAACTCGACCATCTGAAGGAGACATTCGATAGAGCGCGTGAAGAAATCAGTAAGGTGATAATCGGGCAGGATAAAGTTGTGGAGATGGCCCTTATTACCATTTTTACGCGCAATCACGCATTGATCGAAGGTGTGCCGGGGGTAGCAAAAACTCTACTCGTGAGAACGCTCGGCGCGGTTCTCAATTGTCCCACATCGCGTATCCAATTTACTCCCGATCTGATGCCCGCCGACATCACCGGGACTCGCATTTACAACATGCACAAGCAGGAATTTGTCCTCGTAAAAGGGCCCGTGTTTACGTCCTTTCTCCTCGCTGACGAAATAAATCGGGCGCCGGCAAAAACACAGTCCGCCCTCCTTCAAGCAATGCAGGAACGGTGTGTTTCTATTGAAAGGGAAGCGCATTTTCTCGATCCCAATTTCACGGTCTTTGCAACGCAGAACCCGATCGAGTATGAAGGAACCTATCCTTTACCGGAAGCCCAGAAAGACAGGTTCATGCTCAAGATTTCGATGGACTATCCGGAGTTGGAAGAGGAGCGCACATTGGCGAATCGGATGCTGGGCGAGGAGTCTCCGGAAGCGATTCTCGAGGGTGATGGGGTAGTTCCAGTTATTCGTTCGGAAGAGCTCGACGAACTTCGAGAGGCAATGGAAGCGGTCGTTGTGCGCGATGAACTGGTCGCCTACATCGTCGATATTGTGAGGGAAACGCGAAGGAACGAAAGTGCCTTGGTCGGGGCGGGACCGCGTGCTACGCAGGCTCTATTGCTGGCCGCGCGTGCTTCCGCTGCTCTGGCCCTTCGCGATTTTGTTACACCGGACGACGTCAAGAGGATGGCCCCACCTGTGCTGGAACACCGTCTCATTTTGCGGCCGGAATATGAAATTGAGGGGCTCACTGAGAGAGAATTGATTGAACGGATTCTTCAGCAGGTCGCTGTGCCTCGATGATAGTTCCGCGTAATCGCTTCATCTATTGGTCTCTCGCTCTGCTTCCTTCGACACTGGTAGTGGCTTTCGGCCCAGGTCTCGTTGTTTACCCGGCAGGTTTCTACGGAGTATTAGGGCTTCTCTCCCTGCTTGATCTCATTCTATCAGGCGTTTCGAAAAATCCGGTCGACCTGGAAGCTCCCGGGATCGTTCGTTTAGTAAAAGATAAAGAGGCGGGTATAGAGTTGCGCGTGGTAAACAATGGCCGAGAGCGGGTATCGGTTCGTCTCGGACTCTTGTTACCCAGGGAGTTCGATTGCGACTTCGAGACGAGGACGGTCGAATTACCCGAAGCCCATGAAGTTTCGAAGCTGACCTGGCCGTGCATGGCGAGGCGACGAGGGGTTTTTCGGCTGGATAAGTGTTTAGTGGAAAGAACTTCGCTCTTCGGATTATGGGCGATCCGGAGTGCGGCGTCGCTGGATTCTGAGATCCGAGTATATCCCAATCTCTCCCGTGAGCGTCGAACGCTGGCCAATATATTCCTGAATCGCGGTTTGGCGGGAATCCACCATCAGCGTATGATGGGTCGAGGTCGGGAGTTCGAGAAATTACGGGAGTATATACCGGGTGACAGCTACGACGACATTCATTGGAAAGCAACGGCGAGGCGGAGCATACCCGTGACGAAAGTTTTTCAAGTGGAGCGCACCCAGGAGATATATACTGTTATCGATTCTTCTCGGTTGTCCGGCCAGTTCTTCTCGCGAGAGAAACGGGACTTCCCGGAAACGGCCTTGGAGCGGTTTGTCTCCGCGGCGACGACATTGGCCCTGGTCGCGGAAAGGCAGGGCGATCTTTTCGGCCTTCTCACCGCTAGTGACGGGGTGCGCACGTTTATTCGCGCCGGGACGGGCAAGTCGCACATGCAAGCCTGCCAGGAAGCGCTCTTTGCGCTGCAACCCGAAAAGGTTAATCCGGACTTCGATGAAGTATTCACCTATATACGGTTGAATCTCCGCCGGCGTGCCCTCCTCATATTCCTTACCGACTTACGCGATCCTGTATTGGCGGAGAATTTCAGCAGGGGGGTCTCGCTCATTGCACGCCAGCATCTGATCTATGTAGACTCGTTGCTCTCGCCAAAGGTTGGCCCGCTTTTCGACGGGAATGCGGCCGAATCAGTGGAACACATATATGAGAAGCTGGCGGGCCATTTCCAATGGCAGTCATTGATTGAACTCAGGAGAATCCTGCAGCGCAAGGGGGTCAGGCTCGAACTGATGGGAAGCGAAGGGTTGGCCGTGAGCCTCTTGAATCAATACCTATCTACGAAACAGAGGCAGGCTTTATGATTCTCAATCTTGAGGAATTCATCGGGAGGGAAAGGGCCAGCTGGCTCGAACTCGAAAGTATCCTCACACGGTTGGAAGATGAAGTCGGTATGAGATTGAGCCTTTCCGAGGTGAGGCGCCTGCACTATTTGTACGAAAGAACTGCCGCCGACCTGGCGAAGATACAAACGTTTTCAGCGGAACCGGAGACACGCAGGCACCTTGAGTCACTGGTTGCCAGGGCCTACGGCGAAATTCATGAGACGCGTTCCCGCAGAACAAACTTTCATGTGTTTCGTTGGTTCTTTGATACTTTTCCGCGGACATTCAGGCGCCACCTGCGCGCTTTCGGGTTGGCGCTTATTGTGATTGTAGCGGGTTCGATATTCGGTGGCCTGGCCGTTGCGCTCGATCCCTACGCCAAAGGAGTCATTCTGCCTTTCCCGCATCTGCTTGGAGATCCAGGTGAGCGAGTCGCTGGAGAGGAAGCGGCAGAGAACGATCGCTTAGCAGGCGGAAAATCGAGCTTTTCCGCATATCTCATGACTCACAATACGAAAGTTGCGATTTTTACTCTGGCAATGGGAATGACATTCGGTGTGGGTACCCTTATTCTCCTGTTCTATAATGGAATCATTCTCGGAGCCGTCGGAGTCGACTATGTTCTCGCCGGCGAATCTGCTTTCCTCCTGGGTTGGCTGTTGCCTCATGGGAGTGTCGAAATCCCTTCGATTGTTATCGCCGGCCAGGCCAGCCTGGTATTGGCAGGAGCGCTTCTTGGGCAGGGCAGACGGCGGACTCTCAGGCAACGCCTTCTCGATGTCCGGTTAGATCTCGTTACACTGATATGTGGCGTTGCGATATTGCTGGTCTGGGCGGGCCTGATCGAAGCCTTCTTCTCTCAGTACCATGATCCTGTTCTTCCGTATTCGCTGAAGATAAGCTTTGGCCTCCTCGAACTTGCACTCCTGGTCGGCTTCCTCTGTTTCTGTGGCCGCGGATCGGTCGAATAAATCCTCTGATGGCGCTTCAAGGCACGGCGAAGGTTACGATACTGACGAATGAGGGAATCTGCTTCGGGCTTGAGCTGGGCAGCCCAGTGAGCAGATTTCTCGCCTGGTCGCTGGATCTGGCGATTATTTCCGCGCTCATTGCCCTCGTCGAGATGCTGCTGGTACTTCTGCGACTACTTAATGCAGATGTATTTCAGGCGGTGGGGATCCTGTTATATTTTCTGTTATCAATCGGTTACGGAATACTGTTGGAGTGGGCGTGGCGAGGGCAGACATTGGGGAAGCGTCTCGTTCGCCTCCGGGTAGTTGACGCAAATGGATTGAAATTGCATTTCAGCCAGGTGCTGGTGCGAAACCTGCTCCGCTTTGTCGATAGTCTTCCTCTCTGCTACTTTGTTGGTGGTATCGTGATGTTGACAAATCGCCGGGGACAGAGATTGGGCGACATCGCGGCAAATACGTTAGTGGTGAGGTATCCGCGAATAGGTGAACCGGATCTGACGGAAGTGTTGGCGGGGAAATACAATTCGTTTCGCGATTATCCGCACCTCGAGGCTCGTCTCCGGCAGAGAGTCAAAGCCGAAGAAGCCTCCGTTGCACTCCAGGCGATATTGAGACGCGACGAGATGGATCCCAAGTTGCGTGTAGGGCTCTTCGAGGAAATTGCCGAGCACTTCAGGGCCATTAGCGATTTCCCCGAGGAGGCGACGCACGGTCTCACCAGCGAACGCTACATCCGCAATTGTGTCGATACTCTGTATCGTTCTCGAAGGAATCCGTCGGTCTAACCCGAAAATCTCTGAGATTTTCGGGTTAGACCGACGGATTCCTAGCTATTGGAGGATGGGGAGCAGATATTTCCAGACCGTTTTGGCGATGATCCTGTGGCCTTCTTCGTTTGGGTGAATACCGTCGGCGAGATTCAGCTCGGAGTGAGCGGCCACATCCTCGAGGAGAAAAGGTATCATCGGAATGCTGTTCTTTTCCGCCAAATCCGAGAAGATACGCTCAAACGCGGCAGAGTATTCCGAACCCATATTGGGCGGCACTCTCATGCCGGCAATAAGGAAATTTGTCTGAGGAGATTTCTTGCGGGTAGTGTCTATGATAGACTGAAGGTTCTGTTGAGAATTCTTCGGGTTGAGTCCCCTTAATCCGTCGTTGGCGCCCAGCGCGATGACGATAACGCTTACGGGCCGCCGCAACATCCACTGGATTCTCCGTAAGCCTCCGGCGGTCGTCTCTCCACTCAGACCTCCGTTCAGAATCCGGTAATTCAGGCCCGCTGCATCTATTCTCTCCTGAATGAGAGAGGGGTATGCGAGTGAGGGGTCGAGACCGTATCCGGCCGTCAGGCTGTCACCGAGGAACAGGATGGTAGGCGGGGTATTCGCCGCCGAGATACTCGCTACGACACCGATGAGTATGAGAGTAGGGATTTGCAATTGGCGAAACATTGTAAAGGAACAGTAGAGGAAAACATTATTGCAACTCAAGGGAGACTCTGTGGTCATGATGTCATGGGCAGCAACCCCGTAAGGGCGGTACGACCCTGGGTAGAGTCGTGCGGAATTCCGTAAAACTGAATATGGCCGAAGGTGTGAACCCGGGTGTAATTCTACAGGTTAAAGACCTCTGCAAGTCCTACAACAGCGTAGGGCGCACCATAACGGTACTTGAGAAAGTAAACTTCGTCGTAAAAGCGGGATCGACGAACGCCATCGTGGGTCCCTCGGGGAGCGGTAAGACGACACTCCTGGGACTCTGCGCAGGCTTGGACGCCCCGAGTTCGGGGAAGGTTGTTCTGAATAACGTATCCCTGAATGAACTGAACGAAGATGGACGGGCGGAGTTGCGAAATCAAAGGGTCGGCTTTGTCTTTCAGACCTTTCAACTCCTACCGACTCTAACCGCCATAGAGAATATAATGGTGCCTTTGGAACTGCGAGGGGAGAGCGACATCGGGGGCCGTGCGGGAGAGCTACTGGAGAGGGTCGGTCTTGCGGAACGGGCCAATCACTATCCTGTTCAGCTCTCCGGTGGCGAGCAACAGAGAGTGGCCCTGGCACGCGCTTTTATCAATCAACCGAGAATCCTATTTGTTGACGAACCGACTGGAAATCTCGATGCCGAGACGAGTGAACATGTGGCGGACCTTCTCTTTGAGCTGAACAGGGCGGAAGGAACGACGCTCTTGCTCGTAACGCACAATCCCTCCCTCGCTTCAAGGACCGAACGCATTCTACGACTTCAGAATGGAAAACTCATCGAGAATCGGAAAGAAGCGAAACCTGACGATTGATAAGCTGCGTTGGATCGCCTCCATGGCTATGCGTGACAGCCGCGGCCACCGAAGGAAGCTGTTTTTGTTTGCCCTCTGTATCGTGTTCGGAATCGGCGCTCTGGTGGCAATTCAGTCCTTTCGCGAGAATCTAGAGAGCGCAATCGATGAGCAGGCGCAGACGCTCCTTGGGGCGGATCTTTCGATCAGGTCGAGGCGCCCCTTCAGCAAAGAGGCGGAAACGTTCATAGCTTCGCTTGAGGGTGAACAGGCGAGAGAGACACGGTTTCGATCGATGGCGTTCTTTGTGGAACGGTCCCGCTCCCGTTTAGTGCAAGTCAGGGCCCTGGAGGGGGCATTCCCATTCTATGGTGAGTTTGAAACCAGCCCGAGGGGAAGCGAGTTCAGGAATATGGATACGCCTCTGGCTCTTGTGGAAGAGAGCCTGCTCCACCAGTACGGGGTAATACCGGGCCAGATGGTGAAGTTGGGTGAGCTCGAATTTAAAATCGCGGGTGGACTCGTGCGCGTCTCCGGCGAGAACGAGATCCGCGGGATATTTGCCCCTCGAGTTTACATCGACCGGAGACACTTGCCTGGGACTGGACTGATTAAACGGGGAAGCATGACCCGCTACCGTGTCTATTTACAGTTTCCCAATGGTATAACGCGTTCAATTGAGGAGCGGCTGGATGAAGCGAAGAAAGGTCTTTTCGCGGATGAACGTATGCGAATGGACACTGTGGAGCGCAGAAAGCGGAATCTGGGTAGAGCGCTGAACAACATTTACGATTATCTGAATCTGATCGGTTTCATCGCGCTACTCTTAGGCGGATTGGGTGTGGCCGGCGCGGTCCAGGTATACCTCAAGGAGAAGCTGAATCCGGTTGCGATATTGAGGTGCCTGGGCGCACGAATGCGAGATGCCTTTGCCATCTACCTCTTCCAGATTCTCGTTGTTGGCCTGGGGGGCTCTCTCATGGGAGCGATTCTGGGAGTCGGTGTGCAGTATGTGCTCCCTGCCGTGTTGGCCCCCTTTCTGCCGTTTTCGGTCGAACTCTATATATCCTGGAGGAGCATAATACTGAGTGTCGTTTTCGGCTGGGTAGTTACTATTCTTTTCGCCCTTATACCGTTGCTCACGATACGGAGGGTGACTCCCTTAAAGGCACTACGTGTCTCATTCGAGCTTCCGTCGGGATTAAGAAAGGACCCCGTCTTCTGGATAGTTGCCCTGATTATCGTGGGAGTAGTGCTGGTCTTCTGTTTCTCTCAGACGAGCAGGCTGCTCTTTGGAATGGGATTCGCAGCTGTTCTTGCCAGCTGCCTACTCTTGTTGAGCATTTTGGCGAGTGGATTGCGGTGGTCCTTAAGACGGTTCCTTCCGAGGGGTTGGCCCTACCCATGGCGTCAGGGATTATCCAATCTTTACCGACCGCAAAACCGTACGCTTTTCCTTGTCGTCATTCTGGGCATGGGCACGTTCCTGGTCTTTACGATATACCATGCCCAAGCGATGCTCCTTCAGCAGGCTGAATTCAGGAAGGACGATGTTAAACCGAACACAGTGCTCTTTGATGTCCAGAGCGATCAGGTGGAAGCAGTCATACAATTGGTAGTTGATGCCGGATATCCGGCTCTCGAGGTTGTGCCTGTAGTGACGATGCGCCTTGCCGCGGTGGACGGGCGAGGCGTCGCCGATATTAAGAATGATCCCAATTCCGCGATTGAAAACTGGGCGCTTAACTGGGAATACCGCTCCACCTTCCGCGGCCATTTGATCGACACTGAGGAGGTTGTCGCAGGAAACTTCGACAAGAGTTTCGCGGAGGGCGGAACGGTCCCGCTTTCTGTGGAGGAGAGTATTGCGAAGGAACTAAAGGTGGGTTTGGGCGATACCCTCACATTTGATGTGCAGGGCGTGCCGATTGAAACTGTGATCTCCAGCATACGAAAAGTTGATTGGGCAAAACTCAGGCCGAATTTCTATATGCTCTTTCCCGAGGGCGTGCTCGAGGAGGCGCCCGCATTTTTTGCCATTGTCACTCGGGTCCCGGATCGCCTCGCAGTGATCTCCTTGCAGCAGAGACTCGGAGAGAAACATGCCAACGTCTCGTTAATTGATCTCTCTCTGGTGCTCGACACGGTCACTGCAATTCTCGACCGAGTCGCCTTCGTCATTCGATTTATGGCCTCTTTTACGGTGGCGACCGGTCTGGTGGTGTTGGCTGTCTCAGTAATCACGAGCCGTTACCAGCGTATCCAGGAGAGCGCTCTACTTTCTACGCTGGGTGCATCGAGTCGCCTTATTCGGCGAATAATGATTGTCGAGTACCTCCTGGTGGGAGCGATCTCTGGCACGGCGGGTGTTTTCCTCTCCCTCCTCTCAGCATGGGGGTTATCACGGTATGTATTTGAGATTCATTACACAGTTTCCTGGGGCACCATGCCCCTCGCGGTTTTGATTGTGTGCCTTCTCACCTTGGCGACCGGGCTGGCAAGTAGTCGAGGGGTATTGGGCCATCCGCCTTTGGTTGTATTGAGGAAGGAATACTAACCCACATATTTCACCGCTTTGGCGCAAACGGAGTTAAGTGGATGGTGAAGAATTCGTTGCGATTTCGGGGGAGATACAGCCTGTTCGCGCTCGAGTTTGCGCCAAAGCTCACATCCATTCTGCTGTACAGCAGAACGGCGTGGCTGCGTTCTCGCGGAAATCCCGAGCGGTTACGCACAGTAGTGCGCGCCCGCACGGGATTTCGCTCGGGCCTTGCCATCCACGCTTCTGAAAAGTGTGAAATAAGCGGGCGAAGACCCTGCCGGCAAAGGCCGGCGGGGTCTTAGAGCAGGCTTACTTCGACGACAAAAGAATCCGTTTCGCCCGGTTTAACGGTGCGTAGACCAATTTTGTGTTCGGGGCTGTTGGGAGGGCCCATCCAGGGTTCGACGCAATAGAAAGGGGAATCCGGCGATTCTGACCAGGTGACGATAGTATAGTTCTTACTTGGGACTGGATCTGGACCGGTATAAATGCCGATATCTTCCTCCCCGCTCTTGGGTCCGAACACGACGGGATTTCGTTTTAATCGCGAATGGATTCGGTCTACAAGCGAACTTTCGTCGAGGGAAGAGACCTCACTGAAATCCTTGAGCCTTTCCAGATGTCCGTCGGAAACATGATAAAATGACCTCTTTGCGGGAATTTCGATTCGATAATCCGCTCGGGTAGCATCCGGGTGCCAGGGGAGATGAAAGTAGAAATGATGCCCCGCACACCAGGGAATGCTCAGGGTGTCTTTGTTGAGGAGGCTGAGTTCAACCTGAAAAGAGATTTCCTCAAATCGGTATTTGATGGAGAACTCGTATTCAAAAGAGTAGGCTTCATGGTCGATGTCGGTCGGTCTCAGGCGGGCAGTGAAGCCGCCCCTGTCGATAGCGATTAGGTCACAGGACCCGTCGCGACAGAAACCATGTATCGGCATGGGCCTGCGAACATTGTTGTGATTCCAGAAGCCGAGGTCTCCCTTATAATAGGTGCGCCCGCAGAATGGGAATAGGATGGGATTACCGCCGTGGATATTCGCGAACGCGCCAATTCCGGAAAGGTCCGGCCAGTGAATAACATCCCGTATAGTTTCGTCGGCCAGTCGGAGGTTCCAATTCATGAGCCGGGCCCCCCGCTCGGGCCAGGCGATAAAAGTGGAGGCTCCCACCCGCCATCTCCTGATAGTTTGCCCCAGGTATCGGACAGTTTCCAATGCCGGATTCTCTCCTTCAGACGGTTTCGCTTTGTAGCTCGAGGATAGGAGGATGTCTCCCGCTGAGCAGGACAGGTAGTGAAATCTTCGGGCTAGGAATCTGTCGGACTTAGCATTCCTAACATTTCAGCGGTGCATATTTCAAAGTGACGGCTCGACATTCCGATCCAGATGAGACCGACAGATTCCTTGGAAGAAAATGAACCTGAGATTTGAGACATATTGTCATATCTATTCATTTCTCAAATTCAAATCTCACGATGAAAGAATGTCGCTTCCGGTCTATCGTGTCAATATGGTCCTTAGCGAAACCGATGTGCAATAATTGATGTGCTTTCCTTCAAATCTCAGATTCATTTTCTTGATTCTAGCAGCCTGCCGGAATGAAACCGAGTAATCTCTTCGAAAGAGGCATAAAGTCCGACAGGCTGCTAGTGGGCTCAGGTTTGCTGGAGAGCGTCGCCTCTCTCCTTGTCCAGCTTGAACACGGTTAGGAGCATTATCGAGAAGCCGACGGCCGATGCGATCGTGAGAGCGATAGCGAGGTAAGTTGCCAGCGTCTTAAGGAGGCCGACATGAACTGCATGTTCGGGATCCATTTCGGCACCCGGATGGTGCATCCATTCCGGAATGCGGTCTGCTATAAACCAGAAGGCCGCCGCTGTGAGGATAATACCGGCGACAGAACCAATTAGAACCTTGGTATCTCTATGCATAGCGATTGCCCGTAATTTGTTTGATTGGACGTCTTTTGCAAGCCGGGATTCGGTGCAGAGATCGAATGCAGCCAGACTGCTCCTCTGAAAAGTGTGAAAAGTGCCGGTTATGCAACCCGCTGAGAAGGGTGACCCTAACCCGGAAATTCGTGAGAAAATCGGGCTAATCTCGTACAAAAAAGGCGGGCAGCTAATCCCAAAAAGCTACCCGCCAGAGATTTCTACCTAATATATCTCCTGAATATTACCCCTAAATATTCGAAAGAATAGAAATCAATATATTAAACCCTAACTTTATAGATTGGATATTGATGAAAACGTTCAAGAAAAAATATTTAAAGTTCCTCAAGTGGAGGGATAAGAGCCTTTCGGATCGGTCAGGTGTTTAGTTTGAACCCTGTTCTACCGAGACTTCCTTCACTTCAAGAACGAATTCGAGTACTTTGTGGGAAAGGAATTGAACCTGTACAAAAAAAGGCGGGTAGCCTACCCCAAAACTACCCGCCATAGATATTTTTTGTCTGTTACCCCAAAATTTCCCATTTAAGGGACTAATTCATGATTGCGGTAGCATTGTTTCACAAATTGCGATGAAAGGCAAGAGTACTCTTCTTCACCCTCCAATTTTAACGGCCTTTTTACGAGATAGGAATCTGTCTGTCTCAGGTTAGGACAGCTATCAGCCTGTCGGCAAAATCCGACAGGCTGATAGCGCGCTTATTCGTAACTGGGAAAGAAAAGAGGCGGGCAGCCTACCCCAAAGCTGCCCGCCACCACTCGTATTCTACTTCTGCAAACTTTGTTACCCCAAACTTGCCAAAAAATCAATTTGGTGCCCGTCTGTAGAATGCTTGCCTATTAGATACTAGTCGGACTATTACCTGATTCCTTTCGCCTTTTTTCTAAGATTTGGATAATTTCAGGGATGATTTTGGGTTTCGTGGGGGCAAAAGTCCGGAGGCGTCGGTAATTCAGAATGCCGCCTGGAATCGCAATCCGATCGCGACAGCATTGCTTTCGCCGTCAAGGGGATCGAAAATGACCTGCAGGTCCGGTTGAAGCGTAATCCAGGGCGAGACCGGAATCTGATAGGTGATTTCGAGTATTCGTTCCGTCTTTCCGGTGGGACCTCCGGCGCCTGAAATGGAGTCGAGGAATTCGTCGCCAAATCGAGTAATGGAAAAAGCGATGCCGAAAAGGTCGGAATTTCGGCCCGGCAAAAGGCCGCTATAGGTGAACCCAAAATCGCTGTAAAACCTCACCGTATTGCGCTCTTCGCGCGGACTGAATCCAATTCGAATAAATGAACCCAGCCCCTGATTGGGATCCGATTCCGAGAATAGTGCCTGATCCCCGACGAAATATAGGGAGGAGTTACCCTCAACCATTAAACCGGAGCCGAGGATCTCGAAATCTCCCGTATGGTAAAACCCGCCAATCTTATACACCCCCGGCATACCGTTAATTTCGATCTCCGAACCGGCTTCTAGAAAAAGCACATATCCACGGGCACCGCCCAGTCCGAACTCGAGACCGTCGTCGTTGACCTCCTCTTCACCTGCGTCTCCACTGTAGATTCCAAATTGAAAATTGGCGTTCTCAGCTATCCTGAAGGAGCCCCATAGGCCGGGAGCTCCTAATGGAAAGATGGGCGCACCAATATTGCCGGATTCCGTGGGTAGCGGACCAAAGGCGCTGTTGATAAAGAGGCCGGCATTTTCGGAAACCATAAAGTCGTCATCGGCTGCGATCTGCCCGATTCGCATAGCGATCGCCCCATCCCTCCACTCCTTCTGCAACCACGCTTGAAACAGTCTCACAGTGTTGAAGGCAGCAATGTTGCTCAAAGCATTGAAATCGCCCACGAGGTGTTCGGAGGGATCATCTCCGAAGATCGCGAAGGCTCCGAGGTGAAGGCTTGTGCCTCGCCAGTTCGTGGATTCATCGAATTCGATGTCGACTCCGAAATCGATGAGCCCTTGCCATACCGACCCGGTCCGATTTCCTCCTTCGATGTTTGCCACGAATTCTCCGATTGAGACGCTGTAGGGCCGAATCCCGATAGAGTGAAGCCCATCCAAGCCGTTCGGCTCCGCAAGCAGGGAATCATGAGTCCTCCCGAATTCCTCGGCGCCGGCGTCGGCCAGCCACTGAGTTGTCAGGAACAGGCTGCCCAGCAGGAGCCTTCCTGCCGAGACACGAGCTTTCGATGCAACTTTCACGGTACGAATTCTTTGGAGCATTACCGCACCCAGCGACGCACCCAGAAAGTAAGCTGATCGAGCAAGGTTACGACGATGATGATAACAAGCAGCAGGACGGCGACTTTTCCGTATTGAAAGCCCCGCACGTAGAGCTGGATATAGTAGCCGATGCCACCGGCTCCTACGAGGCCGAGTACCGCCGCGTCGCGGAAGTTCATCTCAAATCGGTAGACAGTGAAGGTCAGCACTTGAGGGACGCACTGAGGGAAAAGGCCGAATCGCAAGGTTTGGAGCCAGCTCGCTCCCGTCCCACCTACCGCGTTAATAATGCCTTCGTCTGCTGTCTCAAACTCCTCCGCATAGAACTTTGCCAGCATTCCGATGGAATGGAAGGCAATGGCGAGAGCTCCCGGGAAGGGCCCGAGTCCGACGGCGGCGACAAAGATTAGAGCCACAACGATGAGCGGAATCGATCGAATGAAGCCGAGGAGCCAGCGTACGGGCTGTGAGATCCATGTGGGAGTGACGTTGGAGGCGGCCAGAAAACCGAGGGGAAGGGAGACGATCACGGCCAGGAAGGTGCCGGCCAGCGTAATCATCATCGTCTCAATCGTGGAATTGATCACAAGAACCGTTACACTCCAATCCGGCGGCACGAGACGAGAAAAGAATTCGGCGAATCGCGGCGCCGCGCCGAGCAGGACACCCGGATCAAATTCTGCTCTATGCATTGACCAGGCGACGAGTCCCAAAACGAACGCGCAAAAAGCGACCCGGGCCGAGGCTCTCCGATACCAACGATTGCGCAGGTGTGTCATGCGACGAATTGATTCAATCAGGCACCTCGTAGGCGGGCGCCGGTGTCCGCCGCCATTTCGATCACCTTGTCGTCCTGTCCATTCGCCTGGTAGAGGAACTTGGCGGCTTCTTCCGTAAAATCCTCGGGAGTGCCGTCATAGACGACCTTGCCCGCAGAAAGGCCGATAATGCGGCTCGCAAAGCGACGGGCGAGGGCCGGTTGGTGGAGATTCACGATGAGCGTCTCACGGCGTCGGTGCACACAGTCGAGCAAGAGTTCAAGGGCGTCTTCGGCCAATTCGGGATCCAGATTCGATATCGGCTCGTCCGCCAGGATGATGTCCGCCTCCTGCATTAGAGCTCTTGCAATCGCAGTTCTCTGCCTCTGCCCTCCGCTCAGAGTTTCGACGCGGCGATCGTCCAGTCCTTCGAGATCGACTTCGCGAAGGATACTTTCAGCTTTTTGCAATTCGCGCTGAGGATACCAGTTAAACATGCTCTTCCACGTCGAGACACGGCCGAGGCATCCGCTCAAAACATTGTCGATCACACTAAGACGGGGAACGAGGTAGAATTCCTGATCGATCATTGCGATTTTTCGTGCGTGTTCGCCATCCCCGCCGGGTGACGGCTTTCCGAAAGTGGATCGAAGCACGGTGATTCTTCCCGTCGATGGAGTGAGACGCCCTTTTATGATGCGGGAAAGGGTCGATTTCCCCGAACCGCTGCGGCCCAAGACGAACACCCTCTCGGCCTGCGCGATGCTCAACCGGTCGATGTCCAGAGCGCAGGTATTTCCAAAAAGGACGTGAACCCCGTCAAGTTCGATGACGGGGCGAAGACTATCATTTGATAAATCCATAACGCTTTCCAAGCTCTTCGACTTCCCGGTAATTTTCATGGGTTACTTTGACATACCCGTCCACACTGTAGAGATACTTCAGCAATTGGTGGTCAGGGCCCTCGTCGTTGAGGGCGAGGAGGGCTCTTTGAAGATTCTCAATGGTTTTTTTGGGAAGACCCTTTCGTGCCACCAGGCAGTGAGATGGGATAGGACGGGAGGAGGCGATTGCGACGATTTTGTCTCGTTCCTCCGGGCGGAGAAGATTATAGGAGTATTGCCCGATTCCCGCCGCATCGACGAAATTGTTATACACGGCCCTGATAGCCTGCTCGTCTCCTCCCGCAAAATATACCCGATTGAAGAATTTTTCCGGGTCCTCCTCAATGAGACCCTTTTCCTTAAAGATATCCAGCGGGTACATGAAGCCCGAGGACGAAATCGGATCCACAAAGGCGATGTTTTTTCCACGCAGATCTTCCAATTCTTCGATGCCGCTGTCCTCCCTCACGAATATCCGTGAGACGTAAGTTTCCTTACCGTTGTAAATCTCACCGAGGATCGGCACAGCCCCAGCCTCTTGACGCGCCATAACGTATTGAAGCGAGCCCATGAAGCCGACGTCGGCCGTCTTGTTGCGGAGCGCTTCAACCACTCCTGAATAGTCAGTCGCAACGAAGTCCTTGATTTTTGTCCGGAGCTTTCCCTCCAGATAGCGCACCACCGGTTTAACGTCTTCCAGCAGCTGGTCGGGATTTTCGTAGGCGATAAAAACAATCCTCAGTTCCGGTCCCGAAGGTTTTGCACTCAGCTTTTGTGGGCCTGAAATTTGCATAAGGGCAAATAGCAGCGCCGAAGTGAAGAGAAGTCTCTTGGTCTTCATTGTGGTCTCGCTCTCCTTAAATCAATTGAGTTGGCTGGCGTACTCCTGATAAAGCACACGGTATTCCGTCACTATGGCATCCACAGAGGCGGTTTCTCCGTTCTGATTCGAGGACAGAGCCTCTTCCATAAGGCCGGCCATCCGGTTCAGAATTGACATGTAGTTCTGATCCTGAAGGTCCCATTTGTGGTTGTGGATTTCCTGCGCAATGGTTTGAAATGTTATATCGATTAGATCGGACTTGCCGATCTCTTTGAGGTATTCATAGGCCGAGAGGAAGAAGCTGAATTCCTCCAATTCGGCATCGAGGGTATGGACTGTCTCCTCGTACGCTTCGATCCCGCTGCCAACAGTCGAGACATACTCGGTGAGTTCATCGATTTCCTGACCGTTGAGTCCCAGATCGTATTGTTCATTAAACCAGATGTTGACTGCCCTCAGGGTAGGCTGGCTGCCATCGTGAAAGTAGGGTCCGGTATGCTTTATCCCGAGAAGGGTGGGCGTATCTAGAGCGCGATCCCGCGAGAAACTGCTGCTTCCTTTCAGACTTCCGATGTCGTGGCGTTTATGATCGAGGAAGTTGGAAGAGGGAATGTGGCATGATGCACAGCTGCGACCGTTCATCCCCGGAAACGGCCGATGAAATATCGATTCTCCGCGCTTCGCCTGCTCCGAAGCCGTGTCATTGAGTGAGCCATTTCCGTTCAAAGCAGGATTTGCGAGAAAATCGAACTCAATCATGTAGGCGATTATCCCGTCCATCAGGACCGGATCGGGTTCAGGCCCGTTGAACTCGTTCACGATGACATTCCGTACAAATTCACGCAGGGAATCGAAGCGTCCGTTTCTCCCATACGGTGCGGTAAAGCGAATTCCCCGAAGATCGGGAATGTCGAGGGGATCGAAATGACCGTTGCTTGCATGAACTGCAAAATAACTGTTCGAGACGTCCATACCTCCTTTTCTCCTCGAAAGCCCCGGTATGATAAAGTTTGGATTGGTAATACTCTTGTTGTGACAGGTGTTGCAGGTGATCTGCAGAGAACGGGCCGGCTCACCGAAGATATAGGAACTGTCAAAGGCCATGTCTCCGAGGGCAATGAGAACTGTCTCGCCTTCATCAACACCACGCTCTGCCATGTTCAGGATCTGGCGCGGACGCGGTAACTGTTTGTTAGTGTTACTTCCGGGTGGGAGTTTCGGAGGAACGACCCTCCGCCCGTCAAAGGATCCGCTGTTTCGCGGCAATGGTGCCAGCCTTCCATTTACAGGCGCGGAGAATTCGCTTCCGAAAGATGCCAGAACGTAATCCGTGATTCTCTCCGAGAACACGTTGAACCGTTCCCGGTCAGCCGCGACAGCAGCGTAGGTCAAAAAGCCGGGAGAACCCAGCGAACTGGTGAGTTCGAGCCACCATGCTCCCATCTCTCTGAAGGCAGTTGGATCGGTATACTTTACTTCATGTTCAAAACTCGACCAGATTTGCCTCGCTTCCTTGAGCGACGCCAGCGCTGATTTGTAATCGTTTAGAGCAGAGCCAGCCTCCTCGAGATGGGCAGTGACAAGGTCAGCCACCGCGCGCGTGGAATATTCAAACAGCCTTTTTGCGGCTCGCTTCCTTGCTTGAGGTCCCGGCGCTTCATCCTCAACTCTGAGGACGGAATCAAAAACTACAGCGGTGTCGGCCCTCAGCGCCTCCCTCTTCTTCGCATCCAGTTCCCCCATACCCGCGGCGATCCTTTCCACGTCCCTGACGGCAAGCTCCCAATCCACCGGGTTCAGATTCAATATGAAACTGAGCCGCCGATAGCTTTCTGCCACAGGGTGATACTTTTCCGGAGGTACGATATGTGCACTTGCGGGAGGACTCAGCAGCCGCACGATAGCCAGCGTTCCCAGCGCGACTACCATTGAAGACCGGCTCAGTAACCGCCTCGCCACTCTTCTGCGTGCTCTCTTCGGGCCATACTTTCGCTGCTCTTTCATCCCGTTTTTTCTCATCCTCGAAATCTCTCCGCACCCTACCCGGAAAGGCCTCCTCCTCCAGCCGTATTGGGTGTAGTATTATCTAATTCTTTTATATCGGTAACTTCATATTAGCCCGGTGAATTAAATTTAGCATATGATACATTTAAGATACCTATCAACTATGCTAAGCTGTTCGTCAAGAGAAAAATCAACTAATTTTTATCCAGGAATCGTTGCATGGCCTTGAGGGTAGCATCCGAGGCATGGTGTTCGATACCTTCGGCATCCATGTTGGCGGCCTTCCTGGGTACTCCTAAAGCGAGGAGGAAATCCGTCACGATCCTATGTCTCTCTCGACTTTGACTCGCCAGCCTCCTGCCTCCCTCCGTAAGGAAAATTGACCGATAGGGTTCCGACCGAGCTAAGCCGGCATCCTTCAGCCGATTGATCGTCTTCGAAACGGTGACGTGTGAAACACCGAGAACTCGAGCGATGTCAACCGCGCGCGCTTCTCCCTTTTCTCTTATGAGATCGTCGATCAGCTCGACATAATCCTCCGCCAATTCGCTCCGATTTCGGTGCCTGGAATGCACGTAGGCATTTGCGGAAGAGAGCTTCCGAAATTTCCTTTTGGTGGATGCTTTCATCGGTCTACGGCAAAATCCATCTATTAGGAATCTGGCGGACTCAGAATTCGTAGTCCCGGCAAGCCGGGATCGAAAACAGTTCGAAATTGCCCGACAAGCTGCCAGGCCCAATCAGGCGTCGCTTTTTGCTCCTTTTGAAATATGATAATTGCGCAAGTGTGATGGTATTTAAGGCGGATTGACCTTATAAGTACTCCAATTCGAGAATACGGTGATATATGGGGAAACGCCCAGATCGCCTTCTTTAGGAATGGGAGCACTACTTAGTATAAACTAAAAGATTCAAGCAAGGGTAAAGTTTAATCGCTTCGGGTTTAATTCCCCGAAGCTTGCTTCGTTTCTAATTCATAAAGTCTAATATCAAATGCCTCGGGGCTTGCCCCGAGGCGATGCTTTTGATTAGGATTTATGAGAAGCTTAGGTGAGGAAACTCGATTGTGGGCATTCGGTTAGAAAAACACATATCCGTCTTTAGCCTGATTTGTTGTACCGGGTTGCCTTCTACATTCGGAGAGGTGGAGGCAAATTACGACGGGGTGGCGCCTGCTGGTGCAAAGACGGTCGTCCGGTCGACCTCAGGGGACAATACGGAAGGCGAAGTCACTGATAGTCCTCGGCAGCGGAGGAGAGTTCTCGATAAGAGAAATCCACTGGCCAGTGAGTACCAGGGACTGGGAGATATCGGATATATTGCATTGGCGGATGAAGACTCCGAGGGGGTGGACGCCCGGAATCGGATAAAGACCGGCGATTTATTCGAGGGTGAGAGGCGTGAAGTGAAGGGTGAGGTTTCCTATCAATACCATGATCAATCAGGGAGTGGCGCCTGGCAGGGGGAGTTTTCCTACCGCCGGATCTTCGGGGAAAAGGAAAATTGGGCAGTTCTTTTTAAGGGGGCAAGAACAGGCGCGCATCAGCTCTTTGAAAAGAGTGATCTTCGGTGGCGATTGCGCGAATTTTGCGGCGAAACTTTCTTCCTGCTTGATCGGATTCGGCTCGGGCACTCTTCAATAACTACAGCGATCAATAAGTATGAGTTCGCATTGGAACATCGGCGGGGTGGGGCGCACCGCCTCTATCTCAGGAGTCAGTTTGAGAATCGGAAAGGATCCGATACCTATCTGCGCTTGCTCCACAGGATTGGCAGGGGAGAGATCGTTGCACTGGAATCGACAGTGGCGACGGTCCGTAATGCGGAAGCCGAACGCACTTTGTGGGATTATGAAGAACGCCGTGATCGGGTTCGAGTTCTCGTCGGCGGCGAATCAAAGGGTGCGAAATCACGATTTGATTACAGCTACTACTTTTCGAAATGGAAGAGGGAACGAACCGGGATGATCAATCCCCTGTTTCGTCGAGAAGGAGTCGACTACAGTTACGTTCTCAATGATACCGCCTTTCCGATCGTGTCAGTCGACAACGGAGGGGATCTCAGTGATTCCTCGAGTTTTTCCTTCGCGGAAACATCGAATCGGGACTCTGTAAGCGAGGACCACGACCACGTAGTGGAGATGAATTACGAGCGACGCTTTGCCATTGGAGACACCTCGGCTGAGCTGAAGTTGGGTGGGGTATTCCGTCGTAAGGAGCGTGTTAATGCAGAGAGGCGGATGGTCTTGGATGATTTCGACGGCGAGTTTACTTTCGAAGAGATGGCCGGTCCGGACCTGGGCCTGGTCGTTCAGGATACTTATCCGTTCGGGCCCGATGCCGATACGGGGGCGTTTCGAAGATTCTTTGAAGAGAATCGCGATGGTTTCAGCCTCAACGAGAGCCGGTCGAGAATCGAGTCAGACCCGAACAATTATCGTGCCCTCGAGGATGTCGGCGGTGTGTATTTTCTCCAGGGATTCGAGCGAGCGCGCCTGAAAATCCAAGGAGGCGTGCGACTCGAATTTGCGCGAACTGAGACTGAGGGCAACGAAGTCATCACCGATGAGAATGGCGACTACCTGCGGACCAACCCAATTCGGCAGGAGGGCGATTACACCCGCCTGCTTCCTACTGTGGAAGTCGATTATGCCCTGCCTTCGAACCTCCGCTTACGGGTAGCATGGTTCAAAACTTTGGCTCGCCCGGATTATTTCGACCTGGTACCCTTTCGGCGAATCTACACGACATCTCAGTTCATTTCAGAGGGAAATCCGGCTCTTGTCCCGACTGGGTTAAGCAACGTGGTTTTAGCTTTGGATGTGGACGGCGGATCTACCGGCCAGCTTACCACCTCGCTCTACTATAGAGGGATCGATTCTTTCTTTTATGATTCGGAAGTGACAATTTCGGGTGGAGAGCTCGACGGCTGGGACGTCAGACGGAAGGAGAATGGTGAGAGCGGGTCAGTCTGGGGAATCGAATTCAGGTGGAAAAAGGAGCTGAAAAATCTGCCGCTCGGATTGGGCGGCCTTACCGCGACGGGATTTTATACCTTCTCCGAGTCGAAGGCAGAGGTTAAATCTCGACCGATGGAGGAGCTCCTGGTCCCGGAACGATCCCGCCACTTCGCAAGTCTCTCTTTTAGACATACCAGAGGCAGGTGGAAGAGCGAAGTGGCAATCAAGTATCAGAGCGAGTTCCTCGACGATATCGGATCCAGCGCCGACTACGATGAATATATCGATGATTATTTTCGGGTGGATTTATCAATTGATTACGAGTTGCGGGAAGGGATGTCATTTTTCGCGAAATTCTACAATTTGGGGGACACTCCGAAACGCGAATACGAAGGGAACTCCTTGCGCCGCACCGAGGAGGAGTATGGTTCCTGGAGGGTCCGGGCCGGATTTCGGTTCAGCCTCTAGGAATCTGGCGGACTTATCTTTCTCAATTCCCGTTAGAACCACACCGTTTGGTCTTGATGGTGCGTTGCTGGGGAATTGACCACCGCCATCTTCCTCATTGCTCTGCCTGGCGGCAGAGCAGGGACTGAATCGAATCGTGCGCGGAGCGCCCGATCCACCCGTAGCAAGGATGTTAGTGGTGGAACGGCCCCTCCGGGGACGTTAGTTTGAGCTTTGCAATGAGGAAAAACAAATACTGACCTACTACCCGAAAAGTCAGATACCCCGTCCTGCTGTACGGAAGAACGGCGGGGAGTTTTTATTCTGCCGCTCTCACCTGCGCCAGGGCGGCCAGGGCATCCTGTGCCTGGGAGGCGGGTTTCGCCTGCAAATCGCGCCATACAACCGTCCCGTCTGTAATGAGAAACGCCTGCCTCCTGGCATACCCGCCGTTATGCGGAACGCCAAATGCATTGACCCCGGCGCCTTTTGGCGGACTTCGATTGGTGCGCTCATCGTTTTCTTTACCTCTTCGGCCGCAAGCAGCCTTCCTACAACAAATTATGAAACTCGCAGGAAGCTCGCTTGCGAGCGATAGCCCGTTATCTTGGCGCCATTCCCCTCAGACACCGCATTATCGGTCGGACTCCCGATGGAGAAAACGGTGGAGTCGGGCGGCTAATTTGGGGCCGATTCCGGAGACTTTCTGGAGGGTTTTGGCAGGCGCTTTTTTCAAGGCATCGATAGTCTTAAAATAGGAGAGAAGTGCCTTTCTTTTGACCGGTCCCAGCCCGGCCATTTCGTCCAATACAGTCTCTTTGATGCGACGGGAGCGAATCTGAGCGCTATAGGTGTTGGCGAAGCGATGAGCTTCGTCTCGGAGGCGTTGGAGGAGTTTGAGCGCTTCACTATGAAGAGGGAGATTGAGGGGAGGGCGTTCGTCGACGAAGTGAATTGTCTCACGCTTTTTCGCAAGACCCACGAGCTGAGGCGGTTCCAGTCCGTGGGCCAGGAAGGCACGTAAAGCGGCTGTCAGTTGACCCCTTCCGCCATCGATAACGACAAGGTCGGGAAAGCGTTTCTTATCACTGTGAAGCCTGAGGTAGCGACGCTCCACGACCTCTTCCATGGCACGATAGTCGTCATTACCGATAAAGCTCTTTATCTTGAATCGCCGGTAGTGATTTCTGTCCGGCCTGCCGTCCCGAAATTGTACCATCGAAGCGACAACGAAAGTGCCCGAAATGTGGCTGATATCGAAACATTCGATCTGTTCGGGCAAGGTGGGAAGGGCGAGGACGGAACGGAGGTCCTCGAGGGTGGCGGTCGGCTCAATCGGGCGCAAGGCGAGAGGATCTCTTATGAACTTGCGGGTTTTCAAAATTGTCTTTTCGAGGGCGAAGACGATGTCGCGCAGTTCCGCGGCCCTCTCAAAATGCTGCTTTTGTGCCTCCGCCACCATTTCGCCCTTTAACTCCACTAGCCATTGGCGCGACTTTCCCTCGAGGAAGACGCATGCTTCATGGACTCTTTTCCGATAGGTTTCCACAGTTGTGTAATTGGCGTGCCCGTAAATCTCGGATCGAATGTCGTCGTAGAGCTTCCACCTGCCATCCCCTTGTTTTGCAGGGCGCGCGTCGCCGAGGAGTATCCCGAAGCGACGGCGCATCTCACCGAGGGTCTTACGGAGGAGGCCGGAATGAGCGAAGGGTCCGAAGTAAAGCGACTGATCCTCTTTGTGAATACGGGATAGTCGAAAATGCGGTAATTCATTCTTCAAGTCGACACGGACGAGGAGGAAGCGCTTGTCATCCGTGAAATCGGTATTGTATTTGGGTTTCCACTGTTTGATGAGTTTGCCTTCGAGAAGGAGAGCTTCCGCTTCGGATCTGACTTCTATAAAGTCGAAGTCGCGGACGAGCTTAATCATCGCCTCGATCTTTGGTTGACCGGCAAGGAAGCGTCTGGAGGGCTGAAAATAGGTGGCCACCCTCTTCTTGAGATCTCTCGCTTTGCCTACGTAGATGACGCGATTGAGACGATCTTTCATCAGGTAGACCCCGGGACGGTGGGGTAATCCACGCACCCGTTCTTTAATATTGATAATATCGGGAGTTGGCATTTCTTAACTTCTGCGCTATTAGTAACTGTATAGATCTTGAAAAGAGGGATCAAGTAATCGAGAGCAAATTCCTACACTATGTCAAAGAAGCTGAGATTGGAGATAATCACGTTAGGGGACGAGTTGCTGCTCGGAATTCGGGCGAACAGTCATTTGACCTACCTGGGTAAACAGGTAGCGCGTTACGGAGTTACGATTCAGCGCAATATTGTGATTCGCGATGAAGCGAAAGAAATTGAGCAGTTTTTTCTCGAATCCTGGGCGACATCAGACGTGGTCATTACGACGGGAGGTCTCGGGCCTACGAGAGACGATGTAACACGCGAGACGCTCGCTGAGGTGCTGGGTTTGAAGCTTGAACATGATGATACGGTGGAAGCGGCCATCCGGGACAGGTTCGAGAAAATGGGTCGTCGCGTCACCGAAAACAACTTGCGCCAGGCTATGATACTTGAGGGAGCGGAAGTTCTTCCTAACAGCAACGGGACGGCGCCCGGTATTTGGCTGAAAAAGGATGGGAAACATCTGGTAATGCTTCCCGGGCCTCCCATGGAGCTTTACCCCATGTTTGAGGAGCAGGTCCTGCCCCGGTTGCAGGCGGAAGGGCTGATTGCGAAAAGACCTTATTATCTGCAGTTGAGAACCTGCGGAGCCGGCGAATCACATCTCGAGAGTGAACTCACTCCCATATTTGAACGACACGGAGAAAAACTATCGGTGGCCTACTGTGCTCACGACGGCATGGTCGATATACGGCTGAGCCCGAGGCATGAGGGGTTACTGAGCTGGAGTGAGATCGAGGGCATCGGAGAGGAGTGCAAGGAATCGATTGGAGAAGACTTTGTCGCATTCGGCGATTCCACTCTCGCCCAATTGGTGCTAATTCAGCTCCGTGCCCTGGGTAAGACCCTGGCGGTCGCTGAATCATGCACCGGGGGACTGCTGGCGAATTCGTTTACCGATATACCGGGAGCTTCCAAATCATTCGCAGGAGGGGTTGTCTGCTATAATAACAACGCTAAGATTGAGTTGCTCGGGGTTCCGGATAGCATCGTGCAGCAGCATGGTGCGGTGAGCGCTGAGTGCGCGGTGGCCCTGGCAACCGGAGCGGCGGAAAAGTTCTCATCCGATTATGCTCTTAGCGTGACAGGTTTTGCCGGACCAGGGGGAGGCACGGAAGAAAATCCGGTCGGCACATTGTACTTGGGTTACTCCTCCCCGGTTGGCGTTTGGTCGCGAAAGTTGGTCTACCCCGGGAATCGCCTGGCTGTAAAATCGCGCGCCGTGAGCGCTTCTTTGGATTGGATGCGGCGCAACCTCAAGCAGTATCAAGTTGAGGATGTTCTCGCCAGCATGAGCTGCTGATCAGCTGGGAGAAGATGGCGGGAGAGAACTTCACTTTTGTGTGTGGGGGCGATGATTTTATCGTAACCCGGTTGGGGAAAGCTCTCTTTGAATCGAAGAAAGGGGATACAGAGGACGAGTTTTCCACCGAGATTATCAGCGGCGTAGCCAGTAACGTATCTGAAGTGGAGATCGCTGTGGGACGATTTCGACAGGCGGTGCATACGTTGCCCCTCTTTGGGGAAAAGAAGACCGTGTGGTTCAAGGATGTGAACTTTCTCGGTGATTCGGTGACGGGAAGGGCGGAGGGCACACTCGCACAAGTGGCCATGCTTCAGGAGACTCTGTGTGAGGTAGAACCGGAATCGGTCGCGCTGGTCATCAGCGCATTTCCGGTCGACCGGAGGCGCTCTTTTCTCAAGTGGTGCGAGGAAAATGCCGACTTCCGCCTGGCCGGCGCGGGGAGCGATCGCGAAATTTCTATTCTCCCTCTCATCGAAGAGGAGTGCCGGGAGTTGGGGGTAAATCTGGGTCGGGATGAGCGGGAGTATCTGATCGCGAAACTTGATGGAAACTCTCGTCTCATCATTGAGGAGCTACGCAAGCTTGCGACCTATCTTGGAGATGAGGGCAATACGATCAGCGAGGCGCATATCGCGGAACTGGTTACAGACTTCGGCGAGGGAAACTTCTTTGAGGCGTCGGAAGCCTTTTTCTCTTTTGATCTCGAATGGACGCTGGCCGCCATTCGCCGTCATTTCTTTTCCCAGAGAGATGCACGCGGCCTGATTACTTCTTTTCAGAGACGCAATCGACTTTTGATACAGCTGCGGGTGCTCCTCGATTGCGGCGAATTAGGGAGGGGAGGAGGCGGGATAAGTAAGGCAAATCTGGATAGTGCGGCGCTCGTCTACGAGAGACACTTTGGTGAGGTGCGGGACAAGAGCAGCTTTAATGTATTCACTCAAAATCCCTGGTATTTGGGACGTCTCGCAAAAATAGCCTCCAAGTTGCCTCTGAAGAGACTGATTGAGTTCCAGAGAGAATTTCTGAGCGCATTTGAGGCGATTCTGAGCCGTCCCGATGAACAGGAGGAGGTCATGCGGAGTCTCGCCATTCGCTGTCTCAGTTAGACCCCGTTCGAAAAGTCCATCGGAGGGGAGGTTTCAGGTGTCGGGTTTCGGGTGTTCGGAACTCGACACAACGGACTACGGACAACGGACCTGCTCATTTGGATGTTGCGCCTTGGGTGTTCGATGTTGGGTGTTCGAAACGTTTCCTCCGGCGTGGTTCATAATCGTGATCTGAAGTCGATGAGTGATTCACACACTTAGTCCCTCTTCTTAGTCTTCCACTCTTAGTCGCCGACCTTAGTCTCACACAAGACCCGTCGACTAAGTGCCAGGACTAAGTGTGTCCGACTAAGGGTTGAGACTAAGTGTGCCTGGCTCCCGCGCATTCACCTTTTCCGTCCCTGTCTTCGCTCTCACTTTCTTCTATCCCCAGCCTCATCCGTTGTCTTCTCGAATCCGCTGGGTTTTCGCTTCTTCCTCAGTCCGTAAGTGGAGTTCAAAGTCCCGGAGCAGACACGTGAAACCAGGAACATCGAACCATGTTCTGTTTTCAACACCCAACATCCAAGTGGGGACCTCCGGTAGGAAACTTTGTCGTAAGCTTTGTCGCGATCCCGCTCAGCGGGACGAATTCGATCCAACCAATCTCCTGATCCTTCGTCGTAAGCTTCGTCGACTGTCAATAAATTGAAAATAAGCCATCAAAGTATGTCGGTGATGGAGATTATCTTTTGTACCTACCTAGCTCAGTGAGTCGCGTCTCTAAGCGAGTTTGAAGATCGTCAACGAATCATCTATAATGGATTCAGGACGATCCTGGTGGATCAGGAGGACAGCACTGGATGGGGGAGGGCCCGTGTGTTGAGGCGTTCGGATGGTAAGGAGTTTGTTCCCGGAAAGGGACCGCTCCAAGAAGCTTATTGAGCGTTTTTCTCAATGTTGGCATCAGGCTTGCCAACGGTTGCCGCTTTTTAAGAGTAGCCACGAAAGAACGCATCCGTCTTCGCGATGCTTCGCCGAGACTTGGAGAACGCAAAGAACCCGTTTCCTTTTTGCGCTCCTGGTGCCTGTCCCAGCCTGCCGGGGTTCTTTCCTGTCTCGGCAAAACGTAGCGACGACGGATGCGGCCAATTAGAAATTACGCCGAGAACCGAACGAGGTCTTTGATGGCACTTCTGACTTCGTTCATGCTGGTGTAACGCGGCAAGTCATCGACAGACTCATTGATTGCTTCAAGAGTCTCTGCATTAGGCAATTTACGCACGAACTCAACAACCTTCCCTTTTTCATTTTCGGGAAGACGCGCGATCTCTTCGATGATTTCTGCGGCATTCATGGGTCCTCACATCGGCTATTTTCGTTGATCTGGCAAGTTAACTGTCATCTCCATTCTCGACCTTGAGTTCTTCGAGCACGGGCGCCAAAGATTGAGGAAGCGACCGAGGGATGTGTTGGAACTGCGGAACCCGAATTGTGGAGGCCGGTTTCGGTTCCTTTCCCCCCCTCCCCCCATTTCGCGGCGCGAAATGTTTAGAAATTCGCGTTTGTGCGCGAATTTCCAGGTGAAGCAGGATCAACGATTCTCAGGATGTGAATCCGAAAAGCTTATTGAGCGTTTTTTCAATGTTGGGATCAGGTTTGCTAACGGTTGCCGCTATTGCTGCGCCAGGAAATCCGTGGTTTCTCTTCCTCATCGCGCCTTTTGGTTGCGTGTTTTCGAGTTATCCGCTCCTTTTGAGGACTTTTCATGAATATTGGATATTGACTAATGGATAGCGTCCCGAACGTCCTGGCTGAGCGCTATGCCTCCCCGAAGATGAGGGAGGTCTGGTCTGCTCGCGGTAAGATTCTCCTCGAACGCGAATTCTGGATCGCGGTTATGAAGGCTCAAAAGGAGCTTGGCAGCGATATTCCCGGTGAGGCGATTTCGGCCTATGAAGAATGCAAGGATGAGATCGATCTGGAGGATATACGCAAGCGTGAGAAGATCACGCACCATGATGTGAAGGCCCGGATCGATGCGTTTTGCGACCTGGCCGGCTACGAGCATATCCATAAGGGGCTGACGAGTCGTGATCTGACCGAAAACGTTGAACAATTGCAGATTTATCGCAGCCTGAGCCTGACCAGGTTCAAGAGCGTGGCCGCCCTCCTCATCCTATGCCGCCGGGCGCAGGAGTATAAGGACCTGGTTATCACGGGGCGCACTCATGAGATGGCTGCGCAGCCGACCACCCTGGGGAAGAGACTGGTTATGCACGGAGAGGAATTGCTGCTTTCCCTCTGCCGGATTGACGAGCTCTTCAGCCGGTATCCCTTTCGTGGTTTGAAGGGTGCGGTGGGCACGCAGCTCGATATGTTGACCCTGTTTGACGGGGACGCGCGAAAAGTGGCGGGGATGGAATCCCGGTTGCTCCAACATCTCGGAGTCGAGAAGGTATTGAGAGCGACGGGGCAAGTGTATCCCCGCAGCCTGGACTTTGAAGTTGTCAGCGCGCTTTTTCAACTCTCCTGTGGACCGTCCAGTTTTGCCAAGAGCCTGAGATTGATGGCGGGGCATGAGTTAGCCAGCGAAGGGTTTTCCGAGGGACAGGTGGGTTCTTCGGTCATGCCTCACAAGATGAACAGTCGCAGCTGTGAAAGAATCAATGGCTTCAACAATATTCTGAGGGGGCACGTCGCGATGGCCGCGAGCATATCGGGAGACCAGTGGAACGAGGGTGATGTGTCCTGTTCGGTGGTGCGTCGAGTGGTATTGGCGGATAGCTTCCTTACGATCGATGGACTCCTCGATACATTCATTTCGGCGTTACTTAATTTGAAGGAGTTTCCCGCTTCAATCGAGCGCGAAAATAATCAGTACCTGCCGTTCCTTGCCACCACCACGGTATTGATGGAGGCGGTCAAGAACGGTGCAGGGCGAGAATTCGCACACGAGGTTGTCAGGGAGCACTCAATTCGAGTCCGGAAAGATCTGCTGGCGGGAAAGATCGCTGAAAATGATCTCCTGGAGCGCCTGGCGGCTGATTCACGACTGGGGCTGAACCGCACCCGGTTGCAGGAAATTGTCGACAGGGGAATTCGGTTGGCGGGAACGGCATCGGTACAGGTCGACCATTTTATTAAAGATTCCTTATCCTGGAAGGAGCGTTTTCCGGAAGCTGAGAAATACCTGCCTGACGAGATTCTTTAGGAATTAGGAATCTGTCGGCTTAGCCCTTCGACAAGACCGGGGCAGCCTCAGAAACGCTAAACAGACCCCATTCGAAAAGCCTTTCGAGCGGGCGGTTTAAGGTTCTCGCCACGGGCGGACCAGCCTATGGCTGGCAGGTTTCGGGTTTTAGGCTGCCGGCGCTGCCGATGAGCAGGTATTGAGCGGCCATCGGCGTGGCTTGCTGCACAATACGTATATTTGCCGCTGCCTGGAGGCATTCATCCCGTGGTGCTTTTTTCTCTGAGCTTCAAAGCGGTCAGATTCAGGCTGCCTGTTCCAGTTCCTCCCCCGGCGTTTCTTCAAGTATGATGCGGCAGAAGTTGTAGGCCAGAATCGAGCAGTTCATCGCCTACCGCATCGATGCCGCGGCGGCCGAGTTCGCCAAAGGCAAATCCATCTTTAATCGTGAACATCAGCGACTCCACTGCGGAGCATCGCGGCGTGCCTCGCGATACGCCTGCTCTCCCAGTCCTCGGGGGTGGTCAACTTCTTGCCCTTCGCGGTGCTTTAAGAGCACCTCCTTGCGTCCCTTCGCCGGCATATGTCAGGGCGAGAATTCGCACGAATCGCCGAGGTCAATGGAGTCAGGGTACGCAGGCTCGCTGCACCAGTTGTGGCTTGTACCCGATCGATTGCGGCTGTGTAGGCCGCCGGAAAGATCTGCTGGCGAGGAAAGATGCCCGCTCCGCGGCGAGTGAAAATCAAGATGGCTCAGTTCCCCCTGAGAGCGCCTGCGGGCGGCCTGTGTTTCTTCAGCTTGCCCTTCGACTTCGGTTTGCGCGGCCAGACAAATCTGAAACTCCAGCTTGCAGCCCGCCCAACCCATCCCTTGCGAAAATCCTCCAGCCCGAAGACAGGAAATTGTCGACAGCAGCTGGAAGGTGCTGTTCGGCTTTGGCTCCGGTTTATCAAAGAACTCGCGGGCATGACCAGGTACGTTCTCCAGGTCGTCACCATCAGTCCCCCGCTTGCAAAAATTAAGCTCATCGATCGCGCACAAACCGCCGTGCCCGTGGTACCCTCCTGGAAGGAGCCCCGTTTTCAGCAGCCGGATGTCCAGCTGCAGCCCTTCAAAGAATACCTGAAGTTTCTTCCTGCACGATCCTTCTCGATTCGATGATTTGCGGCGCGAAGGAATTAGGAACTCCGTGTCTGGAACCGGCTGTTCTAAGGGGGCTTAGTCCCTTCGACAAGACCGGGGCAGCCTCAGAAACGCTAAACAGGTACAGCGGCAAAGCGGGGAGGGACTCAATCGAATCGAGTGAAAGTTTCGCCCAGTGGATCGTTATGGCATTTTTTGCTGGCCAACGGTTGCCGATTCGTTAAAGGGGCGGGTGAAGTTGTAACGGAGGCATTCCAAATGCACCTCGGTTTGCACCTTCTGCATTCCTCGTGAATGGAACGTGGCTACCGCGAGATGGTCTGAGGAGTTTCGGCGGCCCGGCCAAAGGCGAGGAAGAATTGAATTGCTTTTCTCGCTCGTTGTATATCTTTTGTTTCCATTTTTCTAATCGATTGATGCTCCATTCATGGCCGAAGAACTTGCAGGAAATTGTTTAACAGCACAATCTGGAGGACCAACATCCGTCATAAACGCAAGTTTGGCTGGTGTCATTACGGAAGCGCTAAACCACGAGTGCATCGAAGAGATTTATGGTGGGCTTAACGGCATCCTCGGGATTCTAAACGAAGATCTTGTCGATCTTGCGTCAGAATCACAGCAGACGATACGTGGCTTGCGCTACACACCCTCTTCCGCACTGGGAACCTCCCGGTACAAGCTAAAAAGGTCCCAGGATTTCGAGCGCGTTTTGCAGGTCTTTGAAGCCCACAATATACACTTTTTCTTTTATATCGGAGGAAACGACTCACAGGATACGGCGGACAAGATATCTAAACTCGCCCAGGAGCGGGGTTATTCTCTGCGCGTGATCGGTATACCGAAGACGGTCGACAACGATCTTGTCTCTACAGATCACTGTCCGGGTTATGGGAGTGTGGCAAAATATGTGGCAACGACGGTGCGTGAAATGGCCTGCGATAATGTCGGAATGGGGCAGGGCGATCTCGTTTCCATTCTGGAAGTAATGGGAAGAAATGCGGGTTGGATCGCTGCCGCGACCTCTCTGGCGAAGCGCCGTGATCGACCAAGCGATCCCCCACATCTCATTTACTTGCCGGAGGTCGCTTTCTCCCCGGAGAAGTATATTGAGGATGTGCGGCGTGTCCTGGGTAAGGAGCGGTATTGCTTTGTCGTTGTGGGCGAAGGCCTAGTGGACAAAGACGGAAATTACGTGGCCACCTCAAGTGGTCAAATTGACGCGTTCGGACACGCTCAGCTAGGCGGAGCCGGTGAGTATCTAAGGGGTTTGGCTGAACAGAATTTAGGTGTGAGGGCACGCGCCGCCAAACTCGGTATCGGGCAGCGAGCCGCCGCTCACTGTTCTTCCCAAACCGACAACGATGAAGCCTTTCTCGCCGGGCAGGCGGCAGTGAGAGCCGCCGTGGTGGAGTGTTTAACCGATAAGATGGTAACGCTCCTTCGCGGTGACGGCGATCAATACACTAGCGAAAGCGGTCTTTGCGATCTAAGTGAAATCGCAAATGGGGTAAAAATGGTTCCTGAAAGTTGGATAAATGATGACGGCGTGAGCCTGAATTTCCAGTTTTTCAAGTACGCCCTTCCTCTCATTCAGGGTGAGGTGAATGTGCCTTTCGAGAATGGGATACCCAAATATGCCTCACTGGACAAGATCCGGGTGGAGCGATTGTTACGGGCCCATTCCTTCGAATAGCCCGCTTTTCGTTGCCGGCTCTGCCCTAGTACGTGTTTAGCGTCATGCCTTCGATTCCTAGCCCGGACATTTCACACACTTCGTAGCGAGACGGCGTAGATCGCTGCGTGTCAATGCCTTTCCGAAGCACGGCGGGCGACAGTGTGTTAAGACCCTCTGAGGTCGTCCCGGCACGCCGGGATCGTAGCAGAAGATTTGTGAAATGTTCGGGCTAGCCGGCCGAGATCGTTTGGTAGGCTCGGGCCAGGCTGTCCTTTAATTGTCCGATCAAGATCGGTTTCGCAATGTAGTCATTCATTCCCGCATCGAGACATTTCTCCCGATCGTTCTTGGAGGCGTAGGCGGTGATCGCGATCAGGTAGATAGCGCTATGCTCCTGCCCGCATTGTCCATCACGAATGCGGCGAGCCACTTCGAGCCCGTCCATATTCTGCATCTGGATATCGAGGAGGATAAGATTGTAGGCTTTCTCCTTGAGTCTATCGATCACACCGAGTCCGTCTTCAGCGAGGTCGGATGTGTAGCCGAGCCGAGCGAGGATTTCGCCAATAAGCTTCTGATTGGCCGGTTCATCTTCAGCCACGAGAATGCTAAGGGGCGCATTCTCCGCAAATTCGTGGTCCACTTGATTATCCATCGCATATTCGGAGACGGCCTCCTTTTCACCGGCTCCAGGTAAGTCCACTTTGAAATGAAACGTGGAGCCGATATCGGCTTCACTTTCAACCCAGATCTCACCGCCCATTATCTCGATGAGGCGTTTGCAGATCACGAGGCCCAGGCCGGTACCGCCAAAGCGGCGGGTGGTTGAGGTATCGACTTGTGAAAAAGGAATAAAGAGGCGATCAAAATTCTCCTTCGGGATGCCGATGCCTGTATCCTTCACGGCAAAAGCAACCGTCCAAAGATTATCCGCTGTTTCCTTGGATTCGATATTGACCTGAACTTCACCTTGTCCGGTGAATTTGATGGCATTGTTAACCAGATTTAGAAGGACCTGACGGAGCCGGTGCGGATCGCCCAGATAAAAGCCATTCGATGGGTCTTCGATATTGAATTTTAGCTCTATCTTCTTCTCGTTTGCCTTTACCAGGACGAGCTCCAGTGCCTCGAGGACGGTGTGTTCAAGATTAAAGGGAGTCGATTCAAGTTCGATACCATGGGATTCGATTTTTGAGTAATCGAGGATGTTGTTTATGAGATCGAGGAGATTCTTACCGCTGCGGTTGATGATCTGGAGATGCTCATGTTGGGTCTCATCAATTTCGCTTTGTGCCATGAGATCGGCAAAGCCAAGAATTGCGTTTAACGGGGTGCGGATCTCATGACTCATCATGGCGAGAAAATCGGACTTCATACGGTCGGCTTTTTCCAGTCTCAGGTTTGCCTTTTCGAGCGCGGCCTGGTGTTTGATAATCTCGTCTTCAGCATGCTTGATGCGTTGGACGACGCGGACTTTAGCGATCAGAATCTCCTCGTCGACGGGTTTGGTCAGGTAGTCGAAGGCGCCGAGTTCGAGTCCCTTTGCGATACGGTCGGGATCCCGATAACGCGCGGAGAGAAAGATCACCGGGATGTCTTTTGTCTGCTCATCCGCGATCAGAACTTCCAGGGTTTCAAAGCCATTCATTTCCGGCATTTGGACATCGAGGAGGATGAGGTCCGGGTGTTCTTCTTTGGCGAGTTTGATAGCCTCTGCTCCCGAGGTCGCGTCCATGACCTCACATACTTCTTCGAGCATGTCGTGGACGAGGTCGAGGTTGTCGCTATTGTCATCTACGGATAGTACTTTCATAGACTGGCGTCCCGTAGGGGAGTTGAACCCCTGTTTCAGGGATGAGAACCCTGCGTCCTGGGCCTGGCTAGACGAACGGGACTGTGATGTTTCTAATCGTTATAAATGCGAAATTACCCCGCCGCACTCTCCTTGTCAACGTGGTGAAGAGAACCCCGGAATTAGCCCGAAGATTTCCTAGCGCAGCGTTCCTCTGTCAGATCTAATTCTCTAAATATCATAGCTTTTCGGAGGCGGTTTCGCCGGAGTCCGGAAATCTGTGAGATCTCCGGACCAGGAGGCCGGCCAGGACGGTGAGATCGTTTGTCGGCAGCTGACAGACATAGTTCTCACAGACAAAAGCTGTAGTTAGGCCGTCAATCGGTGCGATCGATTCAAATATCTCCAGATTCTTCCGAAGGAACTTCTGTCCCACACCACCGTCAGCGAGCAGGATAATCTTGTTTGGGATATAGTGGCGATATACCTCCTGTAACATTCGCAGGGTCTGCTGATCCTCCCGGTCGCCCGCGATGATGATCTGTTTAGTGCTGTCCCGAAAGAAATCAAAGGCCACGACCAGCTGAGGCATGCTGAACGGTGCCTGGGAAAGCGTTTTGCTGAAGGCTTTGAGGGTTCGTTCCCCGTTTTGATTGTAGGAGGCAATGCCAGTCATTTCGGCGAGTCGAAAAAGGTTAAGTGCCGCAATTGAATTGGGCGAGGGTTCCGAACCGTCGTAGCTGTCTTTCAAACGCAGAAGAATAGAAGGATCTGTTCCCGTGTCGGCGAAGTAACCACCCCTCTCCTGATCGAGAAATTGGCTGTCTTGAGAATTCTGTAGTTTGATAGCGAGGTCGAGCCAGTGAAAATCCAAGGAGCTCTCGTAAAGATCGAGGAGACCGTGGATGAGGAAAGCGTAATCCTGACAGAATCCGGGAATATCGCTCGGGCCGACTCGATAACTGCGGAACAGAGTAGCGCTCTCGGGCCGGTACAGGTTACTCTCGATGAAAGCGGCCGCTCGCTCCGCCCGATACAGGTATTTCGGCTCCCGTAAAATCTGTGAGGCACGAGCGTATGCGGAAATCATGAGACCGTTCCAAGCCGTGATAACCTTATCATCCAGAGCTGGACGGTGACGCTTTTGTCTTGCAAACAGAAGCTTACGTTTAGCGCTTGCCAGAACCTCGGCGGCTCTCTCGGGCGGGAGACCGGCGTGCTTTGCGGATTCATAAAGAGAGGCTCTCTCTATGAGCACATTGTAGCCGATGAATTCGTGGTGTGGATCGCTCTCCCGCGAAACATTGCCAATCGATTCGACACCATACCGATGGTTAAATACCCGGGCCTCTTCTTCATCCAGGAGCTTGCTTATCTCCTCCTTTTTCCAGATGTAAAAGGCGCCTTCTCGTTTCTCCTTCCCGCCCGCGTCCGCAATACTGTCTGCGTCTTCCGCGGAGAAGAATCCCCCGGCGGGTCGGCTCAGATCGCGAATTACATACTCGAGAATATCCGTCGCTGTTTCGGCATACAGGACGTCTTCGGTGATCTGGTATGCATCCAGGTAGGCGTTTGCCAGTTGCGCCTGATCGTAAAGCATCTTTTCGAAATGCGGGACGTGCCACCAACGGTCTACAGAGTAGCGGTGGAAGCCTCCTCCCAAATGATCGTGCACCCCACCCCTGGCCATCTTTCGCAAAGTAAATAGCGCCATTTCGCGTGCTTTCTTCCCCTCTTTGCTCGCGCTCTCCTTCCAGTCTGAATAGTGAAAGAGGAAGGCCAGAGTGACCGGTCTGGGAAACTTGGGTTGAGGGCTGAAACCGCCCTCCTCGGGGTCGAAGGCTGCCGAAACCTGCCGGAAAGTTCCCGCCAGTATTTCGGGGCTCAACTCAGTCCGCTCCACGTCGGTCGCATTGAGGGCGGTTTCGAGGTATTTAATAATCTCGCTGCTTTGCGCATCGAGCTCATCACGGTTTTCCTTCCACATCTTTGCTATTCGCCCCACCATATCGGGAAAGCCGGGTCTCCCCCGCATGCTCGCGGGCGGAAAATAGGTGCCGCCGACGACCGGCTTCAGGTCCGGTGTAAGCCAGACGTTCAATGGCCATCCACCGCTCCCTGTCGTCGCCTGAACGAACTGCATGTATACGCGGTCGACATCCGGACGTTCTTCGCGGTCCACTTTAATGCTGACAAGATGCTCATTCATGAGAGAGGCGATCTCGGGATCATTGAACGACTCTCTTTCCATCACATGGCACCAGTGGCAGGTAGAATAACCGATCGAAAGAAAGATCATCTTTCCCTCAGCCCTCGCCTTCGAAAAAGCTTCCTCGCCCCAGGGATACCAGTCCACCGGATTGTAGGCGTGCTGCAGCAGATAGGGTGAGGTCTGGTTGAAAAGCCGGTTGGGCGAGCGTCCGCTCGCTTCCTCCTCACTGCCCGCAGCGATAGTGAAAGTGGAGAAGAGGGCGAGGCCGCCGATTCGAATTAGCCCGCTTTTCTTACAGATTTCCGAGAGCACTTTCACGACAGAAGGTTCCTATTGACACTCTTCCGTAGAGCAGAGCTGGCCAGGAAAAGCGGGCTAATTCGGCTGAAAATGGAGTGGGCCATGACTTTTCGGTGATTGAGGCAATGGAGATTAGAAGCTGCGGAAGTCGGGAACGTAAGTCTTTAGCCCGACAGATTCCTGATTCGATATTTGCGTGTCCAGATAAAGAAAACTGGCGTCCCGTAGGGGATTTGAACCCCTGTTACAGGGATGAAAACCCTGTGTCCTGGACCTGGCTAGACGAACGGGACGCGTCGAAAATGAGACCCAGAAACTATGTGGAGGAATGTTGCGGGCAAGACTTTTTTGAGGGAAATTGAATTCGGGTTAGGTGCCACGGATTGGGCCTTAGCAGTCTCAGGCTGCGCGCTTGACATGAAGATGGGAACCGTATTGCTTTCAACCTTTTCTTTCAAAGAAAGGAAGAAGAATGAAGCCTACCTATAGACCGTCAAAAGTTCGACGAAAGCGAAAGATCGGATTTCGGGCCCGCATATCGACGCGAGGAGGGCGTAAGATACTGGCGAATCGTCGCAGGAAAGGACGCGAGAAACTCTCGGCCTGAAGTCCCCATATTCTATCATGTACCAGCGTTTGACCGCTCGGCAGCGCCTCCGCCGAGGGGAAGATTTTGCCGCCGTGCGAAGGACAGGCGGGCGAATGGATTGCGGTCCATTCCGGCTATTTGTATTGGTATTCCCCCCTGCTTCCGGGAGTGCTCCCCTACGCCGATTGGGTGTCGTTGCCTCTCGCAGGGTCGGGGGCGCCGTTAAAAGGAATCGGGCCAAGCGGTTGTTCCGCGAGATTTTTCGGAACAATCAGGAGCTGTTGCCACCGCGTGCCGACGTGGTCATGGTGGCGCTCCGTGAATTCGATCGGTACCCCTATCATGAGATTCTAGTTCGCTACATTCGGGCCTGCCGGCGGCTTGCACCGCTTTCCCTTCATTGAGAATGAGAGGTAAAAACAGCTTGCAGGGGTGGAGGTCGTTCCCGGGAAAATTAGCCGCTCAAATCGTCAGGGTATATCAGACTGTCGTTTCGCCCCTTAAAACGGTCGTATGGGGGCCGCTCGCCTCTTGCCGCTTCTATCCAACTTGCTCTGAGTATGCGATTATCGCTCTGAGGCGCCATGGGCTGGTGGAGGGCGGAAGTATGGCATTGAGGCGAGTCCTGCGTTGTCATCCTTTCAATCCCGGGGGGTATGATCCCGTAGCGCCTGTCGAGGGAGAGCGGGAAGAGGTATCGAATCGTTAGTCCGCTTATTTCACAGAATAAGCGGACTATAAAGCGAAACCGATTTGTAATTTGTATTAGCGCAAGTGGATAGAAAGTACACGATCATAGGGCTCCTTCTTCTCGGTTCGGCCCTTCTTATGCTCTTTCTGCAAAACCAGCAGCTTAAGAGATCCAGGCCGGATAGGATTGAACCCCAGGAACAGGTTTGGGAAGAACCTCCTTCTCAGAGGGATTCGGCGATCGGCGATTCAGTTGAAAGTGAGGAGGCGAAAGAGGGTTTCATCGTCTCGGGTTCGGAACCCTCAATGGACCCTCTGGTGGAAGCGCAGGATGATCGGATTGAGCTAACGGAGCGAACACCGGAAGAGACTTATGTTATAGAGAATGATTACATCAGTATCCTTTTTACGAGTCGAGGGGGTGCCATAAAGCAGGTTGCTCTCAAACAGTACCCCGCTGCCCAGGGAGAGACTCTGCCCTATATATTTAACGAGGGCGCCAAGTATCCAGCTTTGAGTATTAGCCGGGCTTCAGACGACGGTGTTATTGAGGAGTACGATCCGGATTACAGTTTGGTGAGACTGGAAGGGAACGCCATCGAGTTCTCACGCGAGACTTTTCCCGGCATTGAGCTGTTGCGGCACTATAGTATCTCAAATGAAACTGAAGAAGCAGCGCCGTATATCATCGAGCATGTCACAAAGATTATCAATCGAACCCCAAGCGCGTTTAAGGTAAATCGATTGTTCGTGAATGTGGGGACCGCTCCCGAGACGGAATCGGACCCCAACAATTTTCTCTTAAACCTGGCCTATTTCGATGGTGACGATTTTGACTATATTAGCCTCAACAAATTCAAGGGCGGAGGATTTCTGGGATTTTTCAAAAGAGACCCGGTGAGCAAAATTAGAAAACCGGTGCCGGCAGTGTGGGCAGCGGCAAAGAATCAGTTCTTCACTTCAATCGTTACTCCCGAGATACCTGGGGTGGGGGTGCTGGCGCGGCCGGTTGAGTTGAGCTCCAACCCGGATGCTGTTTCCCAAAGAGAGGGCATAACGGGGAGTATCGAGTTCGAACTGGAGAACGTAAAGCCACAGTCGGAGAGGGCTCTCAGAATCCAGTACTATGTAGGCCCGAAGGAGTATTCTCGTTTGAGCCGGCTGGAGCAAAATCAGGATCTCGTAATGCAGTTCGGCTGGTTCGGAATCATCGGGAAAACCATGCTCTACATGCTTCTCCATTTACACGGAATGGTGGGTAATTATGGTGTGGCCATCATCCTCATGACGATTTTCATACGGCTGCTCCTCTGGCCTTTAACCGCCAAGGCGGCCCAGTCCTCGAAGAAAATGCAGAAGCTTCAAGGACCGCTTCAGGAGTTGCGGGAGAAGTACAAAGACAACCAGGAGAAACTCAACCGGGAGATGATGAAGCTGTGGAAAGAGCATGGAGTTAATCCGTTTGCCGGGTGCTTTCCGATCGTAATTCAGCTTCCCATCTTCATATCCTTCTTTTACATGTTGCGCAGCGCCTCGGAGCTGCGATTCGAGGGTTTTCTGTGGGTGCGGGATCTTTCTCTTCCCGATACGATCGCCACGATAGGCGGATTTCCTTTCAACCCACTGCCCCTCGTGATGACCGTCTCGATGTATTATCAGATGCGAATGACGCCCATGAATGTGGACCCCGCCCAGCAGAAGATCTTCAGGATGATGCCATTCATCTTTCTCTTCATCTGTTATCAATTCTCCTCCGGGCTCGTTCTTTATTGGACTATGTCGAATTTCTTCTCTATCTTACAACAGTACTTGACCAATAGGAAAAAGGACCCCGAGGAGGTGACTCCGGCAGCAGTTGCAAAGAGTTTCAAAGCTGGCAGGAAGAAACCCAAAAAGAAAAGAAGGAGGTAAAGGGGTAAGGAAAGACCATGTCCGGCCACAGCAAATGGGCGACGACAAAACGCCATAAGGCCTCGGTGGATGCCAAACGTGGCAAAATCTTCAGCGTTGTCGCCAAGGAATTGGCCATCGCTGCTCGCGAGGGAGGGAGCAACCCCGAATTCAACTCTCGACTTCGCACTGTTATCAGTAAAGCGAAGACGGCCAATATGCCGGCCGAAAATATCGACCGGGCGATCAAAAAAGGCACCGGCGAATTACCGGGAGTGACTTTGGAACAGATTACCTACGAGGCCTATGGACCCGGCGGAGTCGGTTTGATTATTGAGGTGACAACCGATAACAGGAACCGCAGCGTTTCGGAGGTTCGCAACGCCGTGACGAAGGCGGGTGGCAATCTTGCCGGCGCTGGCGCCCTCGCGTTTAACTTCCGAAAACATGGACAGTTTCTGATCGCCGCGGGAAAGACCTCGGAGGACAATCTGATGGAGAGAGTGGTCGATGCGGGGGTCGACGATATCAAGGACGAAGGTGATCATTTTGAAGTGGTTTGCCCTGTAAACGAATTCGACAATGTCGCGCAAGCTCTGGAAAAGGCCGCCATCCAGCCCGATTCTTCAGAATTGGCCTGGATTCCCAATAGCCTGATTTCGGTATCTGAAAGCCAGAATGCGAAAAAAATTCTCGCCCTAATTGATGCTCTTGAAGATCTCGAAGATGTGCAAAACGTCTTCGCGAACTACGATATCGATGACAGCCTCCTGGATGGCTGACCTGACCTGAAACTTCTCTGCCGTACGGTAGAGCGGGTCTCCGGACGATGGACTAACGTTATCGCAGAGCAGCAACTTTCGGCCGGATCGCGGCGCCGACCCCTTCGACGCTGCTCAGGGTTGAAAAGTTCTCCTCCTCGTCCTCGGAGCGCAGCGATCTTTATGGAACGATCTATCCGAGAAATCACTCCTACCACTCTCCGATTCACTTTGATTGAGCGTCAACTTTGCATTTCAGGCTGTTTCGAGGACGAGAACGATTTGTAAGAGGACTCGGAAACCCAAATTAGAGGTTTCACACCCGTTTGATCCGGCTGCCCGCCGGGGGCCGTACTGACCAGTAATCTACCTTCTAAATAATTCTGGCAAAACATCGACGACACTGATTCCCCCGACGCCGGCGGTGAGTAAAGCGAGCGCATAGGTGAGGTAAATGATGGGCGTAAACATCAGAATGCGGAAGAATTGCAGATTTATGAGAACAAGGAGAATTAGAAAACCCCATCGGGAAAGGTTTGTGTAGGTCTCTTCGCTCATCCCGACGGCGTAGCGTAGAAAGTGAGAACCGTCCAGGGGAGGAATTGGTATCATATTGAAGATGATCAGGGCGACGTTGAGCATAATGATCTTCCCGAAGAGCGGGGCGATACCCGGGATGAACCGCGATAGTATCCCTCCAACGAAAGCTGCCCCCAATGCAATGACAAGATTTGAAGCGGGGCCGGCAGCGGTTACGAGAAGGTGATCCCGCACCCGCTTCCGGAAATTGTAAACGTTGACCTGGACCGGCCGTCCCCACCCGATGAGCGCGAGCGGAAATGAGCCGCCGAATAGTAGGGGAGAAAAGATCATGAACAGCGGGATGAGCCCGGTGCCGATTGGATCGAGGTGAGCGAGGGGATTTAATGTTACACGCTCTTGCTGTCTGGGCGTCGAGTCACCTAATCGATCAGCGGTTACTGCATGTGCCCATTCGTGTATGGCAATACTAGAAGCAAGGATTATGTAAAAAATGAGTCCGCTACGAATGAATTGGAAGGTCTCGGGATCCATTGGTTGCTAAGATGTTTGGGGTGCGGTCCTAATTTGCTCGCCTCGCCCTGCTTGTGAGCTTTTCGGAAACTGTCGCCACTTTGTCGAGTACCTCCTGGCGACTGATCTGCAGTGCGGGAAATTCAATCATTTCCGCCAGTTTCCTGGCCTCCTCAAATCTTCCGAGTTCAGCCGAGGCATAGGCGCGGTGCAGTAAAACGGCATCGTTCTCCATACCTGGCTGCGACTTTTCCTGCAAGGATTCCCAAAGGCTGAGAGCTTTCTCCCAGTCCGGAGCTTCCACATCATAGAAGCTTTCGGCGTAACGATACTGAAACTGCCGATTGTTCACATCGAGACTGGCTGCTTTGGAAAAGGCTTCCTGCATATGACGGTCGAGCTCGGCGCGGTCGAACATCCCGCTCAGCAGTATGTTCTCGCTATAGGTGTTCATAATCTCGGCAATCTGGTAATGGTAAAGCGCCGATTCGGGACTGAGCACGATTGCATCGAGAAAGAAACCGAGCGCCTCCTCAAATTTACCGTGTTCCGCCATATAATTTCCAAGTTGCTGTTTTACTACGGCGATTTTGGGATCGAGCTGATCGGCGCTGAGAAATTGCCGGACCGCGTGTTCCTCCTGGCCGATCTTATTGAGCAATTTTCCGTACAGGATGTAGGCGATTACATCTTGCGGATTTCGGTGAAGATATTCCTCGTACTGGTTGGCGATGCTGCCTATTTTGTCCTCCAGATCGCCTTCATGATACTCTCCCTTTTTTTCTTCAATTCGTCGAAAAATGGACTCCTGCCTCTGCACGATCTCCTTCAGCCGTCTCTCAGCGAATGACTCACTGGTTGGGATTGGTTCTTTTTCCCCAGCCGATTTCGAAGTGCTCTCTTCTTTTTTTCCATACGATTGCGCAAGCAGGACAGGGAAGAGAAGGGCAACGATTATTCGAAACAGACGTCGCGCCCTCGAAGATGCGCCGTTCTTGGACATCGGCGCTAGCCCGGACATTTCACACACTTCGTAGCGAGACTGCGTAGGTTGCTGCGTATCAGTGACTATCCGCAGCACGGCGGGCGACAGCGTGTCGGAACCCTCTGAGGTCGCCGGGCAAGGGAAGGCTTTGAGACGCAGTGACATCCGCGGTCGTAGCAGAAGATTTGTGAAATGTTCGGGCTAGTTCAGCCCACAAGTCCCTCCCGATATACCGCAGGTAGGACAGTCAGGTAATGCTTGCGACAGGTCCTTCTTCTCCGAGCCGTTACCGGGAGCGAATGTTGAGAATTGCTTTTCAAGCTTCCGGCTATGACATTCCGGACATGCCGGTGCGCGGGAAGATTGTAGGAGCAATTCGAAGGATTGATCACAGTCTTCACAGATGTATTCGTATATCGGCATGGTTTTCTTCTTTCTAAAATCCTCTAGTATCGGTTGTGTTCGGCCACATTTCAAGACAACCTTCTCACAGACCTTTGAAAAGATCACCGAAGGGTTCGCTCTTAAATTCGCCCGTCTTCAGGTCGATCTCGGCGATGAGCTCGGGGCCATTATTCTTCGGACTGTTTACGAGAGTCGAAATGGGAACCCGCGACATTGGTCCAGCGGGAAAGGGCCTGAAGAGGGGGCGTATGCTTTCGCTGCGGCTCTCATTCGGAACCAGCCAAAGATCGAAATCTCTCTCTTCGAGGAGCACGGGCATGCGGTCATGGATGGGTGCCATGATGTCGTTGGCCGAGGTGGTGAGGATGCTACACGACTCCAGGACAGTTCCCTCGGGGCTCTTCCATCTCTCCCACAGTCCGGCCATCGCAAACGGTTCGCCATTCCTAGCAGCAAAATAGTAGGGTTGTTTTCGGGTCGAATTTTCGGGTCGTTGCCATTCGTAGAAGCCGCTTGCCGGAATGATACACCGCCGGCTCTTCATGGCGGCACGAAAAGACGGTTTTTCTGCCGCCGTTTCGCTGCGCGCGTTGATCATCTTGTAGCCGATCTTCGCGTCCTTTGCCCAAAACGGAACCAGCCCCCAACTAAAGAGGGATGCTTCGCGCCCACCGTCAGGTTTTGAGGAACGGATTGCGACGATCGACTGACTCGGCGTAATGTTATAGCGAGGCTGCAGATTCTCCACAACTTCCCGGGAGAGATATTTGAGGAGAAACTTTCGCGCCAGTTCCTCCTCTTCGGCCATCAGCGTGTATCGCCCACACATCTTATCCCTCCGACAAATTGCTTACCGTTGGTCCTCTTGAAAGGTCTCTCTCCACCTTTGACTTTGAAGCGGAACTCTCCAAACCTGCCCTCGTTCATCCGATAAAGTGATGACCTTGAACGACCTTCATAGCAATGAAATAGCTCGCCGCAAGGAATTCCCTATCGCGGAAAGGGAGATTTTCCTGGCCAATGCCGCCATCTGCCCCCTGCCCAATCGAGTCGGTCAAGCCATGCGATCTCTCGTCGATGAGGCCGTTAACAACAAACTGAATCTCGACGAATTTGAAGCTCCGTATGAAGAAGCGCGCCGTCTCGCCTCTCGAATTCTGGGCTGCCGCCCTGAGAATCTAGCGCTCCTCGGCCCTACCTCCATCGGTCTCTCCCTTGTTGCCAACGGTCTCAAGTTCGAGCTGGGAGACAACATCGTTTACTACCACGATGATTACCCTTCCAATGCCGTCGTATGGATGAACCTGGAAAAGAGAGGGGTCAACTTGCGGCGCGTCAGGGTTGAGGAGCCAGGATTCATAACTGTCGACGATCTCAAACCGCTTGTCGATGAACGCACCCGCCTGGTGGCGCTCGCATCGGCACATTTCATAGGCGGTTACCGAATAGATCTCGACGCCATAGGGGAGTGGGCGAGGAGCCGAGGCGTGTTATTCTGTGTAGACGGAATCCAAACCGTGGGAGCATTGGAGACGAGCCTGGATTACGTCGATTTTCTCTCCGCGGATGCCCATAAATGGCTGCTGGGACCTACCGCAATCGGACTCTTTTATGTCAACCCCGAAGTGATGGATCTGCTTGAGCCTACCCTTCTCGGATGGAATAACGTAATCTGCCCCGAGTTTATTACGCCCGAGAAGATTGTTTTTAAACCGGACGCTGGTCGGTATGAAGCGGGTTGTCCAAATCTTGTCGGACTGCTTGGATTCCTCGCCGCTCTTGAGATGTTGAACGAGTTTGGGATTGAAGAGATTGAAAAGACGGTGGTCGAGCATACGCGCCGCATTCGGGAGGGCGTTCGCGTGAGAGGATATACTTTGGCTTGTAGCGATGATGACCGGCTCTCCGGGATATCGACGTTTCGACGAGCGATATCGACATCGAGGCGCTCTATCAGAATCTGACGCAGGCTGGCGTTGTCTCTTCCCTCCGGACTACACCCGATGAGCAAAAGTGGCGATATCGACATCGAGGCGCTCTATCAGAATCTGACGCAGGCTGGCGTTGTCTCTTCCCTCCGGACTACACCCGATGAGCAAAAGTGGATACGTTATTCTCCACACTGTTACAAGGTTTCTTCAGTAAAACGGCAAAGCACGGACGAAATCGACGCCGCCCTCGAGATGTTATGAAAATCGAATCTATCGTGTTCTATATCGTTATCCCGGTCATAATCCTGGTCGTCCTGATTCTGAAAAGTGGGGGCAAGGGCAAGCGGAGATTGTTGATGGAGCAGGTTCTTTGGCCGGGAATCTCGGCATCGGCCTGCTGGGAGGCGAGCCTGTTTTTCCGCGAATCGCTTTTCTGGAGAACGTGCTTTCTCCGCAAATCGTTTCAGGCGGAAGGGGAGTTTCGTAATCGTATTCTGGAGGATTTTCGCAAGGGATGGGTTGGGCGTTGGCTGGAGGAAATGGACAAGCTGGAGTTTCAGATTTGTCTGGCCGCGGGCAAACCATTTCTCCACCGGTTCCGGAGATAGTCGCACCAGCTTTACGCTACGGTGCGATTGATCGGTCCGAACCCTAAAGCGCTGACTTTCCAGTTTTCCCGTGAAGGTTTCTCGTACCGCAGTAAAATCGGCAAAGCAGTCATTGCTGAACTGGTCAGCACCGATGGGATGCAGGATGTGCAGGTGGGAGATACCCGCTTTGATAAGCTCTTTGTCGTCAAATCGAAGGCGATCCCGACTTTATAAGTGCGGCTCTTCTACCGGAAATAAAGGACAGATTCTATCAAGTAAAACCCGAAACCTGCCAGCCATAGGCTGGTCCGCCCGTGGCGGAGAGGAACACGAAGCTAAAGGGACCCTTAAGCTCGAAGGGGAGGAGATGTGCTACGATGAAGTGGGCACCATTTCTACCGATGCCGTCCGCCTTCGCTGCGAAGCAGTGGCCAACCTCCTCGCCGATCTCGCTGAGGCTGTCGATGTCTATGGGTAGAACGCTCCTAAGGCAGCCTTCGCCCGCCCTCTCATCTCCCATCGTGACTCTCAATCGTGAACTGCAGTCGCCCATTGACAATTCACTGGGTGCCTTACTGATCCGAACGGAATCGTTCGCAGACAATCCCCGCCACTACGAACAGTGTAGCAGCGAGGAGAGCCCAAAGTGAGGGATGGAGACGATACTCGCGCGGCAGCAGGTCGGGATACCATTGCAGAACGATTAGAATCCCTACGCCGCTGAGAATACTGCCGAAGGCGAAGCCGAGGGGAATCTTTATCTTGTAAAGACCGGCCAGAAATACGGGAGCGAGTTGCATCATGCCGGAAAAGGAGATAAACACGAGGTCGGCCACGAGAGCGAGCGGTTTCACGCTTGCGGCGTAAGCCAGAACCGCTACTCCGAAGGTAAACCATTGATTGAATCGAAATATCTTCTTCGTATCGACATCGGGAGTGTCACGGTGGACCTGCTCGGTAACGATGAAGCCGAATGTCAGGAGGAGCGAATCGGCCGTTGACATGGTCGCGGCAATAATACCGACGAGGGCCATTGCTCCGAGAATACCAGGAGTAGTCGCCGCTACTCTTCCAATAATAGTGTCTCCGGATTCCAAACCCGGGAAGTGAACCGCTCCCCCTAAGCCGATTGTCCCCGATACCGCGATGAGGATAAACCCCATGAAGGGAAAGACCCAAGCCATGAGAGTGAGGGTGGAGGCGTCATTTACAATGATGTATCTCTTCGCCATGTGCGGCATGGTAAGCGATCCGATCGATATGAATAACGAAATGGCTACCAGGGTCGGGATCGTATAGAAGCCCGTCGGTCCCGGAAGACTGAGAAGGGACGGTTCGCTCACGGCATCGACGTCGCGAACGAATTGTAGGAGGTCAAAGCGCCAGAAGCGGTATAGAAATACCGTTACTACTGAGAGAATGCCCACGAGCGTCATTACAGCCTGCACGACGTCGGTCTTTATGATGTTCTTCAGACCACCCGTTTCAGAATACAGATACATGACAGCTAGGGCGACGGATGCGGAGAAAAAGTAGGGGATGCCGAAAGCTCCCTCCATTAGCCGGGAGAGGCCGGTGATTTGCGCGGCGAGGTAAGGGATAAGAAGAACGAAGGTTATCAGAATCACAGTCCATTCCAGAAAGGGTGAACGGTAATTTCTCAGAAAGAGTTGGATGGGTGAACGAAGATCAGGATATTGGCGTGCTTCCTTCCAGAGTCTCTTGCCTGCGGTTCCCGTCAGTATGCCTATTATGATGTAGGCGCAGCAGGAAAAAATCAGGTTTCCGATTCCGTGAATGTAAAAGTAACCGGCGGCGCCAATGACTGCCCCTGCGCTGAAATAGGTGGCCCAGAAAGTAAAGAGCGAAGGAACCAATCGAACGGACTTTCCGGCCAGAAAAAAGTCAGTTCGGTCGCCCTTTTGCTGGCTCCAGGAGCGGATGGTCAGAAATACCAACCAGGCTAGGTATCCGAGTAGGAGAAGCGTCGACCAGACCTTGAAGCTGGCATTTTCAGAGGTGAAGGCATTTTCCATAGTCTGGTCGAATCGGGCGGAAATCAGGATGGGGGATCTCGGAAAAGACTTTACCGCCGGCTGAGGCGTTGACAAACTTTTCCAAGCGCTTACAGGCCACCCTCGAAAAATTTGAGAAAGGGGAGAATATGATTAAAATCAAGGAGTCGGATTATCTTCCGCGGGAATGCACCTTTTCTCCCTCCGATTGGAAAGTCCTCTCCGGTTTCTGGTTCCCAATCGCCTTAAGCAAGGATATCGGCGAAAAACCGCACCCAGTGACTCTGCTCGACGAAAGGCTGATAGTCTACCGCGTTTCAGCCGGTTACGTTGTCGCCAAGGATCTGTGCGTTCACCGCGGCTCGCCCCTTTCCTATGGATCGGTGGAGGGGGATGAGATTGTCTGCGGATACCATGGCTACCATTACGGACCTGACGGGCGCTGCACCCTGGTGCCCTCAGACCCGGATATGAATATTCCGGAAAAGCTCTGCATCCAGGTCTACCCGAGTGAGGAGCGATACGGGGTAATCTGGACCTGCCTCTCGGGAACTCCCAGGAATACTATTCCGGATTGGCAGCGGGAATGGGTCGACAAGAGTTTTCGTTGGTTCACATGGGGCCCGCACATCTGGGACTGCTCGCCGGGGCGTGCGATTGAAAACTTTGTCGACACGGCTCATTTCTCTTTCGTACACCGAGGCACTTTCGGCCAGGAATCCAGTGCCCGGATGGAGGACTACAACCTCGCGCATCACGATGACGGATTTAGTATGGAGTTTGGCTACATGGCTAATAATCCGGATCAATCACCGATTAAGGGTCAGGAGCAAATTCAGCGGCGAATGATCCGGCGCTTGACCTATCCCTTCTGCACGGCATCTCAGATCTATTATCCCGAGGGAAGAGAGCACATTATACACATCACAGTGATTCCTGTCTCTGCCCGCAAGTCACAGCTCCTCTTTCTTTTCTCGCGCAACTTTGACCGTGACGTGCCCGAAGAAGAGTTGATCGCCTGGGAAGCAAGAATTCTCACCGAAGACAAGCGCTTTATTGAATCGCAGAAACCCGAGGAGATCCCTCTCGACCTCGCAGCCGAGGTGCACGTGCGCGCCGACAAAGCCTCCGTCGCCATGCGTCGGTGGATGATCGATATCGGCCTCGGCCGAGACTTCACCGCTTAGACTGTCGATTTCGTCGTCAAGCCTGTGGAAATAATTGCACCAGTATTGACACTGATTGCAGGTCTCGCACTCGGGCTTGGGCTCGTCTTTTTTCTTACGCGATCTCAAATTGCGGATCTGCGTAAGGGCCTGGGGGAGAAGGAGGCCCTGGTCTCTTCGTTGAGAGACGAAAAGCAGCAGTTGGAGAAGCGGGAAGCGACTCATGAAGCGGAGAGAAAGGCGGCCGAAGAGAAGCTCGCTCTGCTGGAGGAGGCGCGGAAGAATTTCAGTGAGGCATTCAAAGCGCTTTCCGCGGATGCTTTAAAGAGCAACAATCAATCGTTTCTTGAGCTCGCGAAAACGACTCTGGAGAAATTTCAGGAGGGAGCCAAAGGGGAGCTGGAACAGCGGAAACAGGCAGTCGATCAGCTTGTCAAGCCAGTCCGAGAGTCCCTCGAAAAGGTCGACGCAAACATACGGGAGTTGGAAAAGAGGCGCGAGGGTGCCTACGCGGATCTCCAGGCACAGATAAAGCATCTTCTCTCGAGCCAGGCTAACCTGCAGGTAGAGACGGCAAACCTGGTACAGGCCCTTCGCACGCCTAACGTGAGGGGGCAGTGGGGAGAGATTCAACTCGAGCGCGCCGTGGAATTTGCCGGGATGGTGGAATACTGCGATTTCGTGCAGCAGGAATCGACAACCACGGAGGAGGGGCGCCTGCGCCCGGATCTGATCGTTCGATTGCCCAATGGGCGCAATATCATCGTGGATGCGAAGGCACCCTTGCTTGCCTATCTCGATGCGATTAAGACGAACGACGAAGAGACGCGAAAGGCTAAGCTGATCGAACACGCCCGGCAGATTCGCAACCATATTACCAATCTCAGTTCCAAGGCGTATTGGAAGCAATTTACACCCAGTCCCGAATTCGTAGTGCTTTTCCTTCCGGGCGAGGCGTTCTTCAGTGCAGCCCTCGAGCAGGATGCCGAGCTTATACAATTCGGATCTAATGAAAGGGTGATATTGGCCACTCCTACCACCTTGATAGCGCTCCTCAAGGCGGTCGCTTATGGCTGGCAGCAGGATAAAATCGCCGAGCACGCCAAAGTGGTGAGTGAACTTGGGCGTGATTTGTATGACCGGCTGGGCACTCTGGCCGGCCATTTTGGCCGTCTCGGTGGCCATCTCGACAGAGCGGTCGATGCCTACAACAGCGCGGTTCGCTCAGCCGAGAGCCGCGTATTGGTTACGGCCCGGAAATTCAAAGAGCTGGGAAGCGGTAGCAGTAAGGAAATTGAGCAGCTCGATTCGATCGATAAAATCACCACCCCCCCGCAAGCCGAGGAGCTGCAGACTCCGGATTCGGAAGACGAGATCGGCAAGCAGGTAGGGTAAACGGCTTCGGATCTCAGGAGCGATTCACCGATTATTTCAATGCCCCTGCATTACCAGCATACGCGCTTATTTTGTATTTAACAAAAATGTAAAATAAGCGTAGGTCGGAGTTCTGCGGCGCGACATCCACCTCTGAATCCCCGAATTAGAACAATGCTGTCAGCCTGTAAATGACGAAGGGCAGACTGATGATGGCCGGGAGCATCGGCCAGAATCGCGGACGCTCCCTTTTCTTTCTTTGGACGGCGACTACTTCGAGTATTGAATAGAGTGCGAGAAAAAAGATAACAAGAGCGAGGAGGATGCCGAAGGAGACGGAGATTTTCTGCTCGCTATTCAAATTCGAGAGATTCAAGAGGTTGCCGAAGATTAGACGCGGTATAGGTAGGACAAAGACAACCGCACTGATCGCCAAGATCCATTGTACAGCGTTATTTCCCAGGATTGAGGTATGGAGATTCCCCTTCTTGCTCGATCCGGCTTGCTCAGATTCGTCTTCCATGTTGTATAGGAATTGGAGGGATACGAGGCTAGCCCGGACATTTCACACACTTCGTAACGAGACCGCGTAGATCGCTGCGTGTCAATGCCTTTCCGAAGCGCGGCGGGCGACAGCGTGTTGGGACCCTCTGAGGTCGCCGGGCAGGGCAAGGCTTTGACACGCGGTGAGATCCGTCGTCGTAGTAGAAGGTCTGTGAGATGTTCGGGCTAGATCCGTTTCGCGAGCTTTCAATGATATTCTCCATTTTTCTAAGTGCATGGAAGATGAAGCAATAGAATTGCCCATCGACGGTACCCTTGACCTCCACACTTTCAGACCGCAGGAAGTGAAATCCCTCGTTCACGATTATTTGGAGGCGTGCAGGGATTCAGGAATTACTCACCTGCGAATCGTTCACGGCAAGGGCACCGGGACCCTCCGCGAGATCGTCCATTCCCAATTGCGCGCTTCCTCCCTTGTTGCTCATTTCAGCCTCGCCGATCCCTCCAGAGGGGGCTGGGGCGCTACCCTCGTGCGGTTGCACGCCTCTTAATCCGGCCCCCGGCTGCCGCTGAGCGGGAGCGACGGCGGCGCCTCCTATTTCCCGTCTTTGGCGGGCAAGTCCCATCCTTGGGGGTGATGGATAAACTACCTGTCCCTAATCTCTGCCCTTCTCGAAAGCTCGCAAGATTCGAAAAGCTACCGCTTTCCGCTACACGCTCGGATTCAGTCGGTAGCGGAAAGCGGAAGCTTTTCGTTCTGGGTATCGTGCTCGTGCTTCGCGCTCAGCGGACTAATAGCGCTCGAAATGAGGCCCAAAGCTAGCCTCTAACTCAGAGCAGGAAGAGGCTCCAAATGGAGCCATTTTGACCCATATTGACTGACTCTAATGGCGGATAGATGGTGAATGAGACAATTTGTCCCATATCTACTTCGGAAGTAATACTCTGTAAGACTTTGCTACTCAATGATTAACAGATATACAGGTATTGGCATGGAGGCTGCAGAATGGGGAATAGTGAAAAAAACAATAACCGAAAAATTAAGGAGGAAAGTAAGATGAAGTTAATTCGATATAGAAATCCGGAGCTCAGCAGCATCTATGATTGGGACCGCTGGTTTGACGATGCGTTTACCAGTATTGGTCTGGGTGGGAGCTTGTTCGACGGTGCTGGGATCGGCGGACGCGCATTTCGGCCTGCCGCCAACATCAGCGAAGAAAACGAAGAGTATATTGTCCGCATTGAATTGCCGGGCGTAAAGAAGGGTGCCGTTGAAGTCGAACTAAGCGATGCAACAGTGACCGTAAAAGGAGACCGAAAGGAAAAGGGCGGAGACGGAGAGCAATCTCTCTCTTTTCGCCGTTCCGTCAGAGTGCCGAATGAAGTAGATACGGAGAGAGTTAAGGCGAAGCTAAAGGACGGAATATTGACAGTGACATTGCCTAAGGCGGAGTCCAGCAAGCCCAAGCTGATCGCGGTCAGTTAATGGAACGAAGGGTAGTTGAGAGAGGAATCGTAGAGAATGGAGCCGGGCTGAATTCAGCCCGGCTTTTTCTTGTCTCCAGGACTTTTGGTCAAATGCTTATCCCTCCATTAAGAGGGAGCTCATGGGCCGTTATCCACGCCATGAATGGAAATAGATCTTACTTTCCGACTCGTAATTGAGATTCGAAAAGACGAATCTCGTAGTTGAGGATGGTGAGGGCAACTGTTGAGGCGGTTTCCGCTCTCAGCACGTGTTCTCCCAGTCTCACGGGTTGAAATCCGCGGTTGCGAGCCAATCCGTATTCCCTCTCCGTAAAGTCGCCCTCTGGGCCGATCAGCCAGAAGACTTCAGTGGGCGGAATTCCGCCCTGCGACCCCAGGAATTCTCTCAAAATGACAGAGAATTCGAGCGCTCCAGGGGAGAGACTCGCAATCAGCCTTAGTGAGCTGTCCGGAACCGAGGCACAGACTTCCTCGAAATCGGATACCGAATCAATGGTAGGCAGGTGGGTGCGCCCGCACTGTTTGCAGACCCCTATGGCTAGAGATCGCCACTTCCTCAACCTCAGGTCTTGCCGACGAGCTGGGAGTTGCACTTCGCACCGCTCGGTGGAAATTGGAATGATTCCTGAGGCGCCCAACTCCGTGGCCATCCGGATGACCGTATCCATTGCCCTGCTTTTGAGCAAGGCCGGTGCCAGGGTGGCTTTCATTCGGGGTCCCTTTGCTCGATAGTGTTTGAGGATCGTCAAAGTGGCTTTGGGTTTGGTTGGGTCGCGGATTATGCATTCGAATTCGTTGCCATCGCCATCAAATACGCAGACTGGGTCATCTCGTTTGGCACGACGAACATTGAGCAGATGGTGTGATTCTGCGCTACTCAATGTGATCGAAGTGCGGGGTAGTTCGGGTGCCGGTTCGATAAAGCAACGCAGACGAGGCATCGGAATCCTGATTATGGTGCTCTCGCTGTGAGGCGTCGAGAAGCGAAGAAAATAGAAAAAAAGACGCCGCAGAATCCCTTCTGCGGCGCCACCCACTGCTTAACAAACTACAAACCAGACTGAAACCGTCTATTAAGCTCTAAACCATAAACCACATGAAAACAAACTAAACCTTAGTTTCATAAATATAGACTGTAATTATCCAAATGCGTTCAATATTGACCCCATTGTTTCAAGAGATCGAGATGTGATGAGGGCAAAACAAAACGCCACCGGCATTGCCGGTGGCGTTTGCAAGAGTTCAACCAAACTACAAACCAGACTGAAACTATGAAAATGAAACTCTCCCACCCATGAAAATGCAGGATTAGTTTCAAAGAGTTTGACGGCGGTTGCAGCAAAACGTTCAAAATTGTAGTGAATTCTATTTGGAAAGGGAAAAAAGGGAATGCGAATTACCGGAGGCAGGGCCAAGGGAATTGTTTTACGAATCCCCAAAGGTAAGGGAATCAGGCCGGCTACTGACAGGTTGCGTGAAGCGACTTTTTCGTGCCTCGGTGAATCTGTGGCAGGAAAGAGAGTTGTCGATCTGTTTGCGGGCAGCGGTGCCTACGGGTTAGAGGCCATCAGTCGCGGTGCGTCGAGAGCCTCCTTCGTGGAAAGAGACGGGCGGTGCTTAAACGCTATCAGGATGAATCTGGAGGCGGCGAAAAGGAGTATGAATGAGCCCGATATCCAATGTCAGGTGTTTGCATCTGATGTTTTCAAGTGGTGTCGAGCCGAATCGGAAAAATACGATCTTGTCTTTCTCGATCCACCTTACGATCTGATCAAGCGTACTCATATCGAACTGATTAGGCTAGTGGCGAAAAGAGCCTCCCTTCATTCCGAGGCGCGTATCGTTATTGAGATGCCGGGAGATTTGGATCTTCATACTCCCGGATGGGCGCTTGAACGCCGATTGGGAAAAGGTAAGGGGCCGGATGATCCAACCGTAGCTGTATATTCCTTGGTGGATTAAATGAGTCTCATCATAGAACTGACGAGACCTACCGCGACGGTTGCGGCGGTTTCCGTGCGGAGAACACGATCACCAATTCGAGCGAGGGTGAATTCGCCTTGCCGCAAGGCGTCGCGCTCGGCGCCGGACCATCCTCGTTCCGGACCGATCGCAACCACCGACTGGTCAAATTGAAACCGGGCAGCGGTTAATTGCACGGTAGCCTCGTAAAGGTCGAGGGCGAGTTTATTGGAGATAGCATTAAGCTGTGCGATTCGAGAATAGAGGGAGTTATGGTGCGTGACGACTGGGAGGCGTGTATGGAATGCCTGCTCCGCCCCTTGAATGAGGAGATGTTTCCACTCTCCCGTTGACCAGAGAGAACTCTGTCGGTATGACGGTTCACCCTTGTCGGCCTGGAAAAACGAGATTCTCGAAACGCCCAGGCTGGTGCATTCCCTTAGGATCCGCCGAGCCGCCTGCGGCCTGGGAAGACCTACGAGCAGTTCGATGGGGAGGCTCTGAGGAATATCGGTTTCCCAAGTGAACCGGAGGTGCATTCCCATGTCCGAATCGTCAGAGAGAATCGACGCCTTCCCTCGCGGTCCGTTGACGACGCCGACGTCGAATCGATCACCGACATCAATCCGGAGCACGACCCGGAGATGCCGGACCCGAGGATCGGTTGAAGGAAGGATAACTTCGTCGGACCGTTCTTCGAATAGAATCAGGTTCATCGGTTCCCTTGACTTGGCTGAGACGCGAGAATCTCGGGAATAATCGCAGGTGCTGTGTGTCGATAATATTGTGGCGTTCTACGGTGTTATGACTAAATTTGTCGATATGTGTTGGAGAATTTTCCTTAGAGCCGGGCGATCTCTGGCCTTCGTGATCACACTGGCAATTCTTGGTTTGGTAGAGGGTCGTGCCGAAAGTAAATCTGAATCGGACTTTTCCTCAATGATCCGGAGCCAGGAGCTTAGGGAAAGTTCGCTGCATATTATACCACCGGTCGTGAGTCGGCCCGTTTTTTCGAATGGGTCTGTACGTATAGAATTTAGAAACAAGGAATCGCATCCGGTCGAGGCGCTTTTTCGGCTCGTCGTCGACGAGTCTCTCTTTGCGAAACCTTCGGAAATTCCAGTAAACCTCCAGGCGGGCGAATCTACCAAAGTCGAATTCGGACTGGGAAGTTCCACAACCCGTCATCCATCGGAGGTCCCTATCTCGATCCTGGAGTACTCCCTCACGTATAAGCTCCCGAACGGTGTGGCAAAGCTTAAGGGATCCAGAAAAGTTGGGGTGGGGCACGTTTGGCCCGTCCCGAAAGCCGGTCGAGCGATAGCGATTAATGGAGATCTCAAAGATTGGGGTTGGTTGCCGTTAGAGTTCGAGAAACCGGCCGAGTTTCAGCCTGCGGACCGACGGGAACAGTGGCGAAATAGATTGGATGGGTCCGCAAAATTCGAAATCTTACATGATTCTAAAATGCTCTATCTGGCATTCGAAGTGTGGGACGACACGGTGCGGGTTCGAAAAGCTGACGACGCCCGGGAAAATGACGGAATTCTGATCTGGGCCGATGTAACTCCGGGAGGAAGGGGGACTGGAAAACCCTGGTTCATTATCAATCCCGGTCTGGTAGAAACGAATACCGATATCGCGCCGATCGGAGGGTTGCCGAAAGGGGCGTCAGCCGCGGCGAAATTGACCGGCATCGGGTATAATGTCGAAATTGCCTTACCGATTGATTATTTCGAAACACTCGGCCGTGACGGTACCAGCGGTAATAGCGAAGTGTATATTCGGCTCAATTTCGCAGTCAATGACCTCGACCGGAAGGATGAGGGTCCCGTGAGCCTTTTTTGGCATCCTGCTTGGCTTGGAGAAAGAGATCACGGTTGGTCCGGATTGGTCACGTTGGATAGCCGCACGGCGGAAGAGGCCGAGAGTGAGCGCAGGGCAGGGGCTGAGCCCAAGAAGAGCGCCAAGAATAAAGGCGGCAACTGAGATTCGTGTTGCGGCGGGTCGAGAAGGGATTCCTGGTGCGAATTTTGGTGCGGGCACCCGGAATCGAACCGGGGACACCAGCTTGGAAGGCTGGGGTTTTACCGCTAAACTATGCCCGCGGATTCCGTGAGGACGACTTTTTCAGCGGAATCTATTCTCATATAAGGAAGGGATTGGTGAAGACTCCTGGCAATAAGAAAATGGATGCATGCAAGGTCGTCCCGGCTTGCCGGGATCGTGGTAGAAGGTTTGTGAAATATCCTGGCTAGACCCCATTCGAAAAGCCTTTCGAGCGGGCGGTTTAAGGTTCTCCGCCACGGGCGGACCAGCCTATGGCTGGCAGGTTTCGGGTTTTAGGCTGCCGGCGCTGCCGATGAGCAGGTATTGAGCGGCCATCGGCGTGGCTTGCTGCACAATACGTATATTTGCCGCTGTCTGGAGGCATACTCATCCCGTGGTGCTTTTTTCTCTGAGCTTCAAAGCGGTCAGATTCAGGCTGCCTGTTCCAGTTCCTCCCCTCGGCGTTTCTTCATCAGTATGATGCGGCAGAAGTTGTAGGCCAGAACCTTCTCGAGCAGTTCATCGCCTACCGCATCGATGCCGCGGCGGCCGAGTTCGCCAAAGGCAAATCCATCTTTAATCGTGAACATCAGCGACTCCACTGCGGAGCGATCGCGGCGTGCCTCGCGATACGCCTCGCTCTCCCAGTCCTCGGGGGTGGTCAACTTCTTGCCCTTCGCCCCACTGATACTGATCTGCTTTACCCCCATGCTCAGCACCTCCTTGCGTCCCTTCGCCGAAGCATATCCGTCATCGGTGCTGACCAGTTCAGCAATGACACCGGTGCGCTTGATCGAATCGCCGATGGCCGGCGCCAGCTCAATGGAGTCTGCCGCGTTGCCTTGCGGTACGATCAGGCTGGTGACAAAACCGTTTTCGCTGCGAACCAGTTGTGGCTTGTACCCGATCACTGGATTGCGGCTGCCCTTCTTGATGTAGGCCGCCGATCCGTCCGAGAGGCTCAGGACCTTCTGTGTGGACGGTAGCTTCTTTTCGTGAAACACCCGATCATGAGCATACTCAACAACCCGCTTGGCGTCGGCAATATCGCCCCTGATCTGGCTCAATGCCCGCTCCAGAAGCTCCCGGCGAGTGGGAGGCAGTGAATCCATCGACAGGCCCTCTTCAAGATGGCTCAGTTCCCCCGTTAGTGAGTCGGCCGCCTTGCGGCCCCGCTTGAGCAACCGCCGGTAGTGTTTCTTCAGCTTGCCCTTCGACTTCGGTTTGCCCGCGGCCAGACAAATCTGAAACTCCAGCTTGTCCATTTCCTCCAGCCAACGCCCAACCCATCCCTTGCGAAAATCCTCCAGCCCGAAGACATGCAACTTCTGACCCAAACGATTGGCCCGCATCAAAAGACCGCTCAGAATCTTCCCATCGGTGGGCCAGCAGCTGTTTGCTTTCACCGAGGTGCTGTCGATCGTCAGCTTCCCGAAATCGTCCCATTGCTCCTGGAGGATAAACCCAATCTGTTTATCAAAGATCAACTCGCGGGTCGTATGGCTGACCAGGTTCACGTTCTCCAGAATCGTCGTCACCGCCGGCATTCTCAGTCCCCCGCTCTGCAAAAATCCGTACAAGCTCATCGACTCGCGCACAAACCGCCGTGCCGGTTTCGTGGTCAACGAACCCAGAAACCCTCGAATCATCACGAACACGTATACCGCATAAGCCGGCATCCGCGGCCGGCCTGCCCCAAGATTCAATTCAGCAGCCAGAATATTCTCCTCCTCGATGTCCAGCTCCGGCAGCTCCGCTGTGCGCCCTTCAAAGAACCTGCGATCTTCCAATCGAAGTTTCTTCTTCTCACGCGCATGGGCGTCCAGATCCTTCTCGATCGCCTCGATGATTTGCGGCGCGAACCCGGCCAATTCTTCAACTTCATCCAGAAAATCACGGAAATCCGTGTCTGGAACCGGCAGAATGAGGTTGCTAAGGGGCGTCTTATCGCTTTTGTTCTCCTCTGTCGCACATGTTGGCATGTTTAACTCCTTTCTTAATCTTAGGTTGTTAAACACTAGCATGTTGCGACACTTTTTATCAAGCCAAAAAATGATTTTTCTCAAGTTCTTCTTGCGCCTTTTGCGCCTCTTTGCGGCCAATCAGTAGCTTTTCGGATAAGGTCTATCTATGAGGCAGTAGACGGCAGGCTCCTCAATTGGAAGTATCGAGGTATCATGCACGAGGGCAGCGGCGAATGCCCCAACTTCGTAAGCTGGCTGACAGATGGGTACTGATATACGGAGCCTACCAATGGGTGGATTATTTTGTCGGGAGCTTCGATGTCGATACGTTGAAATTCAGGTCGGTAAAACAGGGAGTGGTGGATTACAGCTACGGAGCGGCACACCCTAACTTCTGGACTCGTGGTCGAATTCGTGCATAGTGATGCGGCTGCATCTCCGGGTGCCCGGTGCTACAATTGCCACATGCCTCACACGACTTACGGATTACTTAAGGAAATTCGCAGCGATACGATCGGGCGCAGCCCGTCTGTGCGCGAATCTGTCGAATATGGGCGGCCGAATGCGTGTAACCTCTGTCACCTCGACAAGAGTCTCGCCTGGACCGGGCGCTATCTGGAGGAATGGTACGGGCGGGCAAAGGAATCCGTCCCAAGCGAAGAGGAAGAGACACGTTCGGCGGCCCTGCTCTGGCTGCTCAGAGGGGACCCGGCACAGCGCGCTCTCGTAGCGTGGCGCATGGGTTGGAGTCCCGCAATCGAGGCATCGGGATCCGATTGGATGCCTCCCTATCTTGCCGAAGTCCTCGATGACCCTTATTCCGGCGTCCGTTTCATCGCTGGGCGGTCGCTCCGGCGAATTCCAGGATTCGAGGACTTTGACTACGATTACGTTGCACCGGTGCGGGCGCTGGCCGATGCAAGGGCTAAGGTTCAGGCCCGATGGCGGCGGATGCATCCAATTGAGACGTTTCAGGACCGCACGGACCTATTCTTTGACTCAGACGGAGAAGTCGATGTAAAGGCGGTAATTGACGTGCTGCGCAGGCGCGACAAACGGCCTGTCTTTATATCGGAATAGAGGGCGACTTTGTGATTCATCTCGGCGAAGTGCAAAAAGGAAAAACCCATCCCTCTGATGGAAGCCGGCCCGACAGGATATTCATGCGATTGTGGAATTTCTTTTTCCCTGATGAAAAGGAAGTTCCTTTGTTTGCAGTGGTGATCATGGCTGGGTTTCTAGCCTTTCTCATTGTTTTCGGGCATGGCTACCTGACCGCTACGCTACGCGAGCTGGGCGACGCGCCGGGATTTATGCATCGCGTGAATCTCGTGTTTCATGAAGCGGGCCATTTGATTTTCGGGGTATCTGGCAGCCGATTTGTTATGATTGCAGGTGGCATCTTGGGCCAGCTGCTCGTGCCCCTGATTCTGGTCTTGGCGTTCCGATTTACCAACAAAGAGGCCTTCGGGGCTGCAGTCTGCCTCTGGTGGTTTGGACAGAGCTTCGTCGATTGCGCCCCCTACATCAACGATGCGCGTGCCCTCGACCTTCAGCTTCTTGGCGGGGGAACGGGAAGGGAAGTGGAAGGGCACGATTGGGAGTACCTATTGACTGAACTCGATCTCTTGAACAAGGATATCTACATCGCTCGCGGGTGTCCTCAAGACCGGTCGCGCGATCATGATTCTAGCCTATCTGTGGGCCGCCCTGGCGATTTTCAACCCTGCTCTCCGTTGGCGGCGCCGCCGAAAAGGTGTCTGATCCTAAATTCCGTAAGATTTCCGGGTCAGATGAAGACTGTGGACACCGTGGGGATTCCTTGCGAGAATATGGCAAAAATGGGAGTTACTTGAAGGGTGACCAGAACGATCAGTTCAGATGACATAGAATTCTTCCAGCGGAACGGATACATTCAATTTGAAGGGTTTCTTTCCGATCTGGAGATCACTGACCTGCGCCGGGCCATCGATGATGCCGTTGCGAGCAACCGCGAGCGCATTGTGGGAGCCGAAAAGGGCGGACGGCAGTCGGATGACTACGAACGCGTCTTTAATCAAATGGTGAATCTCTGGACAGATTATCCCGAGGCGAAAGAGATCGCCTTTGACGTCCGTCTGGGTGAGTGCGCCCGGCGTCTGAGTCGAAGGCAGCATGTTCGCATCTACCACGATCATGCCATGATCAAGCCACCTGGCGAGGACGGCAAATTGACCAATTGGCACCAGGATGCGCCCTACTGGCCGATGGATCCGGTCGGTGCTCTGTCTGCGTGGATTGCTGTTGATGACGTCACCATCGAGAACGGCTGCCTTCACTTTGTCCCAGGCTCACACACCTATGGCCGCTTGGAGCCAATCAAGCTGGGTGTCGAAGGGGAGAGCATTGTCGATAAATTGAAAGCCCGGGGATACGAAGTCCCGGAACCCAGACCGATGCCTATGAAGGCCGGAGGTGTGACTTTTCACCATGGCTGTACCTTTCACTATGCGGGGCCCAACCGGACTGCTGAGCCACGGCGGGCGTTTGCCATCATCTACATCCCCGATAATACTCGGTTTACAGGGGGTAAGGACGCAGCGGGAGCGGCAGACGAAATGGAGGTTGGTGGATCCTGGGAGCACGCGCTTCACCCGGTGATCGCGGGAAACTGAATCTGGCAATCTGTCCGACTAAGGGTCCGACAGGCTCCCAGGCCGAATTCGACAGGTGCAGTTCTGCTTCCAGAAGACTGTTGGGAATGGAACTGTTTTGATGGATCATATCATATCGTTGGCGCAGCAATGCTGTCGTCCCAAGTGTAGTCTGTCTCACCTTCTTCGCAACGCTTTGCGGATGCCATCATGGTGGAAAGGTCGCCCTTAGGTTGGTATCCGATCATGGACTTCGCTTTACCGATCGCGTGATCGTAGATATTTCTGACCGGCAGCTTGATCTCGAGAGGTTCGATACCCCGGATCTCGCCGAGAAGTCTGGCACCGTCCACGAACGAGAAGGGTTCCGGGGCGCCTGCATTGAAGGCTTCACCCAGCACGGTGTCTGATTGGAGTGCGCATACGATGCAGTGTGCGATGTCCCGGGCGTCGTTTGGCTGATACATCCACGGCCGACCTTCGAGATCCGTCACGGCGCAGGGCTGATCGGGGCTTTCAGAATTCTCTTCGACTTGATGCCAGAGTTCGGTGCCGTCGGGCATGTAGAGTTCGGATCCGGGCCTTTGGCCTTTCTGCAAAAGGCCGATTACCCGTCCCACCGTGAATTGGCCGAACAGTTTCGTTCCCGACAAGACGTGGCTCGGCCGCACAATGGAGTAGCGGAGCCCGGTCTCCCTCGATGCTCTCTCTGCCAACTGTTCCCCGAAGAATTTGGAGAGCGAGTATTCATTGTCCGGTCGCTTCGGGTGTAACTCATCGACGGGATGGTAGGCGCACGCAATATTCTCACCGTTATTCGGGTAAACGCCTGAGGAGGAGATGCAGATGTATCGATCGAGTCGATCGGCGGCGTCGGCACACGCCCGCGTGACTTGGAGATTTATGCTCATGTTTGTTTCGAAATGGGGACCAACGAGGTTGGCTGTATGGATGACGGCATCGACTCCCTCGAGGGCGGACTTTACAAAGTTTGGATCCGTCAGGTCTCCTTCGCACAGATCGACGTCTAGACCGGCGATCCGATCTGCAACGGGGTCGTCGGGAAGAAGGGTGCCACGCACATCATGATTGCGGTCCAACAGCTGGCGCACGAGTCGGCATCCAACCTGGCCGGCGGCGCCCGTGACGAGAACCTTCATGATTCGCTGATCCCATTCAACGCGTAGTCGAGATCCCTCGTCCTGAGCAGAAAGCTACAGGCTAACAGTCTATTCGTGTCCATGCATTCAGCCTCTTGTCACGTTGTTTTTGGTATATGCTTCGCGAAAGAGCGACTGCCGTTTGAGCGGCATCTTATTGAATTGCTCGGGATGGGGACGTGAAAGGCTCCAGCGAGTATTGACGGAATTGTAAGTGTTGAATATTGCCATGCGATCGTATTAGGTGGGTGAAATTACAACCACGAATTGATTCTGCTGAAAAAGTCGTCGTATCGGAATCCTATACCACGTTCTTGCGAACGCGGGGGTATTTCACCGGAATCACGAATTCTAACATGACCTCTGATTATACATCAAAAGTTCCCTTTTACAAATTTCCAAATACCCTCGAGGAGCAGGAGGCGGCGCTTGCGACGAATCCCCTCATGCAGCGATTGATCGCCTCGCGCAAGACTTACGCCGATGACCCGCTCCGGCCGATTTACCACTACGTCAACCCGGAGGCGATGCTCAATGACCCGAACGGCCTCTGCTTCTGGCAGGGACGCTGGCACCTCTTCTACCAGGCCTATCCGCCGGAAGACACGCGCCAGCACTGGGGGCACGCCGTCAGCGACGACCTCATCCACTGGAGGGATCTTCCCTACTGTATTTACCCGGATCCCGAGGATAAGTGTTTCTCCGGCGCCACGCTGGTTGAAGACGACCGTGTCATTGCTCACTATCACGGAACCGCGGTCGGAAACATGGTCGCAATTTCGAATGATCCACTTCTTCTGAATTGGGACAAGGTGGCCGATAGAGCTGTCATCCCCCTCGCGATGCCGGACGGCGTTCACTGGCCGCCGCGCATATTCGACCCCTGCATCTGGAAAAAGGACGACGCCTACTACGCGCTCTCAGCCGGCACAAAGCCTGAGGGTCCGGCAGGCAAACCTATTCGGGCGAACTTTCTCCTCCGCTCGAAAGATCTCGAGCACTGGGAGTACCTGCATCCGTTCATCGAAGACGATCATTACACGATGGTCGGGGACGATGGCGCGTGCCCTTATTTCTGGCCCATCGGCCATAAGCACATGTTGCTGTTCTTCAGTCATCGAAGCGGGGGGCAATACCTGCTGGGAGACTATGACAAAGCGCGGGACAAGTTCGTCGTCACCTACGGTGCAAAATTCAATTTCGGCCCCTACGGCCCCGCCGGCGTGCACGCACCATCCGCAACACCCGACGGCGAGGACATTATCGTCATTTTCAATATGAACCCGGGTAAACCTACAGAAGGTTGGAATCAAATCATGACCCTTCCACGGAGGCTGAGCCTCTCAGGCGACGAACAGATTCTGATGGAACCGGCGGGCGACATCGAGTCCCTGCGCGGCGCCCACCACCGTATCGAGAACATGATGATTCCGGCGAATCAGGATACGGTTTTCGACCAAGTGGCAGGTAACGCGATTGAATTGATTGCGGAGATAGATCCCAAGGGCGCATCGATGGTAGAACTCGATGTCCTCCGCTCCCCAGGACGCGAGGAGTTTACGCGAATCTCTTTTTACCGCGAACGCGGGTATCGGGATACGATCCGGCGGTCGGGTGCTGTTGCCAGCGCGATCACATTGGACAACTCATATTCATCGACCGCCGCCGACGTGCGGGCGCGCATCCCGGAAACGGCTCAGGTCCAACTCGAACAGGATGAACCGCTGCGCCTCCGCGTCTTTGTCGACCGGAGTGTCGTGGAGGTTTTTGCCAATGGCCGCCAGTGCGTTGCCGCTCGCGTCTACCCGGAACGGGAGGACAGCGTTGGCGTGTCCATGCGTTCGCAGGGGAGCGGTTGTGAATTGCGTTCGCTCGATGTCTGGCAGATGTCCGGGATATATTGACGTGACAGGGAAGCCCAGTTCCGACCAGTGGCCGATCTCGCGAGGTTAGCAATATATATAGCCTGTCGCTTATTTTCTTGGAAGATTGAGGTTGTTTGGGATCTGAGAATTCGTTAGTCGGGTAGCTTCTCTATATTGAAAGATGATCATTGACACGCACACGCATTTTTACGATCCGACTCGCGAGGGGGGGACGCCGTGGCCCGACCCGGAGGATGAAGTTCTCTATCAGCCGACGTATCCAGAACGGTGTAAGGCGCAAGCCGTGCCGCTCGGAGTAACGGGCACCATCATGGTGGAGTGCAGCGAGTGGGTAGAAGACAACCAATGGGTTCTCGATCTGGCAAAGGAGGATCCGTTTATCCTTGGTATGGTGGGCAATCTGGACCCGCACGAGGATCGGTTTGAGGAGCACCTCGATCGCTTCAGCCAGGATCCCGTTTTTCGCGGTATCCGCGCGCGTCTGTGGAAGCCTGATGATATCGGCGCCTTGCGTCTTCTCGCGGATCGCGACCTTTCCCTCGACCTCGGCCTTGACAAAGATACACCGAAGATCGCACGTGAGATTCCCGACCTGAGGATCATCATCAACCATTCCGCCAGCCTTCCGATGGAGGGGGAGAAACCACCTGCGGATCTCGTTGCCCTGATGCGCGAAGCAGCATCCCACCCAAACGTATTCTGTAAGCTTTCCGGAATGATGGATCTGCGATGCAAGATTCGCCCGGCTCCCACCGATGTTTCCCATTACGCGCCCGTTCTGGACCTGCTATGGGACGCCTTTGGCGAGGATCGATTGATATTCGGTAGTGACTGGCCCGTATCCGACCACAGCGAGCGCACTTACGCCGAAGTGTTAAAATTGGCACAGGATTACGTTCGGCCCAAAGGGGAATCTGCGATGGAGAAGGTCTTCTGCGAAAATTCACGCAAAGCCTACAGATGGCAATGGCGCGGCGATGGGGAGTGAGAGTTAATGAAAATGCACATTCATGCACTCTTTCCCCTGGTCGTTTCTGGCCGAATCCCTATCCGACAACAACCGATACGCGGGGTGTATTTCACAGCTTTCAAATAGCGGATGTGGAATTCCTCTTGCTCGACGACTCTTATCACCGCGATCCGAATCTTGCGGAGGACCGTGCCACCATGCTGGGAGCCGTCTTCGAACGAGATTCGCCGCGCCGGGCTGGCCCGGACTACCGCCATCGACAGAGAACAATATTGTTACACGCAGTCCTGGTGCGGCAACATCAGGGGTAGGGGACACCAGGCCTCGAGAACTCGAGCTTCGTCCCGCAGCGGCAGAATCTGGGAGGGCACCAACGGTCCGAACAGTAGTCGCATCGCGACGTCTGGGTCGCAGACTAGATGGAGATCCGCAGGTTCATGGACTTTGCGACAACCGGCATTTTCCCTGTCAACGCTCAATTCCATCGCTCCCCATCCATTGATCGCGATTGTCACCGAGCCATCGGGGAGGGATTTCGACTGGTGCCTGAGCCGCATAAGCGCTTCGACGACAGCATCCCATTCAAAGACCCGCCAGTTGCGGGCCTGGCAAATTTCCATTCGTTCACTATTCTCGGCAAGTTCCCGAAGAAGCGCGTCCGGGACGGGGCTTATTCTGATTCTCAGATTTTTATCGGTGCAAGATTTCTCCACCCAAGCCCGCACCATACGGACACCAAGACCGGTCGATTCGGCGACGAGTTCCGACACATAGTTACCCGGCTCGTCGGCGACCAGATAGCCGACCAGTTCGTCGCTCCTGTCAAAAGCCGCCCAAGGACGGAAATTCCAAGACTCGCAGAAGCGGCAAAAATCCTCGAGGGGCCGGTCACAGCGAATGGATTTTGCATCGTGGATCGTCTTGGCCTTTTGAACGGATTCGAAATCCTTTTCGTCAAGGGGACGAAATATGACAGCAGGATCATCGGTGTAACAATGCCGAATATTCGCCGGACTTATGGTAAAGGTAAGTGCGTTGCCGCAGACCTCGTAGCCGAAGTAACGGTATCGCTGCCTCTGGCCCCCAAGGTAGGAGAGGTGATATCCTGCACCCTGAATTACATCGAGGCAATGATGCATGAGGTGCTTCATGAGACCCTCGTTGCGGCATTTCGGGTGGGTGGAGACGCCTCCGATTCCTGCCACTCGAAGCACCCTGTCTCCGACGTGCAAGGTGATGGGAAAGAGACCAACGATAGCCACAATTTCGCCGTTCCGTTTGACGGCATAGTTGCAGGCCATGTGTTTATCCGTCCGGCGGTAGATAGACGGTATTAACCTCTCCATGTCATGCGGTCCATGTTCGCCAAAGACGAGGTTGAGGAAATCCATCGCCTCCTCGAAGTCGTCGGCCCGAAGCTGTACGATCTCGTCCAATAGGTCAGCTTACGAGTTCCGGACCGGGAACGCGATTCAGCTCCATCGGTTCGGTATCGCCGTTGTAGACCGCCTGAAGGGGAAGAAGACGATTGCGCGCTTGTTCCGGCCAGTCGTTCGGAACCCGGGAGATGGCAAGATGGGCTCGCATGCTGTCGGGCAAGTCGTAAAAGAGTGGGTGGTACCAGAGTGTAATGACGGTGCGCCGGTCATCGCTCCTGTTGGCGTAGGCACTATGGAGGATGCGGGCGTCGCCGATGACGAGATCCCCTGCTTTCACTGCAATATCGATCTCGCCCCCGGCGCGTTGAAAGGCGGGATGATCGGGGTCGGATGCGCGTTGCAGATCCTCAGTATGAGCCATGGGCACGGCGTCGTGCATGATGTGCCGCTTGAGATGGCTGCCCGGAATAAGGCGGAGGCATCCGTTACTCGGTGTCGTATCGACCAGATAGTACATAAGAAACACCTGCTGGGGCAGGGGCTTATAACTGACCGGATCGTTCCATCCAAACCAGTCCTGGTGCCAGAAGAGCGGCGGACTGTGGGGAGGTTTGCTGATAATGTAGCCGCTGTAAAATGTGGCGCGATCGAAACCTAAGGATTTCAGGGCTACGAGAGCGGCAGGCCAGGTGATAAGGTCGACGAAGAACGGGTCTTCAAATACAGTGGCGAGGCTGCCCGTCGATTTCTGTTTCTCGAAATGCTCGGGGTCTTGAGTATCGAGGACGTGGTTGGAGGTGTCCCCGACCCGACGGACCATTTCCGCGTCGAGGACCTTTTCGAAGACGCAGAAACCGTCTTCGATGAGTTGGGTGTACTTCTGCTTGCCGAGATCGATTTTCATGGATTGTTCTGAAAGAGAAATTCTCCCCACGGATTCGAGCCTTCTTCTCCCGCTTGGCGCATACGCGTAAACCTTATTTTCGCAACTTAGTCAGATTCAAAGACTTGCGAGGTATTTTGCGGCGGAGTATGAGGGTGTCTCTATCCTCGAGGTTCCACTCCATTTGTTCGCCCTTTTCTATTTGCTTCGTTTCGACCACAGCGGTGAGGAAATTCGCAGTTGAGCGAGTGCATTTTGGCCGGGTTATCTTCTCTACTTTTACCGTCTACCCCATTTTTTTTCACTTTGGCAGCATTTTATACTGTACATTCGTTCATATATAGGATTTATCCTTCGGATGCAAAGTATAAAAAAAGCTGATTGTATCCGTCAAACCTTCCGTAAGTTGAACCTCACAGCCCTCGCTAAACAGAGTGGTTTTAGAGAGAGGAAATCGCGCAAGATCTCCCCTCTGAACTTTGTTTTGGCTTTGCTGGCGATGGCTTCTAAGGGGGCCTTGTCCCTTGGCAAAGAAGCCGAGCTTATTGGATTCTTAGCCAACCGCACCATTTCCAGACAAGCGGTCCAAAAGTGCGCCAAAAAAGCCACCGCTTTTATGACCTTAGTGCTCCTGAGGCTTTTAGAACTTAAAGCTTATGGGCCTGTGGGCAGAGCTGTTCCAAATTGCATGAGGAGCTTTGAACGGGTTCTCATTGCCGACAGCACTTCGATTGGCTTGCCTAAGGTCCTGGCCCCCTTCTTCCCCGGAGCGTCCAATCAGACAGGCTCCAAACAGGCTCAACTGAAGATTCAGGCCTATTACGATCTGCGCAATGAATCCTTCGTTGACTTCAGCCTCAGTAGCTTCCGAAAAAACGATCAGGCTGCTTCCAAAGACATTCTCGCTCTCGCTCAACCCAACGACTTGATCCTGCGCGACTTAGGCTATTTTGTCCTCGATGTCTTTAAGCAACTCGATCAGCGCGGCTGCTTCTTTGTGAGTCGTTTGAAAACCGGCACTTGCCTTTTAGCCAACGAAGGCGATGAAGAGCTCGATCTACGCAAACTTTTACGTGGCCAAAAGCTTCTCGATATGCCCGTTCGGGTGGGTAAAAAAGCCAAGCTTCCGGTTCGTCTGATCGCCGTCAAACTCCCTCAGAAGGTGGCCCATAAACGCCGCCGCGAGCATAGACAAAACCGCGACAATAGACTTCGATATACCAGCCGCACCAGCTTCCTTCTCGGTTTCCAAATCTTTATTACCAACCTCCATCAGAAAGACTTTAGCCCTAAGCAGATTCTGAGCTTTTACGGGCTTCGCTGGCGCATCGAAATTTTCTTTAAGGCCTTTAAGCAACATCTTAATCTCGGTCAGGTCAAAGAGACTACTCCCTACCAGGTTGAGCTTCTTATCTACGCCCGTCTCATCCTCATTACCCACTTACTCAACTTCGTCTATGGTCCCCTTAGACACTATTCGAATACCAGTTTGTCCTCTCCTCTGAGTATCCTTAAATTCTCCTACTGGTTTGGCTTCTTTGCTCCCTACTTCTTCATCCTCTCTCACCTTCCCAAAGATCAGATCATCCCCCGATGGCTCAAACAAATCCCCAAACACTGCACCTATGAAAAGCGTTCTCGTCTTGATTTCCTCTCTTGTTTCTTCTCCTTAGGTTAACGCAAATGCGCGCAGCGGGACGCGCCGAGCCAGGGAAAACCGCGGATTGATATGCGAAATGTGAGAGAATCCCAATGGATTCGAGAAGACAACGGGTTTTTTCGCAGAATAGGACGGCCGCCGGTCAGGCTGTGTGCAACCCGGTTCGGCATATCGAATGTAGGATTTCGCTTTGGAAAGATTCAAGCTTTACTGGCTGTCCGAGCTCTATCCCGCGCAGGCGGGGTCCTACATATCTGATGAATGTTGTTGTTGGATTTTTCGATATCTCGATGAAAAATTCAAAAGTAGCTTTTGCGGTTGTAGACACCCGATCGATGCACGTATGGCTTTTCTGCACCATCGGAGTCCGGTTGGGTAAAGATGTAGATCGCCTCCCCGTGATAAGGTTGGTAGAGTACGGTCTCCTCACGGTCGTCTCCGCAGAGGTCGGCGGCGATGGCCTGGACTGCGAGTTGCTGCTTGCTGGTTCCGGCATGGAGGAATTGCGCAACATCTTTGTCTTGCCCACCAAGGTCCTGCAGGCAGCGACCCCGGCCGTCGACAAGCATGCGGTCTACGGGAATCCAAAGCGCGTCGGCATCCTCCGCGCCCCAGCGGACTTTCACAGGCATATCGGGATATTTGCGGTGCCCGTTGTCGTCGACGATGCCGGCGTGATGTTCGAAGGTGGCCAAGGTTATTCCGTCCTCCGCATCGACGGTGGTGAATTTTCCGAAATGGCCGGACGTTTGCAGCACGAGTTCCGATCCGTGCCGATCGGGCAAAAAGTTTCCGGCCCAGACGGACTGTCCGTGCGGGACTTCCTCCTTGCTCTTTTCCCAGATCGTGTCCCCGGCAGGGGTGAGGCAATAGGCGGGACCGTGAACACAGATACTTAATACAATGCGTCTGTCACCGGAAGGACTATCGAAGATTTCCACCATATCGGCGTGGGCGCCGAATTCGCGTTCGAAAACTGTCTCGCCTTCACCGTTTACGGCAAGCTCGCCGAATATGATCTCGTCCCGGCCGTCCCCGTCGATATCGCCGACAGAAGCATGATGGCCCATAGCGGTGGGTTTCCCTTTGACATGCCATATTGTGTTCAATTCCGCGTCGAAGGCCACCGCGTGAGTGGGTATCTGGTGGGAGGCTTCGTATTTCAGCACGAATGAGGGTGGGGAACTCACGCCATCGAAGTACGCGATCAAGGTCATCGGCGAGGGGCGTGAGGGCGAGTAACCGTTTGGATGCCGGACTTGCCTATTGAATGGCGACGGAGTCTCCGCTCTAATCTCTCCAGTTGCACCATCGAGCAGATAGAGGATTGGATCACCGTCGTTCCAGAATTCCGCGAGAACCTCGGTTCGGCCGTCTCCATCGATGTCGTAAGCTACGCAAAATCCGCGGCAGGGGTTGCCCATGTCCCGAAGAGTACCGGAGGCATGCTGGCTGACGGACGCGTCGCCGAATTCCCAGAGTTTCGCACCATCCAGATCGACCGCGATGAGATGGAGGTGGGAGGAATACGGTCCGAGGTAGGAAAGGAGAAATTCAACCTCCCCGTCGTTGTCGATGTCCCCGAGGGTGACATAGGTCCCTTTGTACTCGGCGATGTCGATGCGCTTCCAAAGTTTTGCCGCAGTATCAGGCATTTTGTGTGTATACTCTTATGCTGTGTTGAAAAGCGAACCAGAACTAGCCCGAACATTTCAAAAACCTTCTGCTACGACCACGGATATCACTGCATCTCAAGGCCTTACCTTGCCCGGCGACCTCAGAGGGTCTCAACACACTGTCGCCCGCCGTGCTACGCAAAGGCTCTGATATGCAGCAATCTACGCGGTCTCGCTACGAAGTGTGTGAAATGTCCGGGCTAACCGCGGAGAATGCGGAGAACGCCGGGAAATTCAAAAAGAATAGACTCTCGGATTCGAGCCGTCTTCTCTCTGCCGTATCCCGGCGCGCCGGGACGCCGAGCCAGGGAAAACCGCGGATTGATATGGGAGATATGAGAGTGTCCGAGCGGATGCTGCGAATTTGCTGCAAGCTTTGACATGTTGAAATGCAGGAAACGTGAGAGAGATACCAAAGTCCGTTAAGGTTTGGAGGGTCGACTTTCTCGAACTCTTTGGTATCTTTCTTGACCCTGCCGAGTTCGTCATCTGACTGACCGGTTTTCCGGAACAATGGGTGAGTATCAGTATTATCAATTCGATGCCGTTACACATCTGTTATCGGAACGGGAGCAGAGTGAAGTCGGTTCGCTCTCGTCGCATATCAGCGTCAATTCCAGCAGCGCCTACGTTGAATACCACTACAGCGATTTTAGACACGACGCTATCGAGGTGCTTGAACAACATTTCGATGTTTTGCGGTATGGAGCGAACTGGGGCACTCTCCGTTTAGCATTCAGATTCGACGAACAGACGGTGGATTTCGATGCAATTGGTCATTATGCTTTTGAAGACGTAATCAGTATCTACAGACGGAATGAGAATGTCGTTATTGATGCTTACTTTTCAGAAGAGACCGAATACGAATATTACGTGGAAGGGGCGGAAGGCGGCTCGAATCCCTTTCTCTTCTTTCATCAGGAGATTATGGAAGGTGACTATCGGTCACTGTTTCTCATGTGGTTGAAAGCCGCGAATATATCTTATCACTGGGAAGAGGCGGATGAAGATTGCCCTTACGAAGTGCCCGTTCCGGCTGGCCTGAAAACGTTGAATGCGGCTCATCAGGAACTTGGGAGATTCATCGAATTAGAGAGCGAATTGATCGAAGCGGCTGAAACACACAGTGAGCCTCTCATTCAGTGTGGGGACTTTGCTACCGACAAGACTCTAAGCCGGCTGTCCGCGCAAGAGCAGCGTCAGTTTCTGAAGAAGCTCGCCACAGAGAGCCCGCAAGAGACCAAGTCCAAATTGGTGCGGCGATTGAAAACTCTGCAGATGGAAATGGATCCTTCCAAAAATTCCGGTCCAAAAAAAGAGTCATTCCGTTTCAAAGTCTTGCGCGATAACGCCGACCAGTCGATTGAGGAACGAAAAACACGGGAAAGAGAAAAGGCTGAACATGAGCGATTGGAATATCTTGAACGAATAGAAAGAGATGAGTCGGAGTTGTGGAAGAGTGTACATGATAATATTCAGACTAAGAATATTAAAGGCTATGACGAGGCGATTTTGATTTTGCAAAGGCTTAAGGAACTTGCGGAACATCGAACATGCTTGGAGGCTTTTGAACGTCGCGTGTCTGAGATCTATATGGCCTATCCGCGACTCTCTGGCCTTCGCTGGCGTCTGAAGGCAGGCGGATTGATTGAAGAGTAAGTTCCCAACGGGTCCGAAGAGACGCACCGCGGACGAAGTGAGAACATAATAAAAAACATCGAACACTGAACGTCCAACATCGAAGTGAAGATGAGATTGGGAAAAGGGATCAAGACGAACGAATAATCGAATCATGAGTAGTGAAAACGCGCAACCGAATGTAGTTTGGATCATGGCGGACGACTTGGGCTGGGGAGACCTGGGGTGCTACGGCCAACAGATTACGAAAACGCCCCGGCTCGACCGCATGGCCCGGGAGGGCACGCGTTTTACCGACTGCTACGCCGGTGCCCACATGTGCGCACCGTCGCGGGCTACCTTCCATACCGGGAAGCACGAAGGGCACTCCTCGGTGCGGGAGATCTGGTTCCGCACCGAAGGATTCAACAACCGCGCCTACCTCCGCCCGCACGAGCGAACGGTGGCACAGGCGCTGCGGGACGCGGGATACGCCACGGGCCTCTTTGGCAAGCGCCACGCCATCGGTTTGGGGATGTCAGAGCATTTTGGTTTCGATGCCTTTTACCACGCTGACAACGGGCACCCGGTGCTCGGCGCCCATTATCCATTGGAGATAAACACCGAATCCGGTAACATTGAAATTCCGGTCAACGCCGATATCGGCAAGTCGCTCTCAAGGCGCCGGGATGGCGTGGAGCGGGAAGTGGCATTCGATTTTATCGACCAGTACGAGGATTGGGTGGAAGGCACCTACATGGACGATATTTGCACCGACGCGGCGTGCGATTTCATCCGGCAGAAGAAGGATAAGCCGTTCTTTCTCTCCCTCTCCTTTCACGCCCCGCACACCAATTATGTGAGCCCCGACATCGGGGACTACATGCACAAGGATTGGGACCCGCTCTCCAAGGGTTATGTCCCCATGATCGAGCGTCTCGACATGCATGTCGGCAAGGTGCTCGAAACGCTCGGAACCTCCGGGCTCGATGAAAACACGATCGTTTTCTTCACCTCCGATAACGGCGGTGTCTGCCGGGACGGCCGCGGCGGTGACGAGCGGGAGGGGTGGGTCGGTTTTCGTAACCGAATGCAGGTGAACCGCGATTTGCGCAAGGGCAAACACTACCATTTCGAGGGCGGTATCCGAGTGCCCATGATCGTCCGTTGGCCGGGCAAGGTCCCGGCCGGCGGGGTGAGCGACCTGCCGTGGTTCTTTGCCGACGCCTTCCCCACAATTGCTGAGATCGCGCACGCCTCCGATGGCGTCCCGGACGATGTCGACGGCTTCAGCGTTTTGCCGACCCTGCTGGGCGGTGCCCAACCGGAACTAGAAGACCGCCCCATGTACTGGGAGGCTCACAAATTCTTCTGCTTTTACCAGGTGGTGCGGAAGGCGGACTGGAAACTCATCCGCTGGACCAAACAGGCCCCGCGGCAGCATCCCCTCGGCGACACCGACCCGATTCTACCCGACGACCGGTACCCGCTGCTCGAGCTGTATAACCTGAAGAAGGACCACCGAGAGGAAAACAATCTGGCCGAACGTGAGTCGGCAAAAATGGACGAACTGCTTGCCTTGCTCAATTCCGCCGACGCGCACCTCGAAGACCCCGAGTGGCCGCTGACGGAGGAGGAGAAGAGGGTCTTGGCCGATATGGGGTGGAGGAGTTAAGGAAGAATGGAGTGATGGAATGGTGGAGAGATGGAGTGATGGGTGAGTGAACAGTGAACAGTTTTCTCCTGTTCCGGCCGGGGTGGGCCGGGCCGTCCCGGCACGGCATTCGTTTGAGCTCTAAGCACCGCTCGTTCCGTGTCGAGACGCCACTGCCTGCGGTGAGCCTCTCGAAGGGGACCACCTGCTTCGCGCTTCTGAATAACCGTGTGTGATCGCGAGCTCCTCCTCGTCTTCGTCCTCGAAACCGTATGTCATTGCAGTTTGAGCCGACTGTGTCGTTTGCCTGCTATTTAGGGGCCATTTACCGGCGTATCGCGTCGCTCCGAGAACGAGCACGAGGAAGGAGGACGAGGACGAAACTTCAGCACTGACTACGGCCACGTGGGCAGCCTGGGTTCGCAAGACGTTATCCTTCTTGATGGAAAACTTACCAACAACATGATCCTCGCGCTCCACTTCGATGACGAAAAACACCGCGTTTCGAGATGGTGGCCCAGCAGAATACCTTCTGGACGAGCAATTACGGCCAGATGTGCCATCCCCATACGATCTCCGACCAGTCCGGAAAGTATGTCGCCTTCAATTCGCTGGACCGTAAGAAAATCGTTCCGGATGTGATTGTGGTGGAGTACTAACGCGACGATCGTTTGATCGTCGCATTCGAGAATGCGAAATCCCTGGGTGCCGGATCGGTGCTGTGCAGGTTCGATCGCTGTCAAGCGTATAGGCCCATTCGAATGCCGCCCGAAAGCCGACGGCATAATAGCCGAAAACGGCTCAATCGCAGATACAATTCCCGGCTTTTAATCGCTTCGGGTTTAATTCCCCGAAGCTTGCTTCGTTTCTAATTCATAAAGTCTAATATCAAATGCCTCGGGGCTTGCCCCGAGGATCTTTAAGAGCTAAAGAAAACGGTAGGCTTCATCTTCGAACCATCAAATTCGAAGAAAAATGGAGAAACCTACCGTCAAAGAAGAGACCTTCTTACAGTGCATCCTTGGAGTGGACAAGGGTCATCCCTCGATCACGGTCTATCGGGATCTGAGCGAAGGCAAACTGCACGTCTATTACGGGCATGAGCTTTTTGAAGTCGTAGAGGACGATCGGGAGCAAGTTGAATTCAAGCTATTGGTGGGGCGCCTCTACAATGCGGGGTTGAAGAAAGGGCGCTTAGAGAAGCAATTTGAGGTTGACCCCAAAACGATGAAGCGGTGGGGGGAGGCGCTTCAAAGCGGAGATGCCGAGACCTTAGCGCGAGTGCTGGCGGGACGCAGCGCTCATCGCAAATTGACGAGGGAAATCCGGAGTTTTGGGCGGGTGCGCTTCGGGCAGATCTATGGGGAGAGTCGGTATGGCTACAGCAAGAAGATACGGGGGGAGATCGAGGAGGTGTTCGGAGTTAACCTCAGTGGGGAAACTTTGCGCCCTGTCTTTAAGGAGCTTAAAGAGGCCCGGGCAAAGGAGGCCGAAGCCGAGAGGGCGCAAAATCGGGAGACTCCCTGGGATTGCCCGGAGGACTCGGGGAGGGACGAACAGGAGCGAGAAGCAGAAAATAGCCCCGAAAGCGAAGGGGACAATCGCAAGGAGTCTCCCGGTTTTTCGAGGGAGAGCTCCGAAGCGGGGCAATGGTATCGGCACCTGGGAGTACTTCTGTTCAGTGCCGCGCTCAGAGAAGTCGCTCAGATTGATCGCGAAGAGGGCTGGCTTTTGAAACAATGGGTGGCTTGCGGGTTGTTGGCCGCGGTCAATATCGAGCAGAGCAAACTGCTCGATCTCGAAGACCTGCAAAAACTCATCGGGCGAGTCCTGTATACCCCCTATCTGCAACGCCAAAGCCTTAGCGCCCTGGCCGATGAAGGGCTTTTAAGAGAGATCCTCAGAGTGAACGCGAGGGGCCTGAATGCTTCGGATGAAGAGAGCTTTAATTATGATCCGCACACCAAACATTACACCGGAATGAGCAAGGTGCTGGCGGGATGGTGTCCGGGTATCCGTCTGGCCGACAAAGCGCTCCACAGCGATTTTATTCATACCCTCAAGGGCTATCCGATCTATTTTGCGAGTACCGACAACTATGAGGATATAAGGGAACATCCCCAACTGCGAAGCGATGCTCGAGCTGGTGCTTGCCGGCTGATAAGAAGGTGAGTATTTACGTGGACCGGGCGATCGCCGCGGAGTGGTTTTACGAAGCCATCGTGGAGCACCCTCAACTCGAAATCATTACCTGGGAAAAAGGTTACAAGGCCAGCGCCCAGCCCCTCCAACGGATCGACGGGCAGTTGCGCCTGCAGCGCGCGCGCAACCATGCCGAAGATCTCCAAGAGTATCATCTTCGCTATCAGCGGGGCCCCTGGAAGAAAAATCCTCAACTGGTGCAGTGGATCGTGGAGGCGACCAATCCAAAAAATCGAACCATTACCGCGAGCATCCTGGCGACCGATCAGCAGGCCCGAAATGAAGAGGTAATCAAAGGGATGTTCAGTCGCTGGCTTCTTTCGCAGGAGAAAAACCGAAGAATTGAAAAGACTGCTCCTGGCCGAGCATGCCACCCGGGCAAAAGCGCCTCAAGCACTTTGGCGATTAAAGATCACGTCTTACTCGCATCCGGCCACTACAAGCGATTAGCCCAACTCCTTGAGGACAAGCAGGAGAAAAGCGGTGGCGCCAAAGCCCTCCGAAGCAAAAACCGCAATGCCTCGAAGAATTGCAGACGCTCCTGTCCGAGCATGCCCATGCAAAAGCGCCTCAAGGGGCGAAAAGATCCCGCCAGGCCCTCAAAGCCCTCCAACTGAACTGGAGCAAATCGACACCGAATGCTCGAGGCTGCAGCGCCTCATTATGAAAACTATGTCCGCCTGGACACCGCTAACAAGTCCCTCATGGATGCCTTGAAAATCTTCGCCCGCAACAGCTTCTACAAGCAGCTCGAACCCTTTAAAGCTCGCTACAACAACTATCGTGACGACCACGATCTGTTTCGATTTGACTCACAGTGACGGCGTTCTTATAGAGAGGGGCTGTGCGGTCGAAGCGCATTTATTCCCCACCGCAACTTATCCCCCTCGGGTGCAGGCGGTGGTGCTTGAGTATCTGCAAACTCTCAATGAGAAGCCCTTACTGATGCCCGACGGTTCAGGCCGAAGAATCAACTGGGCAAAAAATCGGGATTTAAACTTGCGATTGCATAGTGCCTTTAGAGGGGCAATATAGTGAGGTCTGAACGTATTTGCGAAGTCCGTGGACTTCGTTAGGACGCATTAGCGCTCACGTGAGAGTGATCAAGACATTTTGTACACGTGTAATCTCTGTGTCGCCCAACCTCAACCAGGAGGCGCACCTTCAGGCGTTGCCTCGCTAGCCGCCGTAGGGGCGATCGTAATCAGATACCTTCCCACGCTTCTCTTGGCCGGGTTCGCGCTGCAGTACCACATTTTCATATTCTCCTGCAACGGCACGCCAGAAGTAGACCGCTGGAGTGTTCGCGTCATCGAACGAAAACACTCCATTTACCCGATAGCAAACTCAGCGTCTTTCTTGCTGCGTCTCGCCCAATGCCCGTTCTGCGGTACCGCCGCAGAATGAAAAATTCGGCGATCTGGAAGTCCCAATCCTCCTCGCCGTTGCTTTCGCGAACCATCACAAAGCCGCCGAGTTGCCCGCCAACACGTATGAAATACGGATATCGATGTGCCTCTTTGAAATAAGCGTCGAACCAATGATAATTGAACTTTCCATCGGAACCGATTTCAAACCTGTCGAATTCGGAGTAATCATGCATGCAGAGCTGCATCAATCGCCACAGCACGTTTCTTCTCTCGAGGAGCGACTCTCTTTAGTTCGACGGACATATGGTAAATTCTGCGGCTAACTTTAGGTGATTAGCAAGTTCCGCATTATCCCGTCCGAGGATCATGATGTAACGGTTAGTTGCATGGGATGTGGCGGTCTTCTACCTTGTGTTCCTTACAGAATCGTATTTGACGCATTTCCGTCTTTTCCGATGAAAAAGGAGCCCGAGGCGCCGAATAGAGCGTTTCGCAAAAAGCTGCGTGCGGAAGGGGTGGCGCGGCGGGAATTCGCCGACTGCCTGAAGTGGCTGCGGTATTACCTTGGTTTCTGCTATGAATTCCGCCACCCGTTTGCGAGTGAAAGTGAAACAGCGAACCGGCAGAGGTCAGAGGACAGAAGTCAGTGGAAAGGACTACAGCCATTTTACTAATGCCGGAAGGCTCATGAAATTAACCTGCATGTCCTTGATCTTTCTTGTGAAGGTCCGGTCGACATCGTGGGCGAGAATGACTTTATCGGTCTCAGGATGACTGCGGTGAAAGGCGGCCAGGTTTCCAGTGTCGCCAGGATCCGCTTTCCACTTCGTTTCTATCGCGCAAGGCGGCTTGCCGCGCCGCAGCAATACGAAGTCTACCTCCCTCTTTTGTTTGTCTCTCCAGTATCTCAATTGATCCTTCCAGCCGTGGGCGCAAAGCTGGTTGAGCACGAAATGCTCCCAAAATGGACCTCGATCCTCTTCGCGGATCGCCGACCAGCCTCGCTGGTAGGCCACGAACCCGGTATCGAAGCAATAGACTTTCGGCGCTGAGATGATTTCCTTTGTCCGGTACTTGAAGAAAGGCTTAAGGACGAAAAAGACGTAAGTCTCCTGCAGTATTTGCAGATAGTTGGACAGGGTGGGGCGGCTGGCCCCCACCGGGCCCGCCAGGGAGCTGGCCTCGAACATTCCGCCGCTCTGCTGAACGAGAAGTTCGAAAAAGCGAAAGAAAGATGCTCGGCGCTCAACCCTGAAAAGTTCCTGAACATCTTTTGCCCAATAAGAGTCCATCCATTCCTGGTAGTCCTTTTCCGGGTATTTTCCGGCCAGGTAAAACGGAGGGAGGCCTCCTCTGATGAATCGGTGATCCCAGCCGAAATTTTCAAACGCCTCCAAATCCTCGAGGATCATCGGCGAGAGCCAGATGTCACGGTTGCGTCCCGCCAGAGTATCTTTGAATTTTGCCGACGCACCCAGCGTGGAGGAGCCGGTCGCGACGACCTTCGTGTCGGGAAAATGATCGGCTACAATTTTCAGTAGTTCCGAGGGATTATCCAATCGGTGAATCTCGTCCAAGGCGACGCGCCGTCCTCTCAGTAATCCCAGAAACTCTTCCGGATCACCCATCTGGCGTCGCACCCGCGGCAGTTCGCAGTCAAAATATTCCACGTTTTCCAGACTTCGACACAGCATCGTCTTGCCTGAGCGCCGCACCCCGCTCAGCCAAACCAGGTTGCGCTCTTTCCAGGCCGACTCTACACGGCCTATCCAATACTCTCTCTTAACCATATGAAAGTGATTATTAATATAGTATAACTATTTGCAATTTTATTTACATATGGAAAATTGGAATACACTCGGAGGGGCAAAGGGAACTACGTGAACGGTAGCAGCGACGCGACGCGGGTGGCTGCCGTGAGCGGCGGCCTAGTGGTAACACTACCCTTCGACTACGTTCAGGACGGGCTTACCGGGGCTACAGATGCCCCTGGCTACTCATCCCGACCCTGCCAACCAGACCCGTTCGCCGTCGGATTCCAGAATGGGCTGCTCTCCATCGGGCAAATTCACGGTGCCTAAATGTGCCCCGGGACCGTAGAGTACCGCCCGCTGCTCCGGGGTCAGCTCGGATACCCATTCGCCGTAGCGCTTTTGGGGTTCGAAGTGGCGCCCGACGTACCGCGCGGCTCCGCGTGAGGCGTACTTGTAGAGCACGGAGCGACGCTCGTGATCGGCGCGCCACGGCAAGGCGCCGTGAGCCGCCGTTTCGGCGAAAAAGAGTAGATCACCGGCGCGCATCGCCGGCTGCACGACCACCCCCATATCCTCTTCCATGTCGATCAATTCGGGCGGCATGGGTTCGCGGCTCTTGTGGCTGCCGGGGATAACACAGAATCCGCCTTCACCTTCGGCGCAATCGGCCAACTGCCACGCCACCGTTACTCCCCGGCAATGGATCCTGCCGTTTTGCACGTGATACCAGACAGGCGGGTTGAACGGAGTTCCCGAACCGTGGAGGCGGTGTCCTTCGGTGCCCTTGGTAGCGCCGAGCAACCATGGGCCGTGGTCGAGGCGAAAACCGGGGCCGCAAAAGGCATTGAGACATGATACCACGACCGGGTGCACCAGCATACGCCGGAAAGGCGCGCGGTGCGGCTCCGGCCAACCGAGCATGCCCGTCAATTCGAGGCGCCGGGATTTGCCCACAAACCCAACCGCGCCGCCCGAGGTGCTGTCCGCGCGGGGTTTTACCTGATCGCGATAGTGGTCGAGAGCCGCGTTCGCCGCCGCTACCTCATTGACAGTGAGCACACCCGGAACGACCAGGAAACCTTGCAGGTCGAAGGTGTATTTTTCCTCTTCTGAAATCTGGAATCCGTGCATTGTCAAACTCTCGTGGGTTTCCCGACAGAGACCGCACCTTCCCCATCGATATCCAGGAACATTTCGTCGCTGCCCGGCGCTGAAGCGGGTCCGAACATCACCGCGCGCTCCACCGGAGTCATATCCTCCACTGTCTCTTCACCCCAGTAAATCCCGGGCTCGCACAGTTCACGCGACGGCCCGCCTCGCGTGGCGGAGCGCGTGGCATATTTGTAGAGGATGGAACGACGGTCGTGGTCGTTGCGCCAGGGATGGCTGCCGTGGGTCTGCGCGCCGTCCATGAAAAAGAGGACGTCCCCGGCCTTGATTTCGGGTTGAATGACGATACCTTCCGTGCCGTCGCTGTTGCGCACCGTCGGGGGCATGCGGATTTGTGATTTGTGGCTTCCCGGCACGCAGGCGAATCCGCCGCCGCCCGCCGGGCAGTCCGTCAGGTTCCAAGTCACCGTTACTCCACCGCAATAGCCCTCGCCGTCCTGGTGGTGGTAGGCGACGTATTCACGGTGGGGTTCGCCCGATCCATGCATGCGCAGTCCCTCCGTGCCTTTGACCGCGTTGTTGAACTGCGGGCCGTGGTCGAGCCGGAAACCCGGACCGCACATCCAGTTGAGTCGCATCACCACGGCAGGATGGACGAGGAGGTTTCGGAAGGGTTCGCAGTGCGGTTTCTGAAGATTCAGCAGGTTTTGCCCGCTGTACCACCGTGGTCCGGTGCCTTTCAGAAAGCGAGAGTCGCCGGTGCTCTGTGCTCCCATAACGATTTGCTCAAGAACAGTGTCGATGGCGGCGTTGGCCGCGGCGATCTCCTTGGCGCCTATAACGCCCCGAACAACCAGGTAACCCGTCAAGTCCCAGAAATACCGCTCGCGGCGGTCTGCTTTTTGGTTTTCCATATTTGCTCCAACCGTTAACAGAGTTGCACCCATGAATCCATTCGAATCCATCGCTATTGGCAATGCCGGCGTTGAAGTGACCCGCTTGGGCCTTGGCGGAGCCGCGGTGAGCGGCATGGTGCTGGCCGACGGCCTCTACCGCGGGAGCGGTTACGAGGAGGCGTTGCGTGTCATTCGCCGCTGTCACGAAGTCGGCATTCGCTACTTCGACACCGCTCCCCTCTACGGTTGGGGAAGAAGCGAGCATCGCTTCGGGCAGGTGCTGGGCGCCTTGCCCCGCGATAGCTTCACTCTCTCGACCAAGGTATCCCGCACCCTCGTGCCAGGGGAACCCGGTGAAGTCACCTCGCGCGACGAGGACGGCATCCCGGATTACGCCTGCGTATTTGATTTTTCCGAATCCGGAATCCGGGCCCAATTGGCCTCGAGCCTTGAACGGCTAAGAGTGGACTATGTGGACATCCTCTATCTCCACGACAGCGACTACGCCGGCGAGCATACCGACGCGCAATTTGCCGAAGGGCTCGAAGCGCTCTCGAAGATGCGGGAGGAAGGTATCGTCAAGGCGATCGGCATGGGGATGAACCAGTGGGAGGTGACCGCGCGCATGGTCGAGCGGTTCGATCTCGACATTATCCTGTTGGCGGGCCGCTACACGCTGCTCGAGCAAACCGCGCTGCCGGAATTTTTGCCCCTCTGCGTCGAGCGCGGCGTGCGGCTGACGATCGGTGGCCCTTATAACAGCGGCATCCTGGCGAGCGATTTGGACGGGCCGGCAAGCTTCGATTACCTGGGGGCGCCGGAGGAGATGCTGGTAAAGGCCCGGAGCCTCAAGGCGGTATGTGACCGCCACGGGGTCAATCTCAAAGCCGCCGCGCTGCAGTTCATCGCCGCGCACCCGGCGGTGGCCACGATTATTCCCGGATCCACGACAGTCGCCATAGTCGAGGAGAATGTGCGTATGTTCGAAGAAGAAATTCCCGTTGCGTTGTGGGCGGAGTTAAAGGCCGAAAAGTTGCTGCCCGATTCGGCGCCGGCGCCGGGGTGAGGGGAGGCAGAGGCCGGATCGCAGATGTCAGAAGTCAGAGGTCAGAAGTGAATGATCGTTAGCGACAATAACCCCACCCCGTCCATCGACCAATACAACGTCGTCTGGACGACCCAGAGCAAACACTTCGGGGAGTCCATACCTTGCGGCGGCGGCGATAACGGCAAGGACTGTTTCGATTTCCAAGTCCGGCAACAAGCGCTCGAACCGGTGCGCGGGGACATGGTAAATCCGCTCGAAAACCTCGTCAGGGGCGGGGCGCTCGTCGGCGACGACTTCGCGCTTTCCGAAGAGACCGCCGGTGAATACGCGGGATGCCCCTTTCACGGTTGGAAGTACGCCAGCCGTTCCCCGGCTCGCTCGCACCGAATACGCGTCTGCCTGCACACGGACCAGGTGGAGCGCCATGATACCTGGGACGCAGCGCTGCAAGAGCTGATCGACCTCCCGCCGGAAGCGGACCGCGACGCTTGGCGCGAGCAGCGGAAATCGTGGTCCGGTTTCTGGGACCGGAGCCATGTGGTCATTAACTCGGGCCGCGGCGAAGAAGACGTCGGTTGGAGGATCGGGCGCAATTACCAGCTCTTTCGCTACATGCTCGGTTGTAATCGGAACGGCCGCGAGCCCACCCTTTTCAACGGCGGACTCTTCACCTTTGATCCGCTCTACGTCAACGGGAAGAAGGGGCCGGGCTACACACCGGACCACCGTCAGTGGGGCGCGGCGTTTACCGCGCAGAACCAGCGGCTGTTGTACTGGCCGATGCTGAAATCCGGCGATTTCGACCTCATGCCGCCGGGATTCTCGTTCTGCCCGATTTGGATATGATGAAACAGATCTCATTGGCTACCGGCAGCGACAGGTTTGAAACCGATTCCTGGCAACAGGCCAACATCCACGCGGCGCGGCTTGGCGACGCCGAAGTCGCGCGGGATCTTAACGCCCGAAAAATGGAAAACGGACCCTACCGCTTTCCGGCGTTCTGGCCCGAGACCATCGACTGGGCTCCCGACCACAATTGGGGAGGCAGCGGCATGATCGGCATCCAGGAGATGCTGCTGCAGACGCATTTCGCGTCCGGCGAGCTCGGAAAAATACGACTCCTTCCGGCATGGCCGGCCGAGTGGGACGTGGACTTCAAACTCCACGCGCCGGGCCGGACGACGGTTGAATGCAGATTCGAATCCGGCGAGATAGTGTGTTTGAAAGTGGAGCCTAAGGAGCGGCAATCCGACTTCGCCCATTGTTCCCCGGAATCGTTTTACGCGGCTGCGAAAGATTTGGCCGGCAGTGTGAAGGACGGGCCCCCTGATTTATCGACCGATCCCAAATACCTCGAGGGATTCGGACGGTGAGGGAACGGATTATCGCGGATACCGGAACGCTTGTCGCCTTTCTCAGCGAGCGGGACAACTATCACGAATGGGTGGTTAAGGAAGCGGGAAGCCTTGATTCGCCGTTCTTTTCGAATATGGTGGTTGCGGCAGGTGCCTCATTCATCCACCAGGAGTCGCAGACTTGCCAGACTGTCTACAATGTTGTCTCCGTCATCGAACTTGATGGCATATTTACCTTCGGTGGAGGTATTCGATACGGTTCCGGGATAGTATCTCCCGTCGGTCCAGCGAGCCAGAACCCGCGTACCGGCTCTCACTTGGCTTGCGGATGGAGGCCGGTCGGGCACGATCAAAGATGGCGCAAGGTCTGCTTGATCTCCATCATCGAAGTCGACATGGAAACCGATCGGCCTCTTCGCCGTTACCTTGCCGTGATACCATGCATTGGGCTTCCACTGTGCCCAGACACTATCGCCAATTTTTGTATTCTCAAAAGCCCCCGGTGTCGCAGCGCGTAGCCGGATCTGTGCAACCGCGACTGTTCTCCTATCTCCGTCGTCAAACCATATTCGGAATTCCCCCTTTTCACTTACATTCGCGACCGTGCCGGGGTAGTATCTTCCGTCAGTCCACTGCGCCAGAACACGGATGCCGACTCGAACCAGCGCTGCCGATGAAACTTTGTCGACCACGATCAAAGATGGTGAGAGGACTGCTTGATCTCCATCGTCGAAAGCTACGCGGAAACCGGGGGGGTTCTTCTCGGTTACCTTTCCGTGATACCATGCATTCGGTTTCCACTGCGCCCAAACGACGTCCCCGACTTGAGGGGGCTGTCCAAGACCTAATGTAGAGGCGGCAATGAAACAGGCTGTGATGAGAGCAGGGATTCTTTTTATCATGTATTTTTCTTCTTTCCGTAAACAATTGCTTTGATGAAAAAGTGGTCGTTTGGTAATCCTCGACCACCCTGTCGTACGGCAAGGCGGCTTTTTTCTGTTCAAAGATGCATGTCAAGGCTGCATCGTGGTTTATCGGACGGATTTTGTCCACTGCCATGAAGCTACGCAGGTACCTGCCGTACAGCGGAGTGATACTTTGACTCAACCCACCCCTGTCCCCTCCCAGGAAGGGACAGGGGTGGGTTTGTTCCAAGACGGCTTCTACCATCAGAAAACGTCAACTCATCGCCCGAAAACCGGCATGTGCACTAAAATTTCAATTCCGTTTGGCGAATTGCTTGAACGATTTGTCCCGAATCGCACCATGTTCACCATGCAAACCGTGGAAATCAGTCTTTCGGAGAGAGAAAGCGGGGAGATGAGAGAGGCGACCCTGAATGCTGCCGTCGAAGCCATTATTCGGGACGGAGTGGTGCTGCTTCCGCAAATGATTGATGTCGGCCATGTCGATGCCCTTGGAGAGAAGATGCAGGCCGACATCCGCCGGCTGAGTGGGGCGGAGCGTTTTCAAGGGAGCTGGTCCGGCATCCGTCCCCCGCCATTCGCCCCGTATTTGTTCAAAGACATTGTCTATAATGAAATGGCGATCGCAGTGACACACCGTATTATGGGCGACGGAGTAGCTCTCGATTCCTATGGTGCCAATACTGCGTTTAAGGGAGACCAGGCGCAGTCCATCCATTCCGACACCCATCAGCTATGGCCACATCTGGAAGTGACTCCACCACCTCACTGCATTGTTGTAAATGTCTGCCTTTCCGATGTCGACGAGACCAACGGTGGAACGAAAATCTGGCCGGGAACGCATACCGATAATCGGATCGTGGCCGATAACCGAAGGCCTACTGCCGATATGGTTGCCGAATGGGAAGAGAGGCGGCCACCTGAACAGGTACACAGCAAAAAGGGAGATCTTATACTGCGTGATATGCGAGTGTGGCATTGTGGGATGCCCAACACGACCGATACCCCGAGAGTGATGTTGGCCATGATTCATCGACCTCAGTGGGCGATAAAATGGGGTTTTGAGGCGGAGAAAGGATCGGAGGGATTCTTCGACCATCCGATTTTGGACCATACGGCGGTCTTCCTCGAGCGACCCATCGACTATCTTCATCAGGGACACAGTCAACCGAGGCTCACCCCTGCTACGGTATCCGCTGCTCGCACCTGAAGTTTCAGTTGGGCCTTCGCCCGCCGCCAAAAGGCAAAGAGCGGATTCTCGTCCTCGTTCTCCTTCTCGGAGCGGAGCAATCTTTATCGAACGATCTATTCGAGAGACTACTCGTAACACTCTCCGATTCATGTTGATCGAGCGCCTGTTTTGTCTTTCGGCCTGCTTCGAGGACGAGGACGAGGACGAAGACGATATTAAATCCGCGAACTGGGAAGCCCGGCGATGCCGAGGTCTGCCCCCGAACCCTCACACTCGCCACCCGTCTCTCGAATCCTTCCACCTCCTCTTCCTCCTTTGTGTTTGTGCCTCGGTTTCGAACCTCCCATATTTCCCGTTGATGGGCAACACGCCCTCAGTAAAGTAATCAACAACTCACAGGATACACCATGCCGCTTGAACTTATCGCCGATCGTCCCGGCCACGCCATCCTCAGCGAATATGAAGAGCTCGCGCTCGAACCGTATCAGGTTCGGATCAAGAGCCTCTTCAGCTCGGTAAAGCACGGGACCGAACTCCGCGGCTTCCGCGCCGATACTCCCGACGCCTCCGACCGCTGGGATGGCGAGTTAACGCTCCACCGCCGCGGTGAATCGGCGGGTGATGCACTCCTCCGCAAACTCGGCAACATGTGCCTGGGTGTTGTCACCGAAGTGGGCGGCGAAGTCGAGACATTGAGAGTCGATGATCGCGTCTTTGGCCACATGCCCATCCGAGAGACACATACCAAAGCCGCCTCGAGCGTCAAGAAAGCCCCGGAGGGAGTCTCGGCCCAGGCTCTGATGTACTGGGATCCCGCCGACTTCGCCGTAGGTGCGGTCCGCGACGGTCCGGTGCGCTTAGGCGACCGCGTGGCGGTATTCGGTCTCGGTGCCATTGGCCTGATGGTCGCGCAGGCGGCCCGTATCTGCGGTGCGAAGTGGGTTGCGATTGTGGATCCAATTGAGCGCCGACGCGACGCTGCGTTGCGCCACGGCGCCGATTTAGCCCTCGATCCGACGGAGGTGGACGCCGGACTGGAGATCAAGCAGATTACTGATAAATTCGGCGCCGACATCGTCTTCGAAACGAGCGGATCTTACCGCGCCTTCGAAGACGCCATGCGCTCGACCTGCTACTCTGGAACCCTCGTCTCAACTGCTTATTATCATGGCGACCAGGGTTTGCGCCTGGCCGGCGAGTGGCATCGCAATCGCATCAATGTCGTTTCCAGCCGCGCCTGCAGCCAACCGCTGCCACAGCCGAGTTGGGATTTCAGACGCATCCAGGAAGAGTCTCTGGCGCTCCTCGTCGAAGGCCGACTCGAAGTCGACGATCTCGTCGATCCCATCGTGCCCTTCGCCCGGGCGGCTGACGCCTACCACGAGATCAACGAACACCCCGAGCACTCGATCAAGCTCGGGATCGACCACGAGTTGGAGTAACCCGCTTGTTTTTTAAGGTTGCTCCGACTGAAGTTTGTGAGATAAGCGTGTTAGGACTGGGAATGAAAATTGGAATTCATGCTTTTGGAGCGGATGCGCTAACGGCCGATGGGGTAAATCGCGCCCGCGCCGTTGGTGCCGAAGGAATCTGTCTGGGCGTGTTCGCGGTGGCCGGCTTCCAGGAAGAAGGTGTCGCGAAAGCGGAGGCACTCTCAGACGCGGTGTCCCGCTACGGTGACGCCGGAATCGAGGTGCCGGTTGGCCATATCGGCCCGGTGCCCCACGAACTGATGTTGGGCGATCCAGCCTACGAAGACGACTATGGCAAGATCCGATCCAATCTCGAGCGTATGGCGGAAGTGGGAATCAAGGCCCTGATACTCTATGTGACTCCTGAGCGGCCGGCTGATGCCGATGACGAGCAGCGGGCGCTGGATGGGTTCATTGCTTTTGCTCGCCGGCTCGGCGCCGATGCCGATTCGATTGGTGTGGGTATCGCCTGTCACCCGTGGGTGAGCCGACCGGAGCTGTTTCATGGCTACCGGCGTCTGGAGGAGGTGTGCCGGCAAGTGCCCGATCACGCCTTTGGTATTACTTTCTGTCCGGGTGGTGCTCTCGCGGGAGACGACATGGTTGAAGTGCGCGAGCAGTTCCAGGGCCGGATCCATTTTGCTCACCTCCGCGACCAGATCGGACTCTCGGATGACTTTGAAGAGGTGTTTCCCGGGACCGGTGATGTCGGTGTGGCGGACCTGGTTCGAGGGCTGCGCGACTCCGGCTACGAAGGCCTCATCTGTCCGGAGCACCTGGGACCCAAGGAAGAGGGCAGGGACCTGGAAGCGGAGGCCCTGCAGTATTTGAGAGAGGTGAGAGGGGACTAAGGTAACGGCCTCTTTCTCGATATTGGATCTTCTTCATCTATTTCTTTTCACCCAACACCTCTGGGATCCGGAAGAGTTCGATTTGCCGTGGCAGAGCGAACCGGGTTTTGAAATCTTGAGACGAAGCTTCGACGTCAGAATTCGTCCGGCGGAACTTGCTGAGGCCGACGATTGGCAGTCGCGGCCATTCGCAGGACTTTAAGAGAATAAATCAAGAATGGTAGCTGATCTCGATATCTATCTCTTCGATCTTCGTGGGTATCTGGTAATCGAAAACGCGCTTGACACCGAGCATCTTCGGGAAGCGAACTCAATTCTTGACGAGTTGCGCGGATTGAAGCCCGGTGAGTGGTCCGGGTTTGTCCATGGACACGTATTTTCGACCGAAAAAGAGGGGCTGAATCTGCAACAGATTTACGAAGCCGGCGAGCCGTTCGAACGTCTGATCGATCATCCGGCCTGGATCGAGCATGTGAAGACTTTCGTCGGAGGGGAGGGCACCTTTGATTGTCACCATGGTCCTCTTTTTATTGACGAGAATTTTGCCAGTATCCGCGGTCCGGGCGAGGCGATCTTTCTGCACTCGGGCCCGGTCCCCTGGATCAAAAGGTGCCAGTTTCACGTCCGAAATCAGCAATTCAACTGTGGGCAGATCAATGTGCTGGTGGCGCTGAGTGATATCGGGTCCGGCGACGGGGCGACGATGGTGGTGCCCGGGAGTCACAAATCAAACTTCCGGCATCCTGAGATTGACAAGATCAGGGCGACTTCGCGAATCGCATCCGTGGACCTCATACCGGCCGGCGTTGAAGTGCACCTGAAAGCGGGGGACGCGCTTCTCTTCGTCGATGCCATAAGCCACGGTTCGGTGGAACGGGTAAACGAGGGCGAGCGCAGAAACGTGGTCTACCGTTACGGGCCTTCATGGGGCTTCTTTCGCCACGGATATCGCCCGTCCAAAGAACTGCTCGAGAGGCTGACGGAGGAACGGCGCAAAATCGTGTGGCCGCATGAACGGATCGCCGGTGCGCCGGGCGCTTGAGGCCGCAAGAGTGCTTATCAGCCCAAATCCAGATTAAAATCGGCGGGGTCGAGCTCGCTGTCCTCAGCCAGTCCCCGCAGACTGATCAGGACATCCTCGGGCATAAAGATGCCCTCTGTGAGGGCTTTTCCCCGCTTGTTCCACTCCATCTCTCCAGGTAGAAAGATCGTTCCGCCTTTGGCTGGGGAGGCGCTCTTTATCTCTTTGCACATGGCGGCAATCCGGGCGTGGAAATCTTCCAGAGGCATCATGGCGCCGACGTTGATGGCCAGAAAGGCGTGCCCTTGACTCGAGGGCTTGTCAGTGTCCGCCACCCAGCTCTGCACTCCGCTCATCATCGCTGCACCTGAAAGGGTCGCCGTCAGAATCTCCACCAGCACGGCCAACCCGTAACCCTTGTGTCCAGCCATGGGCAGCTGCGCCCCCTTCTCTGGAAACTCGGTGGGATCGGTTGTGGGTATACCCTCTTCATCCGTAAGCCAAGTGTTCGGTATGCTGCGACCTTCGTTCTTGGCCGCCAGTATCTTGGTGGCCGCAACGGTGCTGGTGGCGATGTCCAGCATGATCGTGCGGTCCGTGCCGGTCGGTGCGGCGTAAGCGATCGGATTGGTCCCGAGTATCTTGCTCTTCGCCCCCGGTACTGTCATGCAAGGCTCCACGTTGCACATGGAAATACCGATCATGCCGTTCTCAGCAATCAGGTTGGCGTAAAAACCGGCAGCGCCGAAATGACTGCTGCCTCGGATGCCGATGTAGCAGATACCGCCTTCCCGGGCCTTTTTTACGGCCAAACTGGCGGCGCGGTAGGAGATGGATGGAGGCATGCCGTCGCAGGCGTCAATAATGGCCCAAGAAGGTCCTTCGTTGACGATTTTCTCCTTAGACGCGGCGACCAGACGACCGCGCCGCGCATTTTTCATCAAGCCACGGATCTGCCGAGTGCCGTGCGTAAAGGTGCCCCAGGTATCGGTGGTGACGAAGACGCGGGCACTCAGTTCGGCATCCTCTCTGTTGAGGCCGGCTTTGACCATGGCGGCGATACAAAAGGCCTTCAGGTCATCGGGTCGGATGCTTCTGTCGGGAGAATCAGTCATGCATGGGGCCAATTTGGGCAAATCCTTCAGCGGTCCGTTATGCTGTCCCGGAGCCAGCCCAGGCCACTGGTTCCACTTTTCGATATTTCTCGACCACCACTGAATCCTACGTTCTCAACCGTCTGGTAATGCTATCCTGATGATTGCAGATAAGACAACAAAATAGCGAAAACACAACTGATAATCGCCACCAGTATCAACCAACCATACCAAGGAGTCGAATTGAGTGGATCCAACTCCATCATCGCGCGGTGCGTGTATCGAATCAAGATCGTTGCTAGCCCGCAAATTTCACAAGCCATCTGCTCCAACTGCGGATGTCACAGCGCCTCAAGGACTTACCTCGTCCGCCGACTTCCACGTGTTCCAAGACGCCGTCACCCGCCGGACTTTGGTAAGCCCCTGATCCGCGGCAACCTCCGCAGTCTCGCTTCGAAGTGTGTGAAATATGCGGGCTAGCGTCTTGCTTCATCGTTAAACGGCTCAAATAGCGCTGGATGAAACGGAATCTGATCGGAATGGTGTTTCAAGACTATCCTTTCCGCTCTCGGCTTCTTCCCGCCGGAGAGGAATCTCCTGTTTACCTCTGGGAGAGAGTTCATACACGCAACGTGATACCCTGTTGAACCAGCCGTATACGTCTCTATACAAGATATCCCTGGCCTTTGGCTCTCCTTGTTGGCAGATCCGCTAATTTGAGAGTTTCGCACTTGCCAATCGGTTCAAACTGATACCCGATTCCGCAGCTTCCAGAGCGAGCTTTCGATGTACATCAGGAGGCACTCGAATGAGAAACCCTCCACTGTAACGCCTGCCCGTTAATACGACACAAGTCCGAGAATCGCACATTCTTCGGATTTCTCAAAATCTTGGCGACGATCGCTTTCGATTTCGCCAAAATTATACGATACCACTATTGATATCATAGTCAGGTGCAATTTTTCTGCCACCGATCAGGTCAGGAGTTGATTCTGATTCCGTTGAAAAACCCCCACGTTCTTGCGAACGCAGCTACAAGATCTCGTAAGTCGTTGATATTTGTAGCCGCGTTCGCAAGAACGTGGTCGAGGATTACGAAACAAGGACTTCTTCAGCAGAATCAATTCTTGATCAAACCTCTTGAAGCACTTTTGATCTCGATTCCATGCCAAGATCGCTTCGTTTTGAATATGCCGGTGCGGCACTCGATGATGTTGGAACAGATGTGGTTCTTGGCATGGCTCTAGATCTCGCCCTCTCCGTGGTCCCGCTGAGCGGACTACTTGGCCGTATTATCGTAAGACTTCCGACCTCCAATACATGCTGAGGTGAGCATATCCTTCGACAATACCTACGCCCGATTGCCGGAACGGTTCTTTGCCAAACAAGAACCCGCTCAAGTTCCAAGCCCGCAGCTCATCCGGCTGAATCGTGAACTCGCCAAGCAACTCGCGATCGACCCCACTTGGCTGCAGTCCGCCGAGGGCATCGCCACGCTGGCCGGCAACACCGTTCCCGAAGGTGCGGAACCGCTCGCCCAAGCATATGCCGGGCACCAGTTCGGCGGTTTCGTGCCCAGGCTTGGCGATGGCCGCGCCATCCTGCTCGGCGAGGTCATCGATGCCGACGGCGCACGCCGCGACCTGCAACTGAAAGGCTCCGGCCACACGCCGTTCTCACGGGGCGGCGACGGCAAAACCGCGCTCGGCCCGGTGCTCCGCGAGTACCTCGTCAGCGAAGCCATGGCTGCGCTCGGAATCCCAACTACCCGCGCACTTGCCGCCGTTACTACCGGCGAAACTGTTCGGCGCGAAACACTACTGGCGGGTGCCGTATTCACCCGCGTCGCCGCCAGCCACATCCGGGTCGGCACTTTCCAATACTTCTCTGCACGGGAAGATATCGAAGCCCTGCGTCTACTCGCGGATCACGCAATCGACCGCCATCACAGGGATGCCGCCGGCGCGTCCACTCCTTGTTTAGCACTGTTGGAGTCTGTCATTGCCGCACAGTCCAAACTCATCGCCCAATGGATGTCGGTCGGTTTTATACACGGCGTGATGAATACCGATAACGTCGCCATTTCCGGCGAGACCATCGATTTCGGCCCGTGCGCATTCATGGAAGCCTTTCACCCGGGATGCGTGTTCAGCTCCATCGACCACAGCGCCCGCTATGCCTGGGGCAACCAACCCGCCATCGCCCAGTGGAATCTGATTCGTTTTGCCGAGACTCTCCTGCCACTGATCGATGACGACGCGAGCAAAGCAACCGAACTCGCCGAGACCGCCCTCGTCGGCTTCTTCGGCCAGTTCCAAAAACACTATCTCCAAGCTTTTCGCCTAAAACTCTGCCTGCCCGACGACGGGGCGGCGTTGATCAAGGAAACCCTCGAAGTAATCGAAAGTCAGAAGGTGGACTTCACCTTGTTCTTCCGCCACCTCACTCGCGTCGCCGCAGGAGAAAGTCCCGACACCCTCGCAGCGCTGTTCGCCGATCGCGCCACCTTCGAGACTTGGCTTACGAGCTGGCGGGCGCTTGCTGACCCCGAGAAAAATCTCGCCGAGATGCGCGCCGCCAACCCGATCCTCATTCCGCGCAACCACCGCGTCGAGCAAGCCATCCAGAGCGCCTACGCCGGCGACTTCGCCCCATTTCACCGGCTCGCTGATGCCCTGACGGAGCCCTACACTGAGCAGGACCAACATGCAGATCTGGAAGCGCCGCCCCGGCCAGAGGAAGTTGTCCACGAAACTTTCTGCGGCACCTAAGTACTCGAACTCGTAAATACGGTGACGTATGCCGAGGCGATTTTGGATGCTGGGGGAGGCGGTCGAGTCGAGCAACGCTGCCCAGCGCCAAAATCGCCCGGTCCCTTTGGGATGGGGCGGCATTGAGGATATTGCGGCGCGCCTTGCACTATCCCCAATCCCGGCATGCCGGGACATACGTAACCATATTTACGAGTTCGAGTACTAAGTCTCGATTTTGAGGAAAAATCAAAAAAATGTCTACAGATGTGTCGATTTGCCGGCCTCTCGTTCGACCCATGGATAGAGCTGGCCTAGGTGGCCATTCTCAATTAGAAACAGATCAAAATAACCATCAATAAAACAAAATGAATAATTATCTCATTCTCGTACGCGGCGGAAACCCCGGTTTCGAAAAACTGGACGAAGCGGGCCAGGGAGCCATTTACCAAAAGTGGGGCGCCTTCATGGGCAAGCTCACCGAAAAGGGCGCGTGGGTAGCCGGCGCGCCTCTCGAAAGTACAGGTCGGCTTCTCTGCGAAAAGAGGGAGCCTATGGAGGGAGTGGTCGGCGAGGACGACATTTCGATCGGTGGCTACCTGATTCTCCAGGCGGAGAACTACGATGCTGTCCTCGAATTGTGCGACGATTGCCCAAGCTTCGAGATCGGCGGAAAACTCGAAATTCGCCAGGCCGGCGAAATGTAGTCCACCGCAAGGAGGGCGCGGCCGGTGGCTCTTCATCAGGGTTGCACCGGCCGCGAATGGACCCAAGTGCTCTGCTGGCGAGAGAAAGGCCACTCCTTGTATCACCCCTTTTACTCGGAAATCACAGCTGGGGGTAAATCCGGCTTCCCGCCCTCTAGTTTCATCTGGAAACCGGAATAAATTATCATCAGGCGTTTTGATAGTAGATGGCAGGTTATGTCGTCGGCGGTTCCGCTTTCATAAAATTATTGTAGCGGAAATGGTCCTCGCCGCGGACCAAAATCGTTTTTGCATAATAGTCCGTCCCTGACTCCTTCACCCCGTCCGGATCGAATCTGACCTCGGGCGTTGTGAATCGTACGGCGTATGCCAGTCGCGGCGTTTCACTCGAGTTGGCGTCCGAGCTGTGCAGCATGGCCTCGTTAAAAAATACGACGTCGCCCGGGGCCATTTCGAGGTCCAGAGCGCTGGATTCATCCACCTGGTCGGCGGTTAGACCGTGACCGAAAGCGCTGTCCCGGTCGAGCGGCTGGTATTGCTCGTCCAGCCACTGCCTGTGCGAACCTGGAATCAATCGCAAGCAACCGTTTTCTCGAAAGGTCGGCCCCAAGGCGACCCAGGCCGTTAGATTGATTCTCGGTTCCATGGGCCAGTAGGTCCCGTCCTGATGCCAAGGGATGAATGTGCTATTGTGGGGTTCTTTATACCAGAAAACCATGGCCCAAAGCACAATATTCGGGCCCAGTATTCCCTCGGCATGGTCGAGGATTTTCGGGTGCGTCGCCAGCTCATGGGCCCAACGAAAACGTAGATTAAAGCCACTCCCTCGCTTATCAGTTGGGCCAGGCGAAGCCTCGGACTGCCCGATCGCCGCAAAGAAAGCCTTACGTCCGGCGGCGGCCTCTTCCTCGCTCAGCATGGGCACCGGGCCGGTGTAACCTGCCTCCCGGTATTGGTCAGCCGAAAAGCCGCCTGATGGATTATTAGCTTTCATCGTTAACAGCCACACCGAGCGTTTCAAACACCGCCTTCCACCGCGCGGGGTGGCTCTCGTGGATGATTTCAGGTTCGAATCCCAAATTCAAATAGGTCTTAACTGCCGGCAGGCGCCAGTCGTCGGTGCAAAGATTGTAGCCCGCCGGCAGTTCAACCGGCGGCAAAGCGTCGAGTCGATTGCAGCGCATCTTCAATTGCGGCCTTTTTTTGAGCTGCTGTGTCTTCATGCAAAGCCCTCAAAAATCGTTGAACACATTCACCGGCCCGCCCTTCCGAATCGATTCCCATGCTGCCACCCCAACGGCCACCGACTTGGCCCCCTCGACCACATCCGGCGTCGGTTGGAGGTCACCCTCAAGGCATTGCTGGAAATGCCGCATGTAGCGGATCACCAGTTCACGATAGTCCGTCGTCCAGAAACCAATGCCAATCTGTTTGGCGTACGGTTCCAGAACCTCAGCTCGTTTCGCGCAGATACCCCGAAGCTCGTATTTCAGGTCCGGCACATCCTTCAACAAGGTCATGGTTGAGCCCATGTTGGTCGGATTCATGCCGATGACGCCCACTCCGATGCCCATACGTCCTCCTCCCGTTTTTGCTGCCTGTCCGGTCCGTTCAGAACCACGTGACCGGCTCGACTTTGCCCGATCTCAGCGACTTCATGGCAGCATCGCAGACTGACACATTCCGCGCGCCGAAGGTGGAATTCATCCAGTTCTCCCGCTTGCCGTCCAACACGTCCAGAAAGTCCCGGACGGTCAGGTTCCAGCCGTGGCGTTTCTGAATGTTGTTGGACTGCGGCAACAGCTCGGGCTCGGACGTGCGTCGAAGCAGTTTGCCGTCGACCAACGTCCCGTCGGTGCCGTAGGCCTCAAACATCCTGCCAGAGCCGACGCCATCGCCGCGATTGCAGCCGCTGGTGACGAATACCTTTCCGATCGCCCCGCTCTCGAACTTCATCGAGACAAGGAAGCAGTCCTCGATGGGCATGTTGGAGCCCGATAGACGATTGCCGCAGCAATAAACCTCCGTGACGGGGTCGTCTTCCATGACGTACAGAACCATATCCAACCCGTGGCAACCGCCGCCGAATAGAATGTTTTGAGGGTTATCCTTGTCGATCCGCCACGGGGTTGGACACTTGCCTTTCTCGTCGTACCAGTTCCACATGTCGTGAATGTAGAAGCCCGCCAGGTAGAAGATCTTGCCTATCCGCCCCTCCCTGGCCGCCTGCATCATGGTGCCCCAGGGATGGGAATACCGCATTGTGTAATCGACCATGATGATCTTGCCGGTGCCCTCTTCAGCCTCCAGGAGCTTTTTAGCGTCTTCCACGCAGGTCGCCAAGGGCTTTTCAATGAGCACGTGGCAGCCCGCCTCCAAGGCGGCCAGGCACTGCGGGCCGTGCAGGTGGTCCGGCCCGGCGTCGACCACGACGTCCGGCTTGCAGGATTGCAGCACCTTCAAATAGTCAGTGCCAATGATAGCGTCGGGATACTCCCCTTTCAGTTGCTCGATGCGTTCCTCTCGCGTTTCCACGAAGGCCACCGGTTCGGCCCGGCCGTCTGCCTGCATCTCGTTCATTACCGTGGTGCCGGCGCTGCCGGTTCCAATAATCAATGCACGGTACTTATCGCTCATATTCTCTGTTCCATTCTCAGTCGTCAGTAATCGTCAACCAATTGCGGATCGATGCCAGGCATCGTATCGAGTTTCCAAATATCAACGGGGACGTCGTTTTCCTGACGCGCCCCGGGAGTGCTGCGTCCGTCGGCGACATATCTCTTGAGCAAAGCGAGCAGCTCTTTGGCCTTGTCCCGGTTCTCGGTGTGCAGGTTGTGCGTCTCACCCGGATCGGCCCTCATGTCATAGAGTTGAACGAGGGGTAAACCCGCTTTGGCAGCGTCGGCGTCGTCGTGAGTCCAGCCGCCTGATCCAGGGCAAAGCACCAGCTTCCAGCGGCCGTCACGAATGGCGAACTTGCCCGCAATTGAATGATGCACCACTGTGATGCGGCCAGTTGCGCCAGTTTCGCGGAACAGTGGCATCATGCTTACGCTGTCCTCGCCTGCGTCATCCGGAAGAGTGGCGCCAACGATTTCGGCGACGGTCGCCATCAGGTCGGAGAGGCACACAATGTGGTCGCATTCAGTTCCGGGCCGAATAACGCCGGGCCATCTGGCTACACACGGAATACGGTGACCCCCATCCCAAGCGTCTGATTTGTAACCTCTGTAGGGACCGCTGGGGAAATGCCCCTGCGCCTCCATCTCTTTTGCCCCAATGTAAGGGGCGCAGCCGTTGTCGCTCGTGAAGATAACGAGAGTGTTGTCCGCCACGTTGTATTTTTCCAGCGACCGCAACACGCGACCGAATACGTCATCGGTCTCAATCACCAGGTCAGCGTAGAGGTTGTTCAGACCGCTCTTGCCGATCCACGGCCTGTTGACCGACAGCGGCGTGTGCGGCGAAGTCATGGGCAAATAGAGGAAGAATGGCTCGTCTGCCGCCGCCAGGTCTCGGATGTAATCGTCCGCCTTCTTGGCCCAGGTCGGCAGCAGTTGCTCGAAATGCCAGTAAGGCATGGCCGGCCCCGAGTAGCTGGCCAGGTTATCGCCGACCAGACGGGACGGCAGGAACTCAGATGGAACGCCGACGGTGCGGTCGTCTTCGATGAAGCAATAGGGAGGCCAGTTGGGGATGTCCACGCCGAAGTAATAGTCGAAGCCGCGCGTGGTTGGCCCACCGGTGGTTGGTTTCGAAAATGCGTTTTGCCAACGTGCCTGTTGTTCGGGCGTAGCTTCCAGGTCGTCATCAGCTACCTGTGTTGTATCCCGATGACGCTGGAAACCCCTAGGATGAAAATCCTCCGCGTTCGCCTCGAAATCCCATCCCTGTCCCAAATGCCATTTGCCGATGCAGGCGGTGTGATAGCCGTGCTGTTTAAGCAACTCTGGTACGGTGAGGCGATCTGCGGCAATCAAGGGATCTCCGTAGAGGCCGACAACCCATTTCTGCAGGTTCGAGCGCCAATTGTAACGTCCGGTCAGCACGCTGTAGCGCGACGGCGAGCATACTGCCGAACTAGAGTGTGCATCCGTGAACATCATACCCTCGCTGGCCAGGCGGTCGAGGTTCTGGGTATGGATCTTCCCCTCGGGATTCAAGCACGAGGCGTCGCCGTAGCCCATGTCGTCGACGAAGAAGTAGACGATGTTTGGTCTGCTTGATTGCGTTGCCAAATCCCGATACACGCCCAACGCTTAGCGTAGCCGCGAGGGCGCCAGCCCGAGCTTGCTACTGCGTTTGGTTCTAAGTTTGTTGTTGATTGTTTCGCCCACAATTTTCGATCTTCCTCAGCTCTGTAATTCTGTAAATTCTCAATCACAAATTCGGTCGCTCTTCGGCGTTGGCTATGGTTGGCCACAAGAGATCACAAAGAACGCAAAAGGAAAAGGGTTTTCTGTTCTCTGCGTTCTTTCCCGTCTCGGCAGAGCGTAGCGTAGACGGATGTGGCCATTCCTGTTTTCGACTTAGAACGTCACGGGTGACGCATGTGGAACGTCGCGTCGCCTCCGCCGTTTGGTTCGCTGCTTCTACTGCTCTTCCAACCACTCGTGTCCGAGCCGTGTGGTGCCATCTTGAAGGATGAAGGGCATGTAGCCCTGGCCAGGATGAAGCGAATTGCTATCGGTGCGCTCCCTGCCTGCGGTGATGAAACGGCCCTCAACGAGGTGCCAGAGCAGCCAGCCGATCCCGTGCCGATATGCATCCGAATATCTCAATGTGTTGCGCTGTCCCCCCAAATCTCTTTCAAGCGCCGATCCCGACCACAACCCCAACGATAATATCGATAGCGAACAGGGCTTTTTTTGTAATAATCCTGATGGTGACTCTCTTCACCCTTAATGGGATAGAAGGTTGATGCGTTTAAAATAGGCGTAACAACCTTTTTGTTGGGGAATCGCTCAACAACCTTCTTTCGAGACTGTTCAGCCAATTTCCTTTCCTCTTCGTTTGCGACAAAGATAGCACTCAAATAACTCGGACCCTTGTCGCAAAACTGCCCTGTTGCATCGAATGGGTCGATTTGAACCCAGTAATAATCTAACAGATCTTTGTAACTGATTTTTTTGGGGTCATAAGTGATTTCGACGGCTTCATAATGACCTTCGTGGTTACCGTTGTAAGTCGGATTTTTGATTGTTCCACCCGTAAATCCCGAAACCACATCGATGACACCTTCAAGTTTCTCAAAATCTGCTTCCATACACCAGAAGCAACCACCCGCCAACACAGTTTTTTCCGCCACAGCGTTAGAAACACAGATCAGTAAGCCGATCGACAAGATAAATGCACATTTGTTTTTCATCATGTTCGCCGTTCGTTAAGTCGCTTTGCCTTGTTGGGTTCAGTCAGACTTGGACAACTTCTGTAATCCGGACCTCCTTGACCGCATGATCGAGCCAGTAAGAGAAGAGGAATTCATCGATTAGGATATTCTCGATGAGTCTTCCCGATTCATCCGAGAGCTGATAATCGCTGATTTGGAAAGGATGAGCAGCGATTCTATCGGCGAGGTCTAATACTTTTCTCTGTTTCTGTTTCGGCAGTGTTATAAGAAACGACGCGGCTTCCATTGAAAGATGGCTTCTATATTCGGGTTCAGTCATGCCCCAGCTCACTTCTGAGCTCTCCTGTACCCTTCTTTTTTCCTTCGGCCATCTCATCGAGCCGCCGAGCAGTCTCCTTTTTCCACTCCGGCGTATCCTGACCCAGTTTTATCAGAAAAGCTGAGATCTCACGTCTCTCGGTATCAGAGAGACTTGAAAGCTGCTGTTTTAAGGCGAGAAGTGCCGTTCCGGTCATAATTCGATTCTTCCTTTTCTTGGTGAGACGTCAATACTTGGAATTATCGTGAAAATTCCCGCAACCTACTGTCGCCCACGGCATCATTTCTGTCTGAATCGGTTTTCCTTCTTTTAGCGCCTGGGCGCACGTCAAGTTCAAGTAATGGTCCTGTGACGCTTCGGCCAGCGAATAGAAAGTTTCTCCGGTGTCTACATATTTGGCCATGTTGGTCAGACAGGTGGCTATTGCAATCTCATCGTCGGTGAGCGGAGCCGGTGCGAATGGAATCTTGTAGGCCCATTCATCGCCGATCTGGATTCCTTTGAAGTAAATTCCTTCCAGGTTCCCATCGACGCCGGCTGCGTGACGGACGAACTCAAGTTTGACCGGCGTCAGGAAATCTTTCAGGCAGGTGAGCTCCTTGTTGACAATCTCGCCGCGCACGCCGCGCACAAGCACTCGCTCATTGCGTATCCAGGAGAAATACTGATCGCCCGTGAAGTCAAACACACCGAGTTTGTCCCCAAAATCGAAATGGAAAAACTGTTGCGCCGAATCGCGGATTTCTTCTTTGTCCGGCGGACCACGGCGGTCCGGTCCGGCTATGAGCGGCGATTTGAACGCGTATCCGGTGATGGTGCAGCATTCACACGTGATTCCGAGCAACCGCCGGATCAAGCTTATGCCGTGATATCCGTGCGCTGCAGAAACCTGAGCCTGCGAAACAGCGCCGAGTTTGCCGCTTTGGGCTACGGCAATGCGTGCCGCATGATGCGGCTGCAAGTGGTATTGTTCGGCAACCTGAATCCTCGCTCCCAGCTTGTTCAGGGCCACCAGTCCTTCGACATCCGGAGCCGGCGGCGTTTCAGAGAGCACCGGTATGTCCCGCTCAGCGAGCAGCTCGATAACTCCCGGATTGACGGGCCATGGCACACTGGTCACCACAAAATCGGACTCGGTGTGGCCGATCAATTCTTCCGCTGACTCGAACGTCTTCACACCCCATTGCTGTGTAAGTTCCGCTCGCTTTTCCGCGTTCCGCGAAGTCACTCCTGTCACTTCAAACCGGTCCGCACATGCACGTGCGATTCGCAGGTAGAATTCCGCGCGCCAGCCCGACCCGACAATTCCGAAGGCAATTTTGTCCACTATTTTTCTTTCTGCTTCAGTTTTCTTCCGTCTCTGCACCCGCCCTTGCCGGAGTAGGGCATACCCGGGTCCCAGTCGGATGGCGCGGGCGGGTTAAACGTGTCGAGTGGAAACGAGACTGCGCAACGGTAGCGACTGGATAGGTATGCCGCTTCGCATACCTGCAACGACATGAGCGAACTCTCCGGCACTCTGTAATCCGTGGTCCCGTTGTCCATATCTACGGCCATGTTTTCGAGGTAGATCTGATGCTTGTTTATGGCGGCCTCCGGTTCAGGTGCGATGAAGACGCCTTCGGGATGTTCCGGATTCAGCAGCTTGTAACTCTGTTCGCCAAAGGCATATTCGATGAAGCCTTGAGTGCCCATTATCCTGAATATGGTGCATTCTCCATGGTCCATGATCGAAATGTAGTCCCCGGTCTGTTGAACACAGCGGATTCCACTCTCCGTTACGACGTAAGTCACCCCCTCAGTTTCTACCTGCATGCCGTCTCGGTAGGTGCGTGTCGAACAATCGCAAGCCGCCAGCACGTGATCGATAGGTTCATTGCCAGTGAGGGTAATGAAATAATTGATCCAATGAATGCCTGCGTTGATGATATCCCATTTGTCGCATTCAATCTCGACGAGTCGTAGATCGCCCACTGCGCCATGTTTGCACTTCGCGATGATGTCCTTGCCGCAACCGTCCGCGATCATGTTGTGGGGAACGACCATGGGAAGATTCCTGCCCTCAATACGTTCCAGAATTTCGGCGCCCGCTTCCGCAGTGTCGCCGAGCGGCTTCTCGACCAGTATTCCTTTCAACGGTAGTATCAAAGCATCCAGTGTAATCTCGCGATGGGAAGGGGCCCAAGTGGACACACACACCACCTCTGTCGGGCATTCGGCCAACATCTCCTTGTGGGACGTGAACGTGCGAATCCCCGGGTACATCTCTTCGATCACACGACACACTTCCGCCCGCATGTCGCATGCGGCCACAAGTTTGTAACGCTCCGAGGCAGCTAGGGCGTTCAGGCTCAGACGCCCGCCAGTCCCTGCACCCACCACACTGGCCGTGTAGCTATCAGTCATATTGCATCCTTTACTGCTATCGTTTCATCGAACGCCGCAATCGGCGCGCGCCGTACGTGTTTAGCGTGATGGCAGATGCATTAGTTCGATGTTGGAAGCAAGGGGTCAAGCCTTAGAAGTGTCTGTTTTTCGGGGTCAGCTGCCTCAATCCTGCCGTACGGCAGGACCCTAAGCCTGCGAAGGGCGGTTTGTAAGGCCTGACCCCCTCAGCGAAGCGGAAAAACAGCCACTTCTTAAGGTCATGACCCCGAACGGCGAATAGTTCCGCAAGAACTTTAAGACCATAAGCCATCGCGCTATACACGTACCACGCCTCAGTGCGCGGATCGATTCCATGCCAAGAACGCTTCGTTTCGAATATGCCGGTGAGGTATACCACGTCAATAACCGTGGCAACTGTTGCAGCCGGACCTTCGAGAAAGGGGCTCCTAAGACTCGTATCAGAAATGTCCTGTTAACTCCCGATCCCTTACATGAATCCGGGGATGACGAAGCGGAGGCATTCCGGGCGAAGCGGGTTCAAATGACACGGCCGGGGTCAACACCGGTAATGATGGAAACAGACCGGAGGTCTAGTAGCCAGCGTTCTCCGGTGAAGCGGCCTTGATCGGAAGCGCGTTGTCAAGCGTCGACTGCATCCGTCTTGTGCTGGCAGCGTACGGTACGCGTTGCAAGCTCGGCAGGCATTATGGCCGATGGCTCCTCCTGCGCTGGCCGGAGTTGTCTGAGACGGCTGGTTCGCACTCAGATTCTTGCGTATCAGAACAGATACTATCGATGGGTCTCGCTCCAAGATGATCGTCTCTTCGGTGATCTCGAATCCGCATTTTCTGTAGAATCGCAATGCTCTTTCATTTGTTTTGGTAACGTATCCTTCCATCGATCGCATTCCATTCGACGATGCCCAACCTGTAAGGCTGTCCATTAGCAATATCGCAGCGCGTGTTCCTCTATACTTCGGATCTACCCAAACGCCGTTGACCACTGCTACTCCTTTTCTCTGCTTGTGCTTTAAACTTCCCCCGATTCCGACCGTCAGCGAGGAGGCGCGCCAATAGGCGTTACCTCGCGCGCCTGGTGTTCTCTACCTTTATTTTTCAAGTAATTCACCTTCCACGTATTGGTGAATCAATCCGGAGATCAAAGCTTGGTAAGGGATTCCTTTCTGGACCTCCTTTTTGCAGTAGCAAAAAGCGGGACAAGCAGGGTTGTCCGTATTGATCGCATTGTTAGGCAACGCCGATCGCAGATGATATTGACCATAGCAAAAACCCACCAAACGCGACTCCGAGCAAACATGGAAGGCGAATTGCCCACTGCGGCCAAGTAGCTAAGTACTCTATGAATTTCTCAAGACGAGGAACACCAACAATGGGAAGCGTAATGGCCGCTAGTAAAATTAACGCTGCAAGTGCTTTGAATATTGTAGGAGTGTAGCAAACTGGGGCAGTAAGCCAGATCAATGCGGCTAGCAGCAGGCGGACGGCGACTGCTGTCCAAAGCCCGAGCCCTCCGGACATGAATCCGCGAACCAGCCCAATTAGTCTGTGCGGCAGCAATATCCCGTACATAGAGAAGACGACAATTACTACCGAAAAGATCGCAAGTGCTATAGCCATTGACTGATTATTAAGCTGCCTAACGTTGAAGCACACTCGCGGAGGCGTAAGCCGAAGTTGAGTGGTCCGATTTGTTGGCCTAATAGTGGTATTTGAGCTGAGCCAGGTAGATGGAATCCTCCCTGAACTTGTAGACCATTCTGTGTTCCTCCGTGATTCTCCGGGACCAATATCCGCTCAGCGCATGCTTCAGCGGTTCCGGCTTTCCCAATCCATCCGTCGGATTTCGTTTCGTGTCCTTGATCAATGCGTGAATCCTCCTCAAAGTCTTCTTGTCGGTCTTTTGCCACTCAAGGTAGTCCGACCAAGCATTCTCCGAGAAAATCAGCTTCATTCGCTGATCTCCCGCTCGGTACCCTTCCCTTCTTCAAGTTCCGCGATCGATTCAAGCAGTCTGCTGGCGTTCTTGGGGCTGCGAAGAAGGTAAGCCGTTTCCTGCAGGGATTCGTAATCGTCGAGTGACATCATCACCACCGAAATATCTTTTTTCTTGGTGATGATGACCGGATCCCTATCAGAGACTACCTTTTCAATCGTCTTAGCCAGATTCTCTCGAGCCGTGGTATACGTGATCGCATTCATATGCCCAGGATCATGGACATGTTTTGGCGGAAGTCAATCTCCTATCATGGCCAACGTCCGAGTTCACGGTCGGCGAGGGGATGGCCGGTCCTGCGGAACGATTGGTTTGGCAGCTATTCGTTGATTGGCGGTCCGTGCCTACTCAACCGGGAAGAAATGGGAGACAATACCGATTCGCGGCTGGTCGGTTTGATTGCCGGACGAACCGTGAATGCACAGACTGTGATGAAATGCGGCGTCACCGGGAACCAAGCGGGCATACACCACCTTGTCCAAAGCGGGATCCGGTACCTCGCACGCACGGTGAATTTCATACTTACCCACCACATCCATGTGGGGGTTAATACCCGTCCGATGGCTACCCAACACATATCCCACGGAGCCGTTTTCGGGATAGCACTCGGTCAACGCGATCCAACAGCTAATGCCGGCTGCACTCGCACGTTGACCCTGCCAATAGTGACCGTCCTGGTGCCATTGCACTCGGGCATTGTGATGTGCCGGTTTGGCAATTACCTGCCCATAGGAAAAACGCAACGGATAGCCGGTTAGATACTCAGCCAACTGCTGGGCTCGGGAGCGGGAGGGATGCTCAACCAATTCCGGAATCGGACCATCGTCCGTAATTGCAATCTGCTGTTGACGACCGTGTTTTATATCCTTGTTTCCCTCTTCTCCGAACCCTACATGTCCAAGTTCACCATCTAAGGCCGGACGCAGCAGTTTTAAAAGCTCGAGGGCTTCATTGTCACTGAGGAGCTTTTGAAAAAACACAAAACCACTGTCTTTGTACCGTTGGCGAAGGGCTGGATCAGGATTGGCAACGGGGTTCATTTTGGACTACTCCTTTAAACGCCACTTGCCGGTATAGCCGCAAGTCCGCATCAACGTAAACTTCACCCAATCCGCCTTTACCAAGTGGTCGGATATTCTCCTGTTTCGCGAGTGTCTCACCTGCTTTCATGTTTTGTTTGTTTATCGTTAAACGATACGATGAAGCGCGCGCCAGCGCGCGGACGTCGGCGTTCACGCGCTCCGCTTACCGCGTCGGCGTGCGACGCTTTGTTCGAGCCCGATTATTTCCATATTCCGGTAATCTCTTGGAACTTATTGATGGGACTATAGGGATCGGGGTAATCTTGCCCCTCGTGACTTCTTCGGCAGGATTCAACGAACCGTGATAGTTTCTTCCTCATGTCACGGGCACGGTCCGACTTCTGTGCAACGATATTGGTTGTCTCTGCAATATCCGCATCGAGGTCGAATAGCATGTCCTCGTGACCGTCCGTGGACAGATTGGTCAGGAACTTGAATCTGCCATCTACCAAGGCGAGCGTCGGGGCCCCAAACATGGCTGCTTCAGATTCAAGGAAACGATAGGGAATGGGGCAGGGCCGTTCCAAACTCCGTCCTTCAATCAAGGGCATGAGACTGATACCGTCAATCGGACGGTCATCGGGCATGTTGTATCCAAGAAGTTCAACGATCGTGGGGAAGTAGTCGAGCGTGCTACACGGCATTTCGTATTCTGTTTTTGGTGCTACAATTTTGAGCCATTTCAGGAGTGCTGGCACGCCAATGCCACCGTTGAAGAGGCTACGCTTGCGTCCGCGGAGTCCACCGGTGGTCCCACGATTGCGGCCATTGATGGAGAGGTCTTCGCCTCCTTCCGGACCGTTGTCCGAGCAGAACCAAACCATTGTATCTTTGTCGATCCCAAGTTCCTTCAAGGTCCCGTTCAGTCGTCCGACCTGTTCGTCCATGGCGGTGATGCAGCCATAGTAGTGCTGTTCGTCTTCGCTGAATTCGGAATACATTGCCCGATACTCCGGTCCTGCCACGACCGGGGTATGGGGCGTGTGGAACCAGATGACAGCCAGGAAGGGAAGATGACGTCCCGCGCATTCCTCAATGAACGGGATGGCCCGGTCAATGATCACGCGCGAATCATCACCTCCCAGGTTGTCACGGACGATACAGCCATCTTGGTCCCAGTAGTGGGTGCCGAATGGAGTTGCCGGTTCTCCCCATCGATAACCATTCCTTCCCATCTCATGGGGAGTCATCATGGGATCCCATGTCGGCACCTTCGCTTCCGTTGAGAAACAGACATCAAAGCCGTGCAACCATGGTGGGGAAAGCTCTTCCCTGTGATCGGGTCCACCCCGAATGCTGTCTCTCACAGTGGTTGTCATTGTGCCCAGATGCCATTTCCCGAAGTGACCCGTGCGGTAGCCTGATGACTTGCAGACACTGGCAAGTGAAATCTCGTTAACAGGCAAGCGCCCTTGGTTAGCGTGTGTCACCCCATAGCGGGAGTAATGGCGACCTGTCAGGCAGGTCCCACGAGTGGGGGAACACACCGGTCCCCCCGCAAAGAACCGCGTGAAGCGTGCACCTTCCGAACGCATGGCATTCAGGCAAGGTGTTCGAATGATTTCATTACCGTTGAAACCTGTGTCTCCGTACCCCAGGTCATCGCACATGAGGAGTACTATGTTTGGTTTGTGCTGCTTCATCTACCTTTCGCTCGAACGCTAAGGACAGGTGCGGCTTCAGGCGTTACCTAAACCGCTTAGTTAGGGGCCGATCTTCATATATTTTGGTTTCCTGTCGAGCTTCGAATCTCTAAGAGGATCTTCGCCCTAATCTCCGTCAAAAGGGGCAATCGGTTCGTGTAAATCTCGTAAACGACCGGTGAACTGCCCTATGGATCGCGGCATGCGCGAGGATCCTGGCAGTGTCCGGGTTCAAGAGGCTGCGAGCGGTTCGCCTGTTCGGGGCGGCTTCCAATTCGCCGGAGCGAGTTCGGCGATCTCGGTGATGTTCATGTCCGGCAATCTTTTGAGGACGTCAGTGAGGTAAGCGGATGGTTCAATTGCGTGCCGCCGGCAACTCTCAATGATCGAGTAAATTACGGCGCTTCTCCAACCGGCCTTGGGGTGGCCGATGAACATCCAGTTTTTCTTTCCCAGGGCGGTCGGCCGGATAGCATTCTCAATGAGGTTATTGTCGATTTCAACCTTGCCATGCTCGAGGTAGCGCTTGAGTGATTCCCACTGGTTCAGAGCATACTCAACGGCTTCACCCATTTTGCTCCGCGGCAAGGCCCGCCGTTTGAGTATAGGCAAGGCTTTGCCCAAGCGTTCCACGATCCCAAGCGTTCCACGATCATCCGACCATGGCTTTTCCGGTAGGCTTCGCGCAAGGCGTAACCGTCGGTTTGGAGCAACCCTTCGTATCCGTTGAGGAACTGCTCGAGACATTTTACCCCACGGCCTGTGTGCCAGTCGTAGAGCACCTCGCCGCCGGGTCGCCCGTAGACCCCCAGGTATCCTTTCCTGCAGCCCTCTTTCTTGCCTGCGTCCGGATCCAGGTAGCGGATGGGCGTTTCGTCCGCCTGGATGTAACCGCCCTCGAACAATTGTAAGCACATGTAGTTGTAGATGGGTTTTAGCCATTGCGCTACCTGGTGGATCCAATCGAGCATGCTCTGGCGCGCCACCCTTACTCCGTAGCGTTCCCGGAAAATCTTCTCCTGCCGATACAACGGCAGGTGATCGACGTATTTGCTCAGTAATATGTGCACCAAAAGCCCCACTCCAGGGATCCCTTTTTCAATCAGCCGCGATGGTAATGGCGCCAGCACGGGAGGTTCCTGGGGCTTTTCGCGAGATACATATTTGCGCCGTATATAGCGCCGCCTGATAAATCGGGCCGGGAGCAAATCTAACTCTTCAGTGACTTCCTCACCGATCAACCGCCACTTTTGCGGTTCAACCTTCACCGCTTCGGGTTCGATTACGATCTCTTCGACTTCCAGGTGCTCGGGCAGACGCTGTCGCCTCGCCCCAGCTCCTTTGCGCGCCTTCGGCTCGGGTGGTGGCTCTGCCGTTTGCTCAGCGGGTTTGTTTTCCTCGGCCTGCTCCAGCCCGGCCAGGAGCAATTCCAGCTGTCCCGGATCGATCCGCTCGCTTTGGTTGCCTCCAAAGTAGCGCTTAATGAGCCAGCCGATCTTCTGACGTAAAAGCCGATTCTCCTCTCGGAGTTGCTCCAGCTCTGTTTGCAAAACCTCGACTTCAGGCATGAAAACAATACTAAACTAACGGTAATAAGAAAAGCACTACTTTTTCAAAAAAATCACTTTTTTTGACCTAACGCTGATACCAGGGCCGGATCTTCCCCTCCCTCAGGTCGATCCCGTTCAAGAGCATGCTCAACGCTTCAGGGCGCAATGGAAGCTTCTGATCTTTCAAGTCCACTCCCTGCGGCCAGCTGAACCGACCCTTCTCTAATCGCTTTGCGAAAACCCATAACCCCGTGCCGTCCCAATACAGAATCTTGACCCGGTCCCGGCTGCGATTGCAGAAGACAAAGTCCGCTCCGCTCAACGGGTCTTCCTTGAGCTGATTGGCCGCCAGGGCGTAGAGACCATTAAAGCTCTTTCGCAGATCCGTTACTCCCACGGCCAGGAAAACCTTCATCGTTCCCGGTAAGCTCAGCATCCCGATTCCCTCAACGCCTTCACCAGACTCGCCACTTGTTCCACCGCAACACCGCAGTCCACCTCCACCCGTATCGGGTCCCCTAAGACGATCTCGATCCGATCCTCCGTGACCGCGCTGCTCTGCACCGTAACTTCGGCAAACCGCGCCCCCGCCGATTTTACCCCGCTGCTTCTGTGCCCGGCCCGGTCCTTGCGCAGCCATCCCATAAAGGTCATATACTTGATACCGTGCCGCTGGGCAAACGCCCTCTGCGTCTGATTGCTGCGACGGTATGCGCTTATCAGTCGCCTGCGCTCCTGCCGACTTCGTCGAACGATTCGCTTCGACCGTGTCCGCCCTCTCGTTTTTTCTCCCATCCCATAATCATATCACGGTCGGCATCTTTGCGCTACAAGGTCGTTGCCCGGTCGCTTACTAAATCTCGACGATTGCGTATGTTCGATCCGCGATGTTTTGCTGAAACTGCATATTCTTATCGCCGGTGACAAATACGTCGAAATTCCCTTCGATTCGTCTCAAGAGGACCCCGTTGCTTATTCCGGACCACCCCAGTTCGTTAATCGTCTTAGTTTCGAATTCAGCAAGCAACTCGGAGAAAAATGATATAGGCAGATTCTCGTCGATAAGAATCCGCATCAATCTTCCCTGGCCAGCCTAAGAAAGGCGTCTGCGTCCTCTTGCGATACGCTCGGGAATTCCGCTAGAAATTTCTCAAGCGTGCTACCATCGTCCAGATAATCGAGCAACGTTTGAGCCGGTACACGCGTGCCACGAAACACCAGCGTTCCGCTAAGTACTTCAGGATCAGAATGTACTGGACTGTGGATTAAAGTTACCACGAATCCATTAAATGCTTTTCAGACAATCGTTCAATGCCCAATGTTCGCTCAATTTTCATCTCTCCCACCCCTAACGTCAGAACTGAGCGAAGCGGCCGGCCAACCTCGTTCCGGAACCGCAACCCCAGACCTGGCTCTTGAGACTCGTAGTAGGCCACCGATTCGACGAACTCCTGCTCCGCCTCCTCGAGCGTGATCAGCGTCATCTCCTAAGGCGGAGGTCGATCTCTCCAAGGACAGCGGCAAAAGGGCGTCCTTTGGCTAGTCCCGCATCAATCTTGTGGATGCGGCGTTCGATCTCCTCCTCCCACGCGGCCTCAGCTCCAACGTCGCCAGATGCTTCCGCCTTCTCCAAAAGCGTGCGTACCAACCGTAACTGCTCGCCCTGAGGCAGGGTTAGCGCCTCATCCGCGATCTCGGCGAAACTGCGACTCATAGCGCAAACCTATCAGTGAACTTGATATTGTCGAGGGGCTTTTGCTGGCGAACGCTACTCCTCAGGCGCGGCCTTCAGGACGTCGCCTGCAGGAGATTGTTGGGCAGGCCTGTGTTGGCGACTCCGTGCCTCTGAATCTACCCGTGAAACGAAGAACCTTTTGTATGATAGACCACCTTGTTGCGGGTGATGCTGTTATTGTTGTTACGAGTGATGATTGGGGTCTCGCGCCAGTTGTAATAGGTGCTTACTCGACTTAGGGGCAGGTCTAGCAGCAGTTGAACCATATAGGCGACAACACCATTGTTGTGTTTGCCCAACCAGGTCTTGCCATAGAAGTTGGTTTCGTCGTCCCAGTTGTTGAGAAAGGGCATGAAGGTCTTCGAAGTGTAGTGATCAATCTCATCACCCCGATACTCACGCAGTTCCGGGTATTGCCGGTAGATGCAGCAGAGCGGGTGCATCTGGTTGAAAGCTGAACAGCCGCTCCCTTCAAAGCCGCCCTTCTCGGTGGCACCACTGAGATGGTAGTCGATAATGTTCTTCGGTTCGGGAATCGGCCAGTCGAACTGCGCATAGGTGCACAGAATCTTCATGTTGCCGCTGGTGCGGTTGATGAAGTCAGCCTCCAGGCCGCCCCAGTAGCCTTTGCCCTCCTGGTACTGGCCATCAACCAGCTCCTTCACGTAGTGATAGCTTCCATCAAAGGGCTCCTTGCCGGCCTGGCGTTGTCTGGCCATATGCAGATTAAGTGCATGTCCAATCCGACCACACGCAGAGTACGGGCTGTCACGCCATGGCAGGCTGTTGAAATAGGTGAGCGTTGATTCCCGCGTCGTCAGATCAGGTTCAACACTACCCGGACTGAGTGACTTCAAAAACGACTCATCGCTTCGGGGACGCGGGAATTCCTCTTTATTCATGAAGATGCGGTTGCGTACGATCCAGTCGGCTTCCCGTTCAAGACCAAAGGCCTCGAGTTCTTCTATCCACTGTTCCAGGATCGCGTCTTCCTTCTTCCGCATGTCGGGATCGTCTGCATCCAGCCACGGCGGAATGAACCCGAGCGCCCGAAGTTCCGCATAAAACGCCAGTGGATAGTTGGGCGAGGTATAGGCACCCTCATCCATGTGATGCACCTTGCCGCCCGGTTCATTGGCAAAAAGCCACGATCCTTTGCGAACTCGCGTTGCTTCAAAGAAGCTCCACGACTTTTCAACGCGTCCGGCGATTTCGGTGAAGATATCCTTTAGCCCTTTGCGTCCGCAGCCGGGGCAGTCAGCCGGATCGGCTTTGGGGATACCGAGCACGTCACGGCAGTCTGGACAGAAATAGTAGACCCGGCTGCGGGGCCACTGGTCGGGAGGTAGGACTATGTGGGACATCACGCGTCTCGTTTCATCTCTCCAGTCTCGCCCAACGCCAGGCGCAGCGGCATTTTTGGAGCGCGGAACGCACGGAAAAAATGTCCGACTGCCGCCACTTGTTATGACTGGCGATCAAAGTCAAAACCAACCTTAGTCTTCCCAAACATCTATGCGAGGTAGGCCGAGTTCGTCTCTGGCTTTGTCAACAACGCTCTGAATGAAGCGTGTTTTTGCTTTGGTATAGGCAAGTGAATCTTCTGCGTATGTATTAGCAAGCTCATCTTTTAACTTCCCATAGGCGTTAACTTCTTGCGGATGCTCGAGTAAATAGTCACGCATAAGGCGCTCATTGCGTTCATCCCAGGTTGACAGTTCGACGATATGCAGGTGGAAAGTTTGGCTGCTTGCATCTTGCCTGCGTAAAAAGTGACGATTAGGCATGCCCGTTTCGATGATTTGGTAACCATAGTTGCTAAGCTGTGGCAGAAAGCTATCAAGCTCGTTAAGACTATGAACCGCAGCCATCATGTCAATGATAGGTTTAGCTCGTTGTCCTGGAATGGCTGTACTACCAACATGTTCAAGCTCGATGAAGTGGATTTCAGTGTTGGCTAGTAAACATTCACGCTCCGTAGAAAAAATCTCTACCCATTGAGGACTATAATCAACGATTTCGACGTCGTGACTGTTTAGCTTAGGTCCGTTGATCATTACGTTTCCCAGAGTCATAACAATATATTATGGCAGGATTTCCTCGCAGGGAAAAGCGAAGAAATCATCGCATAACTTCATTACTCTGATGTACAGGTAAGCCGTTAGGGGTCAACGGCAAAGCGGAAAAAACCGCGCAATAACCGTCCAGAAAGAACGAAGTATAGTAGGCAAAACTCGACGAAGTTCGCTTCGCATTTTCTGAAAAATTTATTGACGAGCCAGATTAGGTGAACATTATTTCACTTATGGAACGCAAGCATGGAACAATACGTGACCGAATGCGCGAGAAGATGCGAAATTCGTACATGAGCATCCATACCGAAAACGCGTACCTCGGTTGGTGCGGGCGATATGTGCGATTTCACGTCGGTCGATCGCCGAGTCGGATGGGCGCGACAGAGGTTCAGGCCTTTCTCAATGATCTGACCGTTCACGGCCGGGTAGCGGCGAAAACCCGGAATCAAGCCCTGTGTGCCATCGTCTACATGTATAAGCAGGTACTTGGACGCGAAATCGGAAAAATCGGAGAGCTGGAGCGCGTTCGGACTCCGAATAAACTGCCTGTAGTATTGAGGTGAATCTGAGAGGGGCAGACTGCGAATTTCTCGGTGGAGAAGAGGCTTTGATGGCGTCGGGAATGGGACGGACTGCTCGGTAGGGCATCCGCCCATTCAGGGGTTGAGAGCTTGGGTGTCTTGCCTGGCACAACCTCCCTGCTGGAGGGCAGAGTGATTCACCCGAATATCCGTGAGAGTTTCGGGTTAAGGTAATCGGTAAGCGTCCGGAGGAACGCAGAAGATAACATGGGTTGTCAGCCCCGAGGTCCAACTCTCTGCGACGCATGTGAGAAAAATCGAAGAATTCGCAGTCTGGTACCCTTGCGACGCCCCATAAAATGGTTATCACGCAAAACACAGGCAACCCCCGGCGCGCCGTTGTCCAACAATCCCGATGAAGCTAGCGCTTAGAGTTACCCACATCCCTTATCTTGTTGGGTGGCTCCTCCAATGTAGTCGGGGTCACGACACTTGCTTCATTTCCTTTGCCCCAACCGGTAGGATGAAGCCCGACCCTTGCGGAGCATCCCCGGCCTTAAGGACAATCTGCGGCCACCACCTGACAAGCTCGGAGATTTGCTTCCAGTAGCTCCTTTCCGCCCAGCCCTTTCCGAGAAAGAAGGCCGTTAAACCCGACTCTAGCCAAGCTTGGCGCTCGTGCTTTCCACGTGTGATTCGGGGGTCGCCAGAGACGATTACCCAGTCACCCTCCTCTGCGAGAGTCGCCAGCCATTCTTGATCGGGAGTGTCGCGTCTGAACATTTCCGACAGGTGGGCTATTTCGAGGTGCTGCGGCTCTGCGAGAACCCGTAGCGCCCTCGCGAATCGCGGACTGATACAGTTATCGAGAAACAGTCTCACGCAGCAAGGCTTGCCTCAAAGTCCACTGCATCGCGTGCGGATTTTTGGGAAACCTCGTACCATTCGGCTACGTGTTCAACAGACGGGTCCGTTCGATAGGCGTTGTAGAGCACACGCGTCGGTACTCCCTCCGGCGAAACAATCGGTGCGCCGAAAGAACGGCCAGGATCCACTAAGACAGCGCGATCCTCGCCTAAGGGCCGCCACTGTGAGGGTTCGTCGTGCTTATCAAACTCGATTCCAGTATAGAGAAACGGCGAAATTACTTGCTCGAAGGCATACTGGCTTTCAACGAGATCAAGCAGGAGCTTATCTCCACTAGGCTGGATCAATTCAGCTAGAATGGTCCGACCGTCGGTCTTGAAAAGACGGGTCGAGAATGGACGACGTCGGCCGATTAGTTCCCTTGCGCATTCCGAGGCGATACGAATCGATCGCCAGCTAACGCCATGCTCGCAAAAGGCATTGAGAAAACGAATCTCCATGAGGTCTAAGAAGTCGAGGGCAATTGAACCTTCGATTCGCTTGACGGCGGTTGCGATTACGGGTGGGGAGTAATGCTGCTCCCCAGCGTAGCGGTAATGGTAACCGCCAGTCCAGCGACGGATCCGCGCCGAAGGAACTCGTGTGAGTCTCTCGGCTTCGGCCACGGTATAAAGACCGCGTCCAACTAGCTCAAAGGTCGCAGCCATAACACGGTTCTTTCAAATGATAACTGGTGTATTCGAGCACTTTCAAGATACGTTTTTTCAAAACGTTAGTGTATTTCTGGTGCGAATTCATGGCAAGAGCAGCAATTTTGTTCCGATCGTCCGAAATTCGACGAACAAAGTGAGGGCCGCAATCCGCGGCTGCAGCGCGCGGATCAATGTTTCCGAAAGTTCTGCATTATCCCGGCCGAGGAGCATGAAGTCAATGATAGTTACCGAAGATTCAGTGATTTGGCACGGTATTTTGATTCTCGGAGCATTAGGTGATGATATTGATGGCCTTATGTAAGTTAAAGACGAAATCATCACAGAGTGCGGGAGTGGATTCAGCGCCCATGGAAGACTTGAGGCTGAGAACCAGTTGCCTGCATGCAGCAAGAATTCTGGCTGCGTTATGATTACGGATCATACATCGATCTTCATCGAAGAAGCGATCCCTGGGGTAATGATTTTTATTTTCGATCGACCAATGGTTGCGAATTTTCGAGAGGAACTGTTGAGGGCTCAAATCGGCGGGATCGAGACTGCTTACGTAGTAAGAGCGTTCAGAGGAAGGTTCAGCTTTGTTTGGATAATGGAAGGTGCGTTGCACACAGGCGAACTGGCGGGCATGGGGCAGGCCGGCAGAGGGAGCGCTTAGAGAATGGGTTGCTATTTGACGTATTTCGAGTCGCCCATGGTCATTGTCCACGGTTTGGTGGAGAAAAAGGGGGTGGAGCTGAAGAGATTCTGAGCGTATTGATGCATGTTGGGCTGATTGTCTTTAATTTGAATAACATAGTCAGCACTGAGTTCTTCGACGACGATGTGGGCAGTTTCTTTTTGATTATGCATGGCGTCGAAGGTGAAGGTGGAGCCGTCCAAAATGGGCATCTTTCGCAAGAGAGTCTGGGCGGCGGTGATCGCGTTGGATTTATCGGCGGTAGCGACTTGGGCTAAGGTTTGAGCGCTTTGGTGATCGACTGCGGCCACCAGGTGCAGAGCCTTTGATTCTTCGGTGTTTGTGCCTTTGAGGGTCTTGCCGTCGACGGCAATATCGCGGGGCAAACAGCCGTCTTGTAAGCAGATGAATTCGGTGAGGGTTTTATCGAAGAGCTCGGCCTTTACGTTTTGCAAGACCCGATAGAAGACATCATAGCAAGGGGCCTTATAGCGGCCTGTTTTGGGGTTTTTCCAGGAGCGTAAGGCGCGCAATTGGGCTTGATTGAGATGATGGGCCAGGCGCACGATGCCCTTGAGGGTCTGTTTGCCGCACATCGTGCCGAGCACAATCATGCTCAGGACCGTGGCGAGCCGATATCTAAGGCCCGCTTTACGACGGAAGTCTTCTATCTGATTGAAGCGTTCCCACAGGCTGCTCATCTGTTCCACTTTGAGGCAGACCGCATGGGAGTTATCGGTTTCATTGAGCGCCTGGCTCTGTGCCGCGGGCAATGGCCCTGAAGCGCGCAAAAGCTCAAGGGCATTAGCCTTGAGGGGTTTGACCCAGATCTGCTTGGGACGCTCATGGCGTTGATAGAAATCTTCGCGTTGGCGGCCATATCCCGCGCTCAAGCCCAAGGGCGTCCACCCGCTCGCTTCGTAGCAAGTGCCCCGGTGAATCTGTGGGTCCACGAACGTTTCCGCTACTAAGGGACGATAGCCAAAAGCCTCCTGCCAGTGATCGGCTAAGACTCTCAGGCACATACCCAACGTCTTGGAGGCCAAATTTGCAAGATCCACCCCGGGCAAAATCAGAAAACGCCGGTTCTGTACTACCAGTTTCAATCGTGCATGCCGTTGCGCCCCGTCCCACCCGATCCATTCGTCTCGATCCTTCAGCCGGTAGGATGCGGCCCCCCACAAGAGCAGGCCCATCCATTGCCCGTCGATCTGCGCCACATAGCGCAGGGTCTCTCCTGCGCTGCCCGCACTGTGTAAATAATGATGTTGTTTCAATAGATCATTGAATCGCTCCTGCTCTTCGGGCAGGACCAGACGCAGAGTTAAACGATCTATCGAAGGATTCAGTTGGTAAGATTTTTTGTCTTTCATCCCATCTTAACATGACTGATTCCCTCGGGTTTGTTTAGCTCTTTTTTTATCTTCTTGCTTATCAGCTAGTTGCTTCCTGGAATCCTTTTACCCTGAGTGATTTGGCAAATTGTGTTTCTTACAGATGTCACAATAGACAGAATTCCGTCTATTGTCATGAAAAAGATGTCGAGTGTGCTGAAAACGGTGTTTCGCAAGCAGCGAATCGGACAGAATCAGACTGCGAGTGTTAGAGTAAAGGAATCGAAGAGGGTCCAGGAATCGAGAGGGAATCGGAGAGGGGAATCGAAGACGGTCAAACTGCGAATTGTTGTGTGGAGAAGACGCTTTGAAGGCGTCGGTAACGGGACAGACTGCCGCGGTATGCCATCCGCCTCGTTCAGCTCTTGAGAGCTTGGGTGTCTTGCCTTGCACGACCTCCGTGGGGTAGGGCAGGGCGATGGAACCGAAAATCCGTGAGGTTTTTGGGTTGAGGTAATCGGTAAGCGCACTGAGGAACGTAGAAGATAACATGGGTTGTCAGGCTCGGCGTCTAACGCCCTGCGACGCCTTCCCGTTTAGTCAAGACTTAACTCCCGACCCCATTTCCGCCCCTGTGTTTATAGTTGCCACTAGAAACTCGTAATCACGCCCGTATTCGACCGACTGAACACTCATAAGCGACCCCAGCTGTAATCCCGCGAGAAGAAGGTATTCCATATTATGTTGCCCAACGTTGAGTCATCCTACGCCTGACCGGGCGCGCGCTCCGACTTCTGGGTTGATCGTTGAATGGTCATGGTGGGTTGAACTCGCGGCGGGTCAGGCGTTAGGATCGACGTCTTGTTCGGCTTTTCTCTACTACTCATAGTGAAAGCTTTAGTCCTTCGTGGGTCACTACGAATCCTAATGATTCGTTGAACTTCTTGGCGTCTGGCCGAGACTTATCCGTGGTGAGTTGGATCAAGTGGCAGCCCTCCTCTTTAGCGCGACAAATAGCTTCTGAAATCATGAGTCGGCCGATTCCTTGTGAGCGATGCCCCGAATCGACTCTGAAACCTTCGATCAATGCTCTCCTACCGCCCCGAAAGGTTAGATATGGAATGAAAGTGAGCTGCAGAACTCCGACTGCTCTGTTCTCAGACACCGCCACTAGTAGCTCATTAGCGCCGCTTTCAGAGATCTCGTCGAAGGCACTTCCATATGAGGTAGGAAGAGGCTCGTCGAAACTCTCTCTCGTGCGACCGAGCTTATCGTCCGCGAGCATCCGAACAATGCATGGCAGATCCGCTTGGATCGCCTCTCGAATCGCTATCGTTGGTGGAGAGCTCATCTTATTTTCTCGCCGAACGTTAAAGGCCAGATACGCGACAAATGACAAACAAATTAAAAAAATCGCCTCGTCAGCAGAATCTGTGGGTTATTTCGGGTTCAGGCAAGTCGCCCATGGTATGAAATAGGGCGATCTTAAGCACTTCGAAGCTCTTAAAGCCGTATGCTTTTCTGATAGTGAGATTTATATTGCGGTTAAAGCCCTCCACAATGCCGCAGGAAAAGGCCTTTTTGGCCCGAAACCAGTTGAGGATGAGCGGCTCGTGTTTGCGCACCGAGCGCACGAACCTTTTGATCGGTTTGAGGCGCGAACGCATGGCGCGCGTGCACCATTTTTTCAGATACCATTGGGCCCAGTAGGGACTTTTATAATGCCACAAGAGCTGAAAGCTCTCCTTTAGTAGATAGGCCCGCACGCTCTTCAGATCGTATTGGAGCACCTCCTTGAGGCGGATCTGTTGGGTGGGGGTGAGATTTGCGGATTTTTGAAGAAACAGTATTTGCTTTTGACCAGCACGTTGATGTAGCCGTCCCGTTGCAATCGCCTGGCTTCCGCAGCACGAATCTCATTGAGGGCCTTGTTCAGGTTGGCTACCAAGTGGAAGCGATCGAGGATGTGCAGCGCCTGGGGTGCCTTTTTCTTGATCACTTTGAGGTAAGGCTTCCACAGATCCGAGCAGACGTAGAGGATCTGGCTGCTCTTTTGCGCTCCCAATTCCCAGAAAAAACGCAAGAGCGATTTTACGTTGCGCTTATTGAATACGCCCAATAGCCGCCGCCGCCCCTCGTCAAGCTGGTAGACCACGGTGAGATAGTGATGGCCTCGATGATACTGCACCTCATCGACTCCGATCGCCTCAATCCCGCTCATATCGCGCCGTTTGAGCCCCCAACGCACCATCGCCTCGACCGACTCGAAGACGTTGCGCCAGTTTGCGAAAAACCCTTGCCGTCTCTTCCCAGCTCAAGCGCCTCGCCCACTGGGCCAGAAAATTGCATTGGCCAACTCAGATGACTCTTGCCCTTGGCCCAGGGCACCTCTTCGACCTTCACCCCGCACCGCCGGCAATTGACCCGCCGCATGCGGTAACGAAAATACACCTTCATCCCCCACAAGGGCACAAATTCAAAATGCCTCGCCTCGCTCATGTGGTCGTAGCCGCTGGCCGTCCGGCCACACCCCGAACAGCACACCCGACTATTCTTGCGCGGCTCAATCTGCACCACAATCGCCTCCACCGATTTCACCATTTCCATACTCGCCTTTGCGTAAACAAAGCTCTTTAGCAATTCAGTAGCGTTTTGATGAGCACTGGGTCCTCCGTGTTCAGGATGTATTTTCGGTACTACTTTCATCCTCGGAACGGCCCGGTGCTTCAACCTTTCAATCCCATATGCAAAGAAAACACCGACCAGCCCCTCCGGCTGTGGAGGAGCGGGATTCAGGGCAGCGCCCTGACTTCTCCTTGTGCTCACCGACTCTATTTCCTCTTGTAAGCGACGTTACCCACCCACAGATTCTGCTGTAGACCCAAAAAATCTAAAACAAGAACCTTACACCGCGTTATCTGGGCCGACTTGTTAGGTATTTCTTTTAATCGATTAATGAATATGTTAAACAATCATACTTATAATTCGGATCAATTCTCATTACCGTTTCCGATTTCACAAGATCTTGCAAAGAGGTTAAGTCGTACGGGTTCTTTTTCGCCTTAATGTCATATTTCTCAAATTCACATAATTTATCAAATCCTATGTTAGTATCACCATATTTGCGCTGTAATGGATATTCATTCTTTTTTAGTTTGTTCTCAAATTTCAGCAATAATTCCATACTAGATGCGGCACACGATTTAGGAAACCATTGTTGATGGTAAGGAAGAATAGTATTTATGAAATTATCTAGTTTATTTTTGTTCATTTCTAACGTTCAAGTGATTGTATGGATGCGAGGAGCGGAGCGACGAACAGCCATTACCATGCACGCCTTGTTAGGCCTACATGACTCTTCGCCTTTGAAACGCTTTTACATCGGCGGCAGAAAGCTGAAACCATTCGCCTTCTAATCGCTTTTCCCTAAATCGGTTGTGCCAGTAGGCTTCAATGCCAACCGGATCGTCAGTTGAAATGACATGAACCTCTTCAGTCTTGTAGGGCATCTGTGTTTTAATCTCTTTGTAGCGCCTCGCAGCGTCCGTGCTTCTTCCGGATTTTGTAGGATTTGCCGTGCTTCAATAGGTAGACGTGCCCTTCCTCGTTTCCGATTTCCCCGGTTGAGCCAATTGGCTCTTTCCTGCTTCTCAGTGACTCGCGAGCAGACAGCAGAATCTCGGTCACATCCGAAGAGCCCTCGTGGGATTCACAATAATCCAATATCCGGTCGATCATTTGCGCTTTTTTGCCGAGGTGTCGGGCGATCGTAACATGGCTCGGAAGTTCGTCGTCTTGCCGCTTTCGAAGTTTTAATTCCGGTTTCGTCGGGAGGTGCCCGAGTTCCCTGGTAAATTCGACGATCTTAGAAATCATCCATTCTTGATCGAGCGGCTCGGCACCGAAGTGGTTGGGAGCGAATCCTGCTTCTATCTGAGCATCAGACCATTTCGCCCAGTATATTCCATACCAATCTTCCTTCCGAATTCCCGTTTCCTCACGGAACCGGTCGATCCCGAGCGGCCTACCATCGTTCTCTATGGCGGTTCGCTTGATGGCTGAAAGGATATATTCTTTATCCATTTCGTTTTTGTGCCGAACGCCACCATAACCGACCGGAGCACGCAGTGCGGAGGTCCAGCCAGCTTTGCTGGCGATGGTTGATGGCTTTGTTAGGCAACACCCTCTACACCCTAAACGTTCTAATTCGATCCGGTTTTAGGTTTAGGACACGGAGCACTTCTGGGTTACTACGCCAGAACTCAAGAGTTTTCTGATTTCCTTGGTTGGACAAATCCCAGTACTTAGATGACAATTTTTCCACCAGCTCGATCCCACCTTCTTTGTGAATTGAAGCTAGTCCATCAAACGCAACCCAACCCTCCTGCTCGCCAACATTATTGATGACGAGTACAGATATTGATGGGTTGACGCGTATTCTAGCCAATTTTGGTGAGGTCTTATTCGAAAACATGAAAACCGACTCTCCATCCCATTCAAACCACACAGGGACAGAAATTGGTGCACCGCTCTCTGAGAGAGTCGTAATGATTGCGTATCGCGGCTCCGAAAGAAAACGGTCACGTTCCTCAACTGTCATTTTTGCCATTGAAATTCCTCCTATTCTGACTGCCTAATTCGGCGCTCACCAACTTCGCGCTGGACTGTAGCAAGCTTGCTTGCGGAAGGGAAGCGGGAATGTTGGTGCAGTGTCCTGGTTCCGCGGTGCGCGTAGCGCGACGCGGGAACAGGACACTGCACGAAGTGAGCGCCGAATTCCTGCGGAGGAGCGAAGCGGATCCGCAGGAACGTTAAAACTCTCACACGACGGCGCTAGCCGGCGTTGTGAGCAGTGCTTGGTTAGACATTTTTGATTGCTTCAGTAGCGAAATGTGTCGCGAGTCGATTGATAACTGAAAAGACCAATGATCCTCCCTTCGAGGATATGACGGTCTTAATTTTGTTCCATACTTTATCATCCCTTATTTTTCCAAGAAACTCGTGACCCTCCCAAGTGAGCTCAAATGGTATTACGTAGATGACTCGATCACTCGTGCTCGATGTAACTGGTTCGCACCTCAATAAACCTGCATCATGGAGCAGTACAAGATGAGTCTTGATAGTGAATTCTTCGTACCCCTCAATTGGTGGCACGTCAATACGTTCGGGTGTTTCCCTTTCTTCGAAAAAGAGGAGTAGTTTTCGAACTAGCTCAAAGTCTCGTTTCATAATTTTGGTCTAACGTACCAGCCCACCCACAGACGGGCGAGAAGGCGTGCGGCGAACTATTTGAAAATGAACTTGCAAGAAATTTTGAAATCAATGCCGTCCGTCTGTTGGCGTGCCGCGTCTTGTTAGCCAATTAGAGTTTTGAGATTTTGAACAGCCTTTTCATACCTCTCTTCATCATAAGCTTCCGTAAGGATGGATTCCGCGCTTGCTGCCTCTACGAGTTCGAGAACGTGGCTTGCCAGTTGCTTGACCGATTCTTCGGTTTCCTTGAGTTTCTTGAACTTTATGTCCAACAATTTTCCAGCCGTTAGTCTTTCAAGTGTTCCGTCGAAGAATATGAGTCCGAACACCACAATCGACAATACGATAAGCGCGAGAAACGTGGCTTCTCCGACAATACCCTTCACGATCAATATGGACGATCCAGACACGCCTAGGATCAGGAGAGTTACTGCTATGGTTCTTTTCATTTTCGCGGGGTTGTATTGGTTATGCTCTCTTCCCTTTCGGGTGATAGACTCGGCAATTCGTTGGTTGTACGAGCTCTTATCCTTTCCCTTCGGGCTGATCGATTTGGGTTTCTATTAGGTTTTCGGGAAGGTAACTGGATTTTTGATGGCTAACGGTATGAATCAGGCGCGGCCTTCAGGCTGTCGCCTGAATTCGATTGTTCGCACTCGTTCTCCGTGGTCCGGTGAGCCGATTCGCCATTCGATGCGTTCGACATCCCAGTCACGGTCAGGCGGCTTCACGCTCTCAAACCCCCAGAACTCCGTGGTAGGTTCCCCGGTCTGCGGCTCGCCAAACAGAGGGTCGTATGGCGAGTAGAGCGAACCGAAGCGGAATACATGGTCGCCCTTTTCCATTGGCACGAAGTGTATCCCATCTTCCGACCAGTGTATCCACCGCTCAACACCTTTGCCGAAGTTGGGAATCATGAGCATGCCGTGCTTGTAGCGCCAACAGAAATGGCCGTGGCCTATCAGAAGCGGATTGCCTTCGTACTTCCGGTAGGGCCCTGTTAGGGTGTCGGCGATCGCCAGCCCGTTCTCGGTCGGCACGCCGTTGCGAATCCCCTTGTAGTACATGAACCATTTGCCGTCGAGATACACGTGCCTCGGGTTCAGAACTCTGTCACTGTCCCAGCGCTTGCCGTCCATCGCGGGTTCCACCAATACATCGACTCCGGGTGGCAGTGCCCACGGCCCGGCCGGCGAGTCGGCAACCAGGCAAGAGATGCCGACCATCCGATGCCCGTACTTCTCGATGTTGGTCGACCACACTTCAGTAAATAGATGAAACCGGCCTTCGTGGAAGACGACATTGGGCTGTTCTAGCAGGAGGTCGTAACACGAGCCTTCCGGACCAAGGGGGAGATGGCCATGTGCCGTCCACTGGTGCGTATCCTCCGAGGTCAGATACAGGATCCGTGACGAGTCGGGTCTGAAGTCGCGACCTTCCGGCGTCTTGAAGAAGTCGGGATTTGCCCAGTAATGCGCCTCGGCGCACTTTGCGCGATCAAGATCGATCATCCACATATGGTACTTGCCACCGTGGTAGACGACCCGAGATGGATCCGATTGCCAGTTATTGAGATTCAGGTTGACGTTCTCGGGGTTGCTAATCCAGCTGAGATTGCTGGATGTTCGCGTCTTCCTGATGCTCTTGAGCTCCGGCGGTATCGCATATGTACCTTCTGCTGCACGAAAGTAGATTCCGTCCTCGTCCAGAGCTCCTCTATTCGCTGCTCGGTCCATAGTCCGTCTGTCTTCTCTGTTGCGAACGTCGAAGCTACGAATCGAGGGCACCTCTGGTGCCGGCGATTTCGTAAGCTGACTTGCAAGACCCCATTCGAAAAGCCTTTCGAGCGGGCGGTTTAAGGTTCTCCGCCACGGGCGGACCAGCCTATGGCTGGCAGGTTTCGGGTTTTAGGCTGCCGGCGCTGCCGATGAGCAGGTATTGAGCGGCCATCGGCGTGGCTTGCTGCACAATACGTATATTTGCCGCTGTCTGGAGGCATACTCATCCCGTGGTGCTTTTTTCTCTGAGCTTCAAAGCGGTCAGATTCAGGCTGCCTGTTCCAGTTCCTCCCCTCGGCGTTTCTTCATCAGTATGATGCGGCAGAAGTTGTAGGCCAGAACCTTCTCGAGCAGTTCATCGCCTACCCAGGGTAAAAGGATTCCAGGAAGCAACTAGCTGATAAGCAAGAAGATAAAAAAAGAGCTAAACAAACCCGAGGGAATCAGTCATGTTAAGATGGGATGAAAGACAAAAAATCTTACCAACTGAATCCTTCGATAGATCGTTTAACTCTGCGTCTGGTCCTGCCCGAAGAGCAGGAGCGATTCAATGATCTATTGAAACAACATCATTATTTACACAGTGCGGGCAGCGCAGGAGAGACCCTGCGCTATGTGGCGCAGATCGACGGGCAATGGATGGGCCTGCTCTTGTGGGGGGCCGCATCCTACCGGCTGAAGGATCGAGACGAATGGATCGGGAGGGACGGGGCGCAACGGCATGCACGATTGAAACTGGTAGTACAGAACCGGCGTTTTCTGATTTTGCCCGGGGTGGATCTTGCAAATTTGGCCTCCAAGACGTTGGGTATGTGCCTGAGAGTCTTAGCCGATCACTGGCAGGAGGCTTTTGGCTATCGTCCCTTAGTAGCGGAAACGTTCGTGGACCCACAGATTCACCGGGGCACTTGCTACGAAGCGAGCGGGTGGACGCCCTTGGGCTTGAGCGCGGGATATGGCCGCCAACGCGAAGATTTCTATCAACGCCATGAGCGTCCCAAGCAGATCTGGGTCAAACCCCTCAAGGCTAATGCCCTTGAGCTTTTGCGCGCTTCAGGGCCATTGCCCGCGGCACAGAGCCAGGCGCTCAATGAAACCGATAACTCCCATGCGGTCTGCCTCAAAGTGGAACAGATGAGCAGCCTGTGGGAACGCTTCAATCAGATAGAAGACTTCCGTCGTAAAGCGGGCCTTAGATATCGGCTCGCCACGGTCCTGAGCATGATTGTGCTCGGCACGATGTGCGGCAAACAGACCCTCAAGGGCATCGTGCGCCTGGCCCATCATCTCAATCAAGCCCAATTGCGCGCCTTACGCTCCTGGAAAAACCCCAAAACAGGCCGCTATAAGGCCCCTTGCTATGATGTCTTCTATCGGGTCTTGCAAAACGTAAAGGCCGAGCTCTTCGATAAAACCCTCACCGAATTCATCTGCTTACAAGACGGCTGTTTGCCCCGCGATATTGCCGTCGACGGCAAGACCCTCAAAGGCACAAACACCGAAGAATCAAAGGCTCTGCACCTGGTGGCCGCAGTCGATCACCAAAGCGCTCAAACCTTAGCCCAAGTCGCTACCGCCGATAAATCCAACGCGATCACCGCCGCCCAGACTCTCTTGCGAAAGATGCCCATTTTGGACGGCTCCACCTTCACCTTCGACGCCATGCATAATCAAAAAGAAACTGCCCACATCGTCGTCGAAGAACTCAGTGCTGACTATGTTATTCAAATTAAAGACAATCAGCCCAACATGCATCAATACGCTCAGAATCTCTTCAGCTCCACCCCCTTTTTCTCCACCAAACCGTGGACAATGACCATGGGCGACTCGAAATACGTCAAATAGCAACCCATTCTCTAAGCGCTCCCTCTGCCGGCCTGCCCCATGCCCGCCAGTTCGCCTGTGTGCAACGCACCTTCCATTATCCAAACAAAGCTGAACCTTCCTCTGAACGCTCTTACTACGTAAGCAGTCTCGATCCCGCCGATTTGAGCCCTCAACAGTTCCTCTCGAAAATTCGCAACCATTGGTCGATCGAAAATAAAAATCATTACCCCAGGGATCGCTTCTTCGATGAAGATCGATGTATGATCCGTAATCATAACGCAGCCAGAATTCTTGCTGCATGCAGGCAACTGGTTCTCAGCCTCAAGTCTTCCATGGGCGCTGAATCCACTCCCGCACTCTGTGATGATTTCGTCTTTAACTTACATAAGGCCATCAATATCATCACCTAATGCTCCGAGAATCAAAATACCGTGGTGCAATAACCGTCCAGAAAAAGCGAAGCATAGTAGGCAAAACTGTAGGAAGATTGCTTCGTTTATTATGATAAACTATTGACCATCGAGGGATAGGTGAACATATTTTCATCTATGAAACTTGAGAAAGGATCAATCGGGAGCGTATGCGTGAGAAGATTCGAAATTCGTATATGAGTATTCATACGGAAAACGCGTATATCGGCTGGTGTGAGCGGTATGTACGATTTCACCGCGGTCGAGCACCAAGCCAGATGGGGGCAACCGAGGTGCAAGCCTTTTTAAACCACCTGACGGTTCGCGGTCGGGTCGCGGCGAAAACGCGGAATCAAGCACTGTGCGCCATCGTCTACATGTATAAGACGGTACTTGGGCGTGAAATCGGAAAGATCGGAGAACTGGAGCGTGTTCGGACTCCGAACAAGCTGCCGGTGGTATTGAGCGACGAAGAGGTTCGTCGCCTGTTTCTGGGGCTCGATGGAATCTATTTGCTAATCGCTAAATTGATGTATGGAAGCGGGTTACGAATCTCTGAATGCGTCCGGTTGCGCGTCAAAGACCTAGATTTCGGAATGCGACAGATAATCGTGCGCGATGGAAAAGGCCGCAAGGATCGCATTACGCTATTACCGGAAACCCAACGCGCTCCGTTACAGGAGCATCTCTCGTTTGTTCACCTTCAACACGAAAGAGACCTTAAGAATGGGAATGGTGACGTCTACCTGCCGTTTGCTCTGGCAAGAAAATATCCGCGCGCGCTGCGTGAGTGGTGCTGGCAATATGTATTTCCGGCGAAAGAGCACTCACACGATCCTCGAAGTGGAGCTTATCGCCGGCACCACATCAGCCCAAAGGCGGTACAGGACGCATTTCGCCGGGCACTGAAAGCAACGGGCATCGCTAAACCCGCGACCCCGCACACTCTGCGTCACAGCTTCGCCACTAGGCTGCTTGAAAACGGATACGATATTCGAACCCTTCAGGAGCTGTTGGGACATTCTGATGTTTCCACGACGATGGTCTACACTCACGTGCTCAACCGAGGGGGGCGTGGAGTCGTAAGTCCGGTGGATCTGTAGGGCACAGAGATTATGATCGGCCGATTCACAATTTGGCTCTAATGTGAAAATCGGGCTCCTATCGTAATTGCTCGTATTTCTGTCGCGGCTAACCTGGAAATCTCACGGATTTCCGGTTTAACGGCGAAGTCGAATTGTGATTTTCTGATTTTCGATTACGTAAACCTGCTTTAGACTGCATTTCAGAAAATCACGAGTCGACTTCGCTTGCTAGTCCGCTTATTTTTCGAAGTGAGCGGACTAATGAAAGCCTATCAATTGCATGGCCCGAGAGATCTCCGCCCCGCCGAATTGGACAATCCCCGGCCGGGGCCGGGGGAGGTGCGGGTGCGGGTCGAGCGTGCCGGAATCTGTGGTTCGGATGTGCATTACTACCTGCACGGGCGGGCGGGGGACTTTGTCATGAAGCGGCCCTTTGTGCTCGGGCACGAGTTTGCCGGGGAGGTTGCGGAAGTAGGGGAGGGCGTGCGCGGTCTCGAGCCCAGGATGCGGGTGGCGGTCGATCCCTCGCAGGCCTGCGGGAAGTGCCGTTACTGTCGGAAGGGCCGGTATAACCTGTGCGAGGATATGCGTTTCTTCGGATCGGCGAGCCGCGATCCCCATATCGATGGAGCATTCGCGGAATCCATTGTGGCGCCGGCTCAAAACTGCCACCGCATCGCGGACAGTATGAATTTTGGGGAAGCGGCCATGCTGGAGCCACTCCCAGTCTCGCTTCACGCTGTCAAACGAGCCGGAGATGTTGTGGGGTCCCGGGTATTGATCATGGGCGGCGGGCCCATCGGGCAACTGGCGGCGCTCTCGGCGCGCGCACTGGGGGCGGGGCAGATCGTAGTCAGCGACCTGGACAGCTACCCCCGCGAGTTTGCCCTCGAAAACGGAGTGGATGCGGTACTGGACGCCGCCGATCCGGAGGCGGCAGGGCAGGCGGCCGATCTGGCGCCGGGTGGTTTCGATTGTGCGATTGAAGCGACGGGGGCGAGCCAGGCTTTGGCTTTTGCGATCAACGCAGTGGCGCCGGGCGGCACGATCATCCAGGTGGGGACGCTGCAATCGGACGCTGTTTTGCCGGCGAATTTGATCATGGCCAAGGAGCTCGCGGTCCTGGGCTCCTTTCGGTTCGCGCATATATTTCCTGTCGCCCTCCAGCTCGTGGCATCGGGAAAAATCGACGTGGTTCCCCTGATCACCAGGACATATCCTTTCGCCGAACTACCCGATGGCATGGAGTTGGCATCCTCGAAGGATAAGGTCATTAAGGTGCAGGTGGAGTTGGCCCCATAGTCTCAAACGCCTTCGCGAGTGCTCTTCATCACTTCTCGACTTTTTGAAACATTGGGGCGATGAATTACAACCCTCTTGGTAAAACAGGCTTGCAGGTATCGGTGCTGAGTTTCGGCGCTTCCTCGCTCAGCAATGTCTTTCACGAGGTCGACGAAGCGGAAGCCATAAAGGCGGTTCACACCGCACTCGACCTCGGTATCAACACCTTCGATGTTGCGCCGGCTTACGGTGGTACGGTGTCGGAGACCGTTCTCGGGAAGGCGCTCAAGGGAATCTCCCGCGACCGCTACTTTCTCTCCACGAAGGTTGGCAAATATACCGACCCCAATCAGTACGGGAACGACGTTCTCGATTATTCGAGGGAACGCATTCGCCGGTCGCTGGATGAGAGTGGTGCCCGTCTCGGAACCGACTATTTCGACATCATTCACATCCACGACATCGAGTACCAGGATCGCAAGCACACGGAGTGGGCGCTAAGCGAGGGATTCGAGTCGGTGGCCGAGTTGAAAGAGGAAGGGCGCGTCGGCGCGGTGAGCTTCGGGATCTATCCCATCGATCTCTGGCACCGCATTCTGGAATCCCTACCGGTCGATGCCGGACTCGTTCACAACCACTACTGCCTGCACGATACCCGGCTTCTCGAACTTCTGCTCGTTGCCGGAGCGAAAGGCATCGGGCTCATTAATGCTTCGCCCTTCGGGAGCGCCCTCCTCACCGACCGGGGTCCGGCCGACTGGCACCCGGCCAACGCCGAACAGCGCGCGGTCTTCAAGCGAGCAGCGGAGTTTTGTCGCGAGCAGGGCACCGATATCAGCCAGCTGGCGATGCAGTTCTCGAGCCAGAACCCGGAAATTGCCACAACCCTGTTCAGCAGTTCGAACCCGGCCTCGGTGAAGCGGAACGTCGAGTGGGCGCAGGAGCCGTTTGACCCGGCGTTGTTGACGGAGGTACAGAAGATATTGGAACCGGTGCGGAACGTGGACTGGTTTTAACTGACTGTCGGATTTAGCCTCGGAATTCTTTGAGCAGATCGGGTGCAACCAAAAGAGATCGGAGGAACCGCAGATGCACGCAGATGGACGCGAATGGAGAAGGAGACTCATACTTCCTTGGTAACCTTGTCGCAAACCTTGGCGCAAACCTCGTCGAACGTAACCCATTGCTCACCATAAGACTTCGGAAACAATTTTGCTAAAAAAGGACAACGTTACGAGGGATTGTAGCACGAAGCGCTCTTGGTATAACGGTGCATTCGTGGATCGCGGCCGATTTCCCCACCGACATCTTCCTAAAGCAGCCGTCGATCGCAACTAAACTAGAAGGCGGATAAGAAACAAAGGGGTCACAGAGCCCCACCGAGAAGCACAGAGGCACACAGAGATGACATAGCTGACCGATTTCAGTGCGAAGTTACGATTGTGCTTTGGCTCGGGAAGGGGTTCAAGCTACGGTGACACCGACTCTACGTTAACCCGTCGTTTCGATAGCAATCGATGACAAAAGTCGGATATCGCCTTAGCAGTAGAAAGTTGGGAAGAGTCGACTTCGCCTGCTCTGCCGTGCGGCAGAGTGGAAAACGGTCAATGAAGCGTTTGCGAGAGCGTTTTCAATGTTAACAGAAATAAAGGTACACTCTTGCAAATGCTTCATTGACCGTTTGAACCGCGCTCCGCGCGAGGCGAAGTCGACTCCTCCCAACTTTCTATACCTCCAACTTACATTCTCCGTGGTGCTCTGTGCTTCTCTGTGGTGCTCTGTGGCCCCCGATTTAGTTATGATCTAACCGTTTGTTCCTAGCCTACGTAAATGACATATCTAGGCAGTCCGGCAGCTCCGCTGTGCGCCCTTCAAAGAACCTGCGATCTTCCAATCGAAGTTTCTTCTTCTCACGCGCATGGGCGTCCAGATCCTTCTCGATCGCCTCGATGATTTGCGGCGCGAACCCGGCCAATTCTTCAACTTCATCCAGAAAATCACGGAAATCCGTGTCTGGAACCGGCAGAATGAGGTTGCTAAGGGGCGTCTTATCGCTTTTGTTCTCCTCTGTCGCACATGTTGGCATGTTTAACTCATTTCTTAATCTTAGGTTGCTAAACACTAGCATGTTGCGACACTTTTTATCAAGCCACAAAATGATTTTTCTCAAGTTTTTCTTGCGCCTTTTGCGCCTCTTTGCGGCCAATCAGTAGCTTTTCGGATAAGGTCAAGCTACGGTGACACCGACTGTACGTTAACCCGTCGTTTCGATAGCAATCGATGACAAAAGTCGGATATCGCCTTAGCAGTAGAAAGTTGGGAAGAGTCGACTTCGCCTGCTCTGCCGTGCGGCAGAGTGGAAAACGGTCAATGAAGCGTTTGCGAGAGCGTTTTCAATGTTAACAGAAATAAAGGTACACTCTTGCAAATGCTTCATTGACCGTTTGAACCGCGCTCCGCGCGAGGCGAAGTCGACTCCTCCCAACTTTCTATACCTCCAACTTACATTCTCCGTGGTGCTCTGTGCTTCTCTGTGGTGCTCTGTGGCCCCCGATTTAGTTATGATCTAACCGTTTGTTCCTAGCCTACGTAAATGACATATCTAGGCAGTTTGCCTAGGCACTTACTCCAACTTCCGGATATACACATAGTAAGGCGCGATCGTATTCTCCCGGTCGTTGTGAAAGGCGGCGACGAGGTGGTCGGCACCCGCTTCCAGTGCCAGTTCGAAAACGACGCTGTCGTCGTTCGGCCCAATTTCGCGGTGATGGCTCTGCCCGCCGACGGTCACCTGCGCCCAGCGGATGTCCATCGCCACGCCGCCGGTGTAGTGGGGGAATTCTTTCTGCTGGATGCAGTCGCGCCGCCAATCCACGTCATCGCCGTCGATACCCGCCGCGATGGCGTGGCCGGCCTCCATCGGCCACCGCCGTAGCTCAATTTCGTAGTTGCCGGGTGCTTTGACATCGATCTCCCAGTGGCCGCTGACAATGAAGCCCTGCCTGACTTGGGCGTGATTAAATGCAGTGGCGCAGGCTTCGTTTCGGATATCGTGCGTGGTGATCTTGACCGGCTCGTTGTCCCGGCCGATGGCGATGGGGATATCCCGATCAAACTGCTCGCTCACGAGTTCCCACCACTCCTCGTAGGCTTCCCGGAGCGATTCGACGACAGTAGGGTTTGCGTCGGCGACGTCGTGCCGCTGACCCGGGTCGTCGCGCAGGTTATAGAGCTCCATTCCGTTCAGAAGACGCCACTTGTCCCGCATTACAGAGCTCTTCCGCCACTTCATCGGACGCGCGATGCGTTGCGTGTCGCTCACGACGACTCTTTCATTCCAATCGGAGCTTGATTCGTCTCGGAGCAGCGGCAGGAGGCTTCGCCCGTGAAAGCTTCGTTGTTCGGGGATCGACAGGTCGCAGAGATCGAGCATCGTGAGCATGAAATCGACATAGCTGGTGAGCGTCTCGCAGTCTTTGCCACCGCCGATACCGCCGGCCGGATACCGTATCAGAAACGGCACGCGGTGGCCGCCTTCATACGGGTGACCCTTCTTCCCGCGCATCCCCGCGTTGAAGCTCCCCGACCCCTCGAGAGGGAATCCCTCCCCATCGAGATCCACGCCGGTGGCGGTTCCGTTGTCGGTCATGAAGATGAGAATGGTGTCATGGGCGATCCCAAGATTCTCGAGCCTGGCTTCGAGAACTCCAAAGTTCTCGTCGATGTTTTCGATCATCCCGTAGAAGCGCGCCCGGTCCTCGTGTGGGGTGGAGGATCGATACGGCTCGACGTAGCGGTCTTCGATGTTGAGAGGGCCGTGGGGCGCGTTGGTTGCGATGTAGCAGAAGAACGGCTCCGAGGCGTGCTGTTCGATAAACTTCATCCCCTCGCGGAAAAACACGTCGGTACAATACCCTTCGAACTTTTCGGGCTCGCCGTTGACATAAAAGGTGTCGTCGAAGTAGTCGTTGCCCCACGGGTCACCGGTACTGCCGATTCCTCCCCCGGTGTGGTAGACCGACCGGTCGAATCCGCGTTCTTGGGGCCGATAGGGCTGGCTGTCGCCCAGGTGCCACTTCCCGAAATGGCCGGTGGCGTATCCTGCCTCGCGGAAGGCGTCGGCCAGGGTCCATTCGTCCTCCCGCAGGAGCGACCGGCCGCCGATCGTGTGCCATACCCCGGCGCTGTTGCAGTAGTGCCCGGTCAACAGGCCGGATCGAGTCGGCGCGCAGGTCGTGCCGACGTGATAGTCGGTGAAACGAAAAGCATCACCGTGAAATCGGTCGATGTTAGGCGTACGGATCACATCGTTTCCGTGGCATCCGAGATCGCCGTAGCCCTGGTCGTCCGTGAGGACGAATACGAGGTTGGGTTGTTTTCTGTTCATCTTAATCGATCGTCCGACGCAGTATTCTTTGTCGCGAGCTTCGTCGCAAGCTTTGTCGTCAACTTCGTCGGTATCGGCAAGAGAGTCCCACCCTATAATGCAGATATACGATTCAATCGTAAATTGCACATATGATTTCTGCGGTCGTTTCGTTCTCACGATCGGTGGAATCTGAATGGAGATGGGATTCAACTTACAACCTGCCTTCCCACGTTGTTCCCGCTCGGTACGTGTTTAGCGCTATTTGAGCGCTATTTGAGGCTGCCCCGGTCTTGCGCCCATCGTTCTGAATTTCGGTTGGCCCGCAAATTGCGTGGAGTTCTCTGGTTAGAGCATGAAGAAAATGGGGAGCAGAGGGAGGGCACTGGAGTCGTTGTCAGGAGGCAATCCGATGGGGTTGCGGGTTTAAGGATTGATCCTGGCGATTACAGACTTCGAAGAGTTCCTCAAGGAAGTTTTCTTTTCGCAGGAGCTTTTTGGGCAATCGACCCACGGCGAGGGTTTTTCTGTTCGCCCGCCAGTGACTGAAGGGGGGTGCTTTCTGTGCAGCCTGGGCAAGCTTTTGGGGCAGATTATCGATACTGCCTAAAACCAGCTCCACATAGCGGGGATTGTGTAAGTTGGCCAGGAGCATGTATTCTTCGGGGAGCGCTTCAAAGTCGCGCGTCAGATTTTTGCGCCCGTGGGTTTGACGGCGTTTGCGCTTGGAGGTGCGCCAGGTGCCTTCCAGCTCATTGGTCGTGCGTACGCTGTCTGGATGGGCCGGTGGGGGAAGCAGCCGCTGCCAGTATTTGTCCAGATGAGTGACCACGGTGCGGTAGAGTTTGGCTTTCGAGGGGTTGGTCAGGGAGGCGCCTTTTTGGCGATATTGGGCACGCAGCAACTGGAGAGCCTCGGTGAGCTCAGCGGCTTGTCCTGCTTGCAACAGATAAGGGTCGCTTAAAGGGCAGGGGCCGCTGGCGCTGAGCCAAAGGGCATCGCGCAAAGCGCTGAAAATGCAAAAAGCGTTTTCATAGATAGTAGCGGCTTCGATGACGAGGGCATCAGCCAGATACTGCTTCAACCCGGTCGAAAGATGAAAGAAGCTTCGCAGAACAGAGCAACTGGCAGGAGCGCGGGCAAGCCACTGCTCCAGGGCGGCATGGGCGCGCACGACCCGCCGATGCCAATAAAGCAGGTAAGGATCGAAGGGAAAGCCCTGGCGGTGACCGTCGCAGGGATAATCCAAAATCCACAATTGCAGGGCCATGAGCAGTTCCCGTGCAAGGGTGGGATCGAAGGGCACTGCGAGCGCTTTGGCGGTGAGCAAATCGGCCAGGACGAGGGCGTGTTTTTCACGGAGGGCGTCACGGAGCTTTGCGGTGATGTGTTTGCGTTGCTCGCGCATGCGCTCCATGAGCTTCAATTGCCGCAAGCGCCCGTTGAGCATCTGCTGGGGTTTTCGATAAAGCTGTTCGCCCACATTGCGGGCGAAATGATAATGGCAGACGCCATGGGGGGCCTGGAAGGTTTCGCTCTCGCAGGCCTTGCTGATCTGAGCGCTTAAATCATGATAGACATGGTGGGGTTGGCCAAAAGCCCGGGCCGCCCGGGCAAAACAGCCACTGATCGTTTCGCTCTGTTCGGAAGGCATTTTCCAGCTGCCCAAAAGGATCCCTTCGTCGGCTTCCTGAACAGCGAAGAAAACCGGCGTCTGCGGTTCCACGGTCCCATCCACCAGCCAGCGCAGGCAAGGGCGAGCGCTCAGGTAATCTTTAAGCACCGGAGCGGCCGCGGCGTGCAGCCGACCCAGATAAAAAAGAAACTTCTGCTGCATCTCATAGAGGCTGCTTTGAGCAATCTGCAGCTGCCCCGGGCCCTCGCGCAGTTCCCTGTGCACCTCTTTGAGGGTGGCGCTTTCGCACAAACATCGCTTGCCCACATAGGCAATCAGATCGTAAGCGTAGCGACTATGCGAGGGCACGATCTGTTCCAGGCGAGCAGAACGGTAGCTGTTGCGGTGGCTCCCTTGCCCCTGCTCGCGCACAACTTCCACCGCCTGGAAGCATCCATAGGAGAAACTGACCACCTTGCGGCGCAGGGTCTTGCGCACCTCTGAAGGACCCTCTTCGTCCTCCCGGGCATCGAAGCGATAACTCGTTTGCGCAGGCACAGCCCCCACCGTTTGCAGGGCCCGTTCAGCCTCTGCCCGCAAATCATGTAACAGCTCCGCTACCGCGATCGGTCCGGTTTTTTTTTGAGCGAGTAAAACGCCATCACCCGCTCAATTTGCTCCCCGCTCAGCTCTACTCCCTGCTCTTGCATAAGCTCGACAAGCTCCTTGACCCCGGCCTCGGGATGGCCGATACAGGCGACCAGCAAAGCGATCACGACCATCGTTTCGAGCCCTTCGGGAGCTGCCTGCAAAGCGCCCCCGGGGTCCCCTGCCTGAACTTGTGCCGCTGTTCTTCGCCCTTGCCGCCGCTTTTTCTGTTCGGCCCCGCCCTGTTCCCCGGCCGAGACATACACGCAGTGACGCCCTTCATAGTATCGACTCAACCGCTTCTTTCTACAAAGCACGCTTATGGGGTTGTGCACCCGTACCCCAAGGAGGGTCTCCAACTCAGCCACCGTGTAGCCGCAAAGCGAAGCTCCCACCACCGCCTCCACGGTCTCCTCCAAGGTGCCGTGGCGCGAAAAGCGCCCCTTGCGAAAACGCCACAAACCGGCCCCGTCAAAGCGCGGAATGTCTTTCAAGCTCAGGTAGCCACAATTGGCATTGTAACTGGAGTAATGGCCATATTTTTGCAAAGCCCGATAGACCGTTCGCCGCGACACCCTCTGCTCCTTCATCAGCCTCCACACCGTGCTTACCCGATCCCGCCGTACCGCTTCGACCACCTCCCTCTCTTTACGCGAAAGCTCTTCTTGCATGCACCGGCACAGTATGGAAAGGAGGCAAAACTGCAAACTCTATTTTACATACAATGCCAATACCAACTTTCTCCAGCTCCCTTCGCTTCTACTCAATTGCCACCAGAAATCAACTCCCCGTTCAAAGCGCTTTTGTAACTGATTAATACTCAACAAGTTTCTAACTGAAAACAAACCTGCAGGAAAAGCTCTCTACCTCTAACGAACCCACACACAACAATCGTTGAAACTCCATTCTGGCATACTATGTAATCAATAGAATCTTGCAAGTGCCTGAATAACATTTACTTTGGGTTCTCCAACCCAATTTCGTAATTATGGGTCTTGTGCCGGGGTGTCGCGCGTTCCCTGCTATAAACCGTGTCTCTACCAACCCCTCCGCCCGTCCTTTTTCGCCTCAGTCCCGGCGTGCCGGGACTGAGGCGAAAAAGGACGGGCGGAGGGGTGCGCGGTGGAAATCGCGTATTGTAGCTGTATACCGTGCGCCACCCCGGCACAAGACCGGGGCAGCCTCAGAAACGCTAAACAGGTACTGGGTCCGACAGATCCCTAGTCCGTCCGCTTTTCAAAAAAGAGAATCTGAATAATGTAGATGGTTATTCCGACGGAGATTCCACTGTCGGCGAAGTTAAAGGCGGGCCAGCGGTAACCGGGAAGGTGGAAGTCCAGAAAATCGATCACGAAACCGAGGTAAATTCTGTCGACAAGGTTGCCCACGATTCCCCCACAGAGGAGGCCGAAAGGGATTTGCCTGGACCTGCTTTTCAATCCAAACTCGTTACGATAGTAGTAGATAGCGCCCAGCGCGATCAGGGCAAGAATCGCTAAGGCGCTGCCATAACCGGCAAGAATCCCCCAGGCCGCGCCTGTATTGCCGACGTTGGCAATGTAGAAAAATCGGGGAATGATCTCTATGCCTCCATGAGGCCAGTAGGTTCCTGGGGCAAGTCCGGAAAATCTGAAGATCCAGAGTTTCGATAACTGATCGAGAGCCACGACAGCCAGCGCAACGATATAAAAGGGGAGATAGCCTTCCAGTCCCGGCAAGCCGGGATCGGGCTTTATGCCTCTTTCGAAAGAGTTACTCGGTTTCATTCCGATCCCGGCTAGCAGACTGTCGGACTTTATGCTTCTTTCGAAGGATTTGCTCGGTTTCATTCCGACAGGCTGCTAGAATCAAGAAAATGAACCTGAGATTTGTGGGGAAGGGTACGAACTGTCGCACAGTGGTTTCGCTATGGGCCATTTTGACCCGATCAACCCGCGAGCGAAAATCTCTCATCATCGGATTCGTAGTCAATGAAAGAATAGATATGACAATATGTCTCAAATCTCAGGTTCATTTTCTTCCAAGCAATCTGTCGGTCTCATCTGGGTCAAAATATCGATCTGGCATTCCCGGCGTGCCGGGATTAGGAATGCTAAGTCCGACAGATTCCTGGCGCACCGAAGATAGAGCTCGTTCCTGCAATTTCAGTCTGATGTATCCGCGTCGGTAAACGGCACGGTAGCTGCCACGCTGGAATCGATGAAAACGCCTTGGCGGCTTACCTTCTTCCCGCTACTCGATTCGAATTTTTTCTGACCCTCTACCGAGAAACGGGTAAAAGGCACCGCATCCAGTCGCTCGCGGTTGATTGGTTTACCGGTAATCTCACAAATACCGTAAGTGCCTTCAAAAATCCGGTCGAGGGCCTCTTCAATCTCGAAAAGCGCCTCCTGTTCACTTGAGACGAGGCTGAGGGCAAAATCCCTGTCGAAGTTATCGGTTCCGAGATCGGCCATATGTTGGCTGTAGCTTGAGAGGTCGCCCGAATCTTCTTTGGCGGAGCGTTTCAATGTATCTTTAGTGTGGAGATCGAGGCCGGATTGAACATGCCCGCGCAGGGCAATGAGTTTTCTATAGTACTTGATGAACTTTCTGGGAACGCGATCTATTTCCCCAGCTCGAGTGTTCCGTTTGGCGTCGGGATTGAAGCCGAGGATGTCGGTTATGGAAGCGGCCCCAAGCCGCCGGTGTGCTGTTGGAACGGCTTCTTTGACGACCTGCTTTGATGTCTGCTTAGAGGGTGTTCCAGTCTCGTCGGATTTCCCTTTCTTCTTTGCTCTCGACTCTCTCTTTTTCAGTTCTTTCGAGCGGGATCTCAGGACATCACGCACATCTTCGAGAGAGAAAACGATGGGGGTATGTTTCTTGGAGGGTAATTTGAAGACGGCTGGAGTATGCTTTGGCCTCTTGACATGTGCGCTAAACATCTGTGTGTCCCTTTCCTTCTTGGGAGCACCTTTCTTAGTCTTCCTTTTCTGGGCGCTTAGGTTCGGCTTCATTCCCGATTTTCCGGTCCGGGTCTTCTTCGTTGCAGTCTTCTTTGCCGCACTCTTTATCGTTTTCTTCACGGCGGTCGTCACAGCCGGCTTCCGCTTCGTGCGGGTGGTGGCAGGTTTCGATTTCGCGGCCACATGATTTATGGCCTTTGGGACGGGCTTCTTCGGAGAAAGAGTTTTTCTTTTAACCGTTTTCCTATTCACTTCCCTTTTCGCCGCCGTCTTTTTGGCGGCAACTTTGGTTTTCTTTGCAGTCACTACGCCCTTCTTGGAAGTGCCATGAACGGTGGTTTTACTTTTCCCCCCGGGAGTCTTTTTCGCGACACGCTTTCTCTTATTCGATGAGTTGGAAGTTCCTGGCTTTTTTTTCGTAGGCATCATTACGTACGGTTTAGGTTGAGACGATCAATGATTGAGCAACGGGCAAGGAATGCGAGGGCAGAAGCCATCGGCTCGTCCGTCACTGGTTTCTTCGGGCACCCATCGCCAGCACCGGGGACAGCGAAGTCCTTCACACTTTTGTGCTGATACCTCGATACCATGATTGGCGGAGTTGTCGGTGTTGAGGGAGACTTGAGAAACTATGAAGAGTTCCGGCAAAATGGCCGCGTGCTTCACGAGAAGTTGAAAGAGCTCATCTGTGTCGTTGCCCACCAGGTTGACCGCCGCCTCCAGAGACTGACCAATAGTCTTCTCCTGCCTCAGTCTCTCGAGCTCATCGTTTACCCTGCCGCGCACCTTTAGAAGGCGGTCAATTTGCGAGCAGGTCCCTGAATCAAACCATTCCTCGCGCGCTTCCGGGAAAGGTTGCAAATGGATCGAACCGTCGCCACAGGCCCGGTTTGACCGTGCATAGGAATACGCTTCGTCGGTAGTAAAAACAATCACTGGGGCAAGCAGACCGACGAGCGTCTCAAAGCAATGGCTGATGACGGTTTGCGCGGACCGCCGCTCCATCGAATCTTCCTGAAAAGTATAAAGTCGGTCCTTTAGAATATCGTGATAAATTGCCGAGAGAGTGACGGTGCAATATCGGTTAACGATCTGGTAGACCCGCTGGAATTCGTAACTCTCATAGGCCATTCTCGTTTCCACAACCACTTCCGCCGTCTTGTGAAGCGCCCATGTATCGATGGGAAACAGTTCACTGAGCGACACCGAGTCCTTCTTTGCATCGAATCCGGAAAGGTTACCGAGTTGGAATCGCAGAGTGTTGCGTATAGTACGGTAAGTCTCGACTACGTGCGAGATGATCTCTTCCGATACCCGGACGTCGTTGCGGTAATCGACACTCGCCACCCAGAGCCGGAGAATGTCACTACCCATTTTCTCGATTAGTTCGAGAGGTGAGACTGAATTGCCAGACGACTTGCTCATCGCTTTACCCTGCCCATCGAGGAGAAAACCGTGTGTCAGGACGGCTTTGAAAGGAGCGCGGTGGCGAGTGCCGATGGAGGTGAGGAGGGCGCTCTGGAACCAACCCCGATGTTGGTCGCTCCCTTCAAGATAGAGATCAGCGGGAGAGGAGAGTCGGGAATCCTGTTCGAGGCTCGCTACGTGGCTGGCCCCGGAGTCAAACCAGACATCGAGAATATCGTTCTCTTTGGAAAAGTCCTCTCCGTTGCACTCCCCAGTTGATTCGTAAACGAAGTCGTCCGGTAGAAATTTTTCGACCGGATCCCGAAACCAGCAGTCCGTCCCCTCTTTACTGACAGATTCTATAAATGCATCAATAATGCCTACATCGAGAATGGATTCTCCGGTTTTATTCGATCGGATGGAGGGAATGGGTACGCCCCATGAACGCTGTCGGGAAAGGCACCAATCCGGGCGATTTTCCACCATATTTCGGATGCGTTCGTACCCCCAGCGGGGAATCCATTGAACCGCGTTGTCAATTGCGTCGAGGGCCTTTTCACGAATGTCGCCTTCGCCCAACTCCATGAACCATTGTTCGGTGGCGCGAAAAATCACCGGTTCTTTGCTCCGCCAGCTGAACGGATAGTCGTGGATCACCTTGCCGGATGCAAGGAGGAGGCCTTTGTTACGAAGCAGATCGACAATCGTTGGATTGGCGTCGAAGACAAAGACACCCTCCATGGCGGGGAATTCTCGTGTAAAGCAACCCTTTTCATCGACCGGTACGACTACTGGAAGACCGTAGCGGCGCCCGATATCGAAATCTTCGCAACCGTGCCCGGGGGCCGTATGAACACAGCCGGTTCCCTGTTCGAGGGTAACGTGGTCACCGAGCATAACAAGGCTCGTTCGGTCGTCGAAAATGGGATGGGAACATTGCGCTTTTTCCAGTTCCTGCGCCTTAAATCGAACCGCAATCCGACCTGATTCGATGCCGCAAGAATCCATGAATGCTTCAGCCAGATCCTCGGCTACAATCGAAGTCCGGCTGTCGTGCTGAAGGGCGACGTAGTTGTGGGTGGGATGAAGAGAGATGCCCAGATTGGCGGGCAGGGTCCAGGGGGTGGTCGTCCAGATGACAATGGATACATTGTCGAGGCCTTTTAGAGAGGGATATTCTTCCGAATGAAGTAGCGGAAAACTGACAATTATGGAATCGGATGTGCGGGGATGATATTCAATCTCGGCTTCGGCAAGAGCGGTACGAAAGAGAGGATCCCAGTGGACGACCTTGAAACCTTTCCGGACGAGCCCTCTTTTTACGAGGTCGCGAAAACATCTCAGAATGCCCGCCTCATATTCGGCATCGAAGGTCCGGTAGGGCGCGTCCCACTCCCCCAGGATTCCCAGGCGCTTGAATTGCTCACGTTGAATGCCGATATATTTTGAAGCGTAGTTGTGGCAGGATTTACGAATCTCGACCGGCGCCATCTCGTGTATTTTGGGGCCGATTTCCTTTAGCACCTGCTGCTCGATGGGTAGCCCGTGACAGTCCCAACCTGGCACATAGGGGGTGCGGAAACCACACATCGACTTGTAGCGGAGGACAATGTCTTTGAGAATCTTGTTTAAAGCGTGCCCCATATGAATGTCGCCGTTAGCGTAAGGGGGGCCGTCGTGTAAAATGAAAGTCCTGCCTTTTTCGCTTTTCTGTTGAATCCTGTCGTAGAGGCCTATCGATTCCCAGTGAGCGAGTCTTTTCGGTTCACGCTTTACCGAGTTTGCCCGCATCGGAAAGTCGGTTTCCGGGAGGTTCAGGGTCTCTTTATAATTCTGGGCCATTTTCAGCGCCTTCGGAAATAAAAGCGCCGAAACAATGGAAACTTCATTATCCAAGTCAAGCTAAGACCTTCCAGGTTGACTCCCCATCAGGATACGGGGATACCATGTGCGAGGATGTTTAAGAGGTTAATTCCGACAGATTCCTAGGCCGTGGCAGAACTCCTAAGCCAATTTATGGAAGGGCAGTCGCTACTCGTCCTGCTACTTCTGATCGCCTTCCTTATCTATATCCTGGGAAGGGGAGCGGAAATGCTGGTGGAAGAAGCGGCGTCGCTCTCCAGGAGTTGGGGTGTGCCCGAGGTGCTGATTGGGGCGACGATCGTGAGCTTGGGTACTACACTGCCGGAGGCGGCCGTTTCGGTGCTTGCAGCGATACAGGGTAATCCTGATCTTGCCTTGGGAAATGCGGTTGGTTCGATTATCTGCGACACGGGCCTGATTCTCGGAATTGCAGCGGTAATATCGCCCCTTCCTCTAAGGAAGAGTATAGTGAATCGACAGGGGTGGATACAATTTGGCGCGGGAATACTGCTCGTCCTGTCCAGTATGCCCTATTCCTCTATGCGGGAGATTACCGTAAGTGGCGGGAATTTACCGCAGTATATGGGCTTCGTCTTTCTTCTTCTGCTGATTGTCTATATCTCGATTTCCATCGGTTGGGCGAGGAGCGATTCAGGCCCGGAAGCAGGTAGAGAGAGAGCTGAATCTAAGAGGGGGAAAAGGCCCTCGCTTGTCCTGGTCAAACTGATCGTTGGGATTACTCTTGTCGTCGTATCTTCCACGATACTCATTCCGGCGGTGGAAGAGACGGCGGTTCGGCTTCATGTTCCGGACAGCATCATAGCTGCAACCCTGGTCGCTTTTGGGACTTCCCTGCCGGAGCTGGTTACTGCTATGACTGCTTTGCGAAAGGGGCACGGGGAACTGGCGCTGGGAAACGTAATCGGAGCGGATATCCTGAATGTGCTATTTGTCGCCGGTGCGGCGGCTTCAGTGACGCGCGGTGGATTGGAGGCGACGCCGGAATTCTTCACCTTTCTCTTTCCGACCATGTTGTTTATACTGGTTGTCTTTAGAATGGGAATATTTTTCTCCAAGGATAAGTTGGGGCGTCCTTTCGGCGCTATCCTGCTCGTGAGTTACGTTTGTTATTTGTTATTAAGCGTTTTTTGAGAAATTTAACTTGGAAATACTCCGTCCCGGCACAAGACCGGGGCAGCCAGTAATCGAAGGCATGATGCTAAACACTTACATGCCGGGACGGACCGCTGACTTGAAACTATTGTTATTATGTCCGACAGGCAGGTAGCGCTCATAATTCGGGACGGCTGGGGTGAGAACCACAATGCCGAGCACGATTCGTTTAATGCCGTCAAGAATGCGCGCACGCCGGTTTCGGATAGGATTGGGAAAGCCTACCCGCGCACTGAAATCATGGCATGTGGGCTGGATGTGGGATTACCGCAGGGTATCGTGGGAAATAGTGAGGTGGGGCATCAGAATATCGGAGCGGGCAGGATAGTAGACCAGGAGATCGTTCGTATCAGCCGGGCGTTTGCTAAGAGTGAGGTTCGTGCGAGTCCGGTAGTGGGCGTCTGTCTGGCGAGACTCAGGGAAACCGAAGGGAGCCTACATTTAATGGGATTGGCGTCGGATGCGGGAGTTCATTCCATTCTGGAACATTTATACGGCCTGCTGAGGATCGCTCGAGCCGATTCGGTTCGGAAAGTCCTCATCCATATTTTTACCGATGGTCGCGATACAACACCCCAAAGCGGAATGGGGTATGTCCGGCAAATCGAAGAACAATGCCGTGAGATCGGCGTTGGGCGCATCGCCACCGTGTGCGGCAGGTATTGGAGTATGGATCGGGACCGGCGTTGGGATCGGATCGAAAAGGCCTACGCGTGTCTGACCGGAAGGAAGGCAGCAGCAGTCGCTTCGAGCGGTGAGGCGGCGGTGCGTCACTACTATGATAACCCCATTGGGGGGTCCCTTCGCGGCGACGAGTTCGTCCTCCCCACTTGGGTTGTTGACCAGGATGATAAGCCGATAGGAACGGTAAAAGACGGGGATTCGGTGGTTTTCTTTAACTTTCGCGGTGACCGACCCAGGGAGCTGACACGTGCGTTTATGGAACCGGCATTCGATAAATTCGAGCGAGGGAGAAAACTCGACATTTTCTTCGCCACCCTGACAGAGTACGAAAAGGGACTGTGCCCCAATATTATCTTTCCGAAGCGTCCTCGCATGCCGAATATTCTCGGTATGTATCTAAGCGATCTCGGAATAAGACAATTTCGCTGTGCTGAAACAGAGAAGTACCCCCACGTCACCTTTTTCTTTAATGACTATCGGGAAGAGCCCTTTTCGGGAGAAGATCGAAGGCTCATACCGAGCCCGAAAGAGGTGGCGACTTATGACCAGAAACCAGAAATGTCGGCTCGTGGAGTTTGTAAAGCGACGGTAGATGCGATTTTACAGGAACGGTACGGCCTCGTTGTGGTCAATTTTGCCAATCCCGACATGGTGGGACATACCGGTTCGTTTGAAGCCGCCGTCCAGGCTTGCGAAACGACCGACGATTGCCTGGGTGATATTCTTCTGGCCCTTGAAAAAGTGGGAGGTTGCGCCATCGTCACTTCCGATCATGGCAATTCAGATCAGATGTGGGATCCCGTCACCAATGGTCCGCATACTGCGCATACCCTCAACCCGGTCGAGCTGGTTATTGCGGGCGAAGGCAGTGAATCGCTTAGGCTTGTGGATCGAGGTTGTCTCGCCGATATCGCGCCCACGCTTCTCCGGTTGATGGCTATTGAGAAACCGGACGAGATGACGGGTGAGTGTCTGATTGTGTAGGGGGATCGAAAGAGTTCGGGGCAAGGTTTGCGACGAGGTTTGAACAAAGGTGATCAGTGCCTTTCCTTTGATTTTCTCTTCCATTTACGCGGGACCACCCGAAAGGGAAACCTTGTCGCGAACCTTGTCGAATCCATTCTGACCGGCTCATGGCAGGCCGTGATCTCCCGTGGAACTTGCTCTTCCCGAATTTCGACTACGATTAGGACGACGAATTTCGATTAAAATCCGATTTAAATTCCACTCGAAGGTCGTCGTCATAATCGTAGTCGTTGGTCGGAAGTTTGGGCAGTGTCCCCGTCGTTGCCGACGCGGCTACCAGACTTGCTCTTTGTCGTAAGCTTCGTCGTAAACTTTGTCGAATTTCGACTACGATTATGACCACGATTAAGATTGGGGGGATTTCCACTCGCAAGTCGTAGTCGTAATCGTCGTCGTCGGGCGTATACTGGTTCCCGACTTTCGATTACGATTAATATCACGAATTTAGATTGGAGGTGGGGGAATCGATAGGATAATCAGAAGCCTGGTGAGCCCGGGATACTGGCGCCTATACCAGGGAAACCTGAGCCGGCGTTGGCCTGAAGGCGCTTCATCATTTTTGATCCCTTGGCGCCTTTCATCTTTCTCATCATTTTGCGCATCTGGGAAAACTGCTTTATGAGAGTATTGACATCGCGTACCTGGACACCGGCGCCTGAGGCGACGCGAAAACGCCGGCTACCATTGAGGATACGTGGATTTTGGCGTTCCCGAGGAGTCATGGAGAGAATAATTGCTTCAGTATGCTTTATTTGGTTCTCTTCTTTTTCGCCGATATCGATTCCATTCATACCAGGTAGCATCTCCATGAGAGAACCAAGTGGACCCATTTTTTTGACCTGCTGCATTTGGGCGAGAAAGTCTTCAAGAGTAAATTCGGCCTTGCGCATTTTCTCCGCCATACGCTCAGCTTCATCCTGATCGATAGTCTCCTGGGCCTTCTCGACAAGTGAAACAACATCGCCCATCCCGAGGATTCTCGACGCGATGCGGGCGGGATGAAACATCTCGTAGTCAGCGGTCTTTTCGCCGGTCCCGATAAACTTGATCGGGACATTGGTGATCGCTTTCATGGAGAGAGCCGCGCCTCCTCTTGCGTCGCCATCGAGTTTTGTGAGAATAGTGCCGGTGAGATTCACCGCTTCATGGAAGGACTTGGCGATATTCACTGCCTCCTGGCCGAGAGCGCTGTCGGCCACCAACAGCACCTCGTCTGGAACTACGGTCTTCTTCAGAATCCTTATTTCTTCTATGAGTTCATCATCGACGTGAAGACGTCCCGCGGTATCAAAAATAATGGCATCGGCCCCCTGTTTCCTGGCTTCCTTTAGAGCGTTCTTCGCGATCGTGGATACTTTGCTTTGTGATCTCTCCGCATAGGAGAGCAATGCCTCCTCACGGGCCAGAGTTTCAAGCTGGTCGATTGCGGCGGGACGGTAGACGTCGCAAGCGACGAGGAGCGGAGAATATCCTTTTTTGTGTAGAAACCTGCCCATTTTCGCCGCGCAGGTTGTCTTCCCCGAACCGTGGAGACCGACCAGCATAATGCGGAGCGGGCGCTTATCGATCAGATTGCTACTACCTTCGCCGAGAAGTTTTACGAGTTCGTCGTGAATGATCTTTACGACCATCTGACCCGGCGAGACCGACTTCGTTACGTCCTTGCCTACACATTCACGTTTGACGTTCTCAATGAACTCACGGGCAACACGGAAATGAACGTCGGCGGATAATAGGGCGGTTCTAATTTCTTTGAAGGCTTCCGCCATATTCTCTTCGCTCAATCTTCCTACTCCGCGAAGGTTGCGCAGCGCTTTGCCGAGACGTTCTGATAGTGCTTCAAGCATAATCCGGGATTTCGCAGTACCCTAACGCAGCGTAGCCGCAACCAATCGACAAGGTTCGCGACGAGGTTGGCTCCTCTGGATTCCGCCAAAGTGGACTGTCGGACTCTAAGTCCGTCAGATTCCTAGCCACGGGCGGCGGCGTAGTTTGCCTCAGCCTGCTCCCAGTTGACAACGTTCCAAAAGGCGGCGATGTAATCGGGACGACGATTTTGATAGTTCAGGTAATAGGCATGTTCCCAGACATCGAGTCCTATCACTGGACTGCCGGAACCGTCCATGAGTGGGCTATCCTGATTCGGTGTTGAGGTGACGGCGAGGGAACCATCGGACTTTACGATGAGCCAGGCCCAACCGCTCCCGAATCGAGTGGTGCCGGCAGTGGCAAACGCTTCTTTGAAAGCGTCGAAGCCCCCTAACTGAGCGTCAATTGCGGAGCCCAGGGATCCGGAGGGCGCGCCGCCGCCGGAACCGAGCACTTTCCAAAAAAATGAGTGATTGGCGTGTCCTCCGCCATTGTTGCGAACAGCCGTACGGATGCTTTCAGGAACGGCGTCAAGATTGGAGATTAGTTCATTGACGTCCTCAGGGGCATCGTGGTTAGCACCGGAAAGCGCATTATTGACGTTAGTAATATAGGTGTTGTGATGCTTTGAATGATGAATTTCCATGGTTCGCGCATCGATGTGCGGTTCCAGAGCATCGTAAGCGTAGTCTAAATTTGGAAGTTCGTATGCCATTATTTTATTCCCGGTTTAAGATTAATTGTTGATTCTGATGGAAATTGACTCCCCTGTTTATGAAATGTCCAAGCTAGGAATCTGTCGGACTAAGTATCAAAAAGGGGATTTCCCCGTCCGTCAACCCCTCCGGCACGAATCAGGCAGGTTTTATTGAGAATTCAATGGAATCGAGTACCCGATTAGAGGAACGCGGGAGTGTTTCTACGTATTGGCGGGGTAATTTTGACGGAGAGCACGATTATTAACCACGTCAGCAGATCGAACAGGTTCCACGTTCATCCATCGTGACCTATCGAGAACGAGGACGACCTGCGAGCGCACGTCCAGCCAACAATAATCGTAGTCCTACCAACCTAATCAGAACCAATGCGGCGTCTGTGGGAAAAGAACGTCTGGATCAAATCGCGGCATTCCTCCTCAAGGATTCCCGATGTAACAGTGGTGTGATTGCGGAGAGCAGGGAGCTGATTGATATCAGTGGCGCCACCAAGGCAGCCCATATCCGGATCGGGCAGGGCATATATGACTCGCGACATGCGTGCCATGATAACTGCTCCTGAACACATGGGGCACGGCTCTTTAGTGACATAGAGATTTGCTCCGGTGAGACGCCAGTCCCCTAAATAGCGGCTGGCCTGCGTGATAGCGAGGATTTCCGCGTGGGCCGTCGGATCTCCCGTGGATTCTATGCGATTATGCTCGGAACCGATTACCCGGCCGTCATATTCTATAACCGCTCCCACTGGAACTTCCTCTTCCATCCACCCGTCGATGGCTTCATTATAGGCCAGTCGCATGAAGAATGTATCGTCTTTTCGCAGCTGTGACGGAAATACCTTCTGAAATGGGCAGTGCAACGGCGCACAGTAATTCTTCGAGTAATGAAAAAAGCGAGTAGAAAAGTCTACTGCGGCAAGATTGTTATTGAACAATCGAAAATGAGGGGCAACGGTAGTTTCCGAATGTTTGAGCGAGAGCTTAGGTAGGAGATATAGGGAGCAGATTTAACTCTCATGAGAGCCGGCTCAAATGTCCCGTTAAGAGCGAGTATATTACAGATGTATGCCAAACAATGATGCAGTAGAGATTGAAGGGAAGATTGTAACTGTGCTTCCTGGGACGATGTTTCGCGTGGAACTTGAGAACGGTCATCAGGTTCTCGCCCACATTTCAGGAAAGCTGCGAAAACATTTTATCAAGATCACGGTAGGCGATACTGTAAAAATGGAGATGAGCCCTTACGACCTCGATAAAGCGCGGATTACCTATCGATTGAGGAATGCGCGGGCGAATCGCAATGTTCCCATCCGGAGTTACGGGCCTCGCCGTCGGCGATGAGGCACTGGTATTGTATCCGGAGCCGGCCCACCCGCGAGATTTACTCCTGATGGCCGGCAGAGCATTCCGTACCGGGTACGCGTTTAGCGTGATGGCAAATGCCTTAGTTCGATGTTGGTCAGAAATCGGCACAAGCGACTCTATTTGGGCGGACTGGTGCTATTATTGCTTATCCTTGCGATTTGCTCTTTTGCAGTCGGCCCGGTTCGGATAAGTTTCCTTCAGATAACGGCGCTTGTGGGATCGCGATTGGGTTTGCTAACGGGAGGGGTCGATTTCTCCCCCTATAACGAAGAGACGCTCTGGTCCATTTTGTGGTCAATCCGGTTGCCTCGAGTTTTGCTCAGCCTGTTTGTAGGTGCGGCTCTCGCGGTAGCCGGTGCCGGCATGCAGGGGCTCTTCCGAAATCCTTTGGCCGATCCCTCCTTGATCGGCGTATCCGCGGGGGCGGCTGTGGGCGCAGTCTTTATTATTGTTTTTCGTGACAGCATTGCGGGATGGTCGCTACGATGGTTAGGGGCATTCGCGGTACCAGTCTTTGCCTTTATTGGAGGTGTCGCTACCACCTATCTGGTGTATCAAATTTCTAAGGTAGAGGGGAGGACGGTTGTGGCAACGATGCTGCTCACCGGTATCGCTATCAACGCCCTGGCAGCGGCAATAATCGGATTTATCCTTATCACTTCGAATAATGACGAACTGCGAGAATTCACTTTCTGGTCACTGGGGAGTTTAGGTGGCGCCACTTGGAAGAGTCTAGCCGCGGTTGCTCCCTTCCTCCTCATCCCGCTGAGTGTCTACCCCTTTTTCTGGCGGGCGCTGAACGCCTTTCTCCTCGGCGAAGCGGAAGCCTTTCATTTGGGAGTCGATACGCAGCGGACGAAAGGCGCGCTCGTCTTTCTCAGCGCGGCGATGGTGGGCGCGACCGTTGCGATTTGCGGGATCATCGGTTTCGTCGGATTGGTTATTCCCCATATCGTGAGGATATGTATCGGCCCCGACCATCGTTTCCTTATTCCGGGGAGTGCGCTTCTCGGTGCGGTCCTCCTTCTGGGGACGGATCTAATCTCGCGTCTGGCGATGGCACCGGGTGAACTGCCGATTGGGATTGTGACGGCGCTGTTAGGGGCTCCCTTTTTTCTTGGATTAGTATACTACTCCCGGGCGCGAATCTGGAGTTGAGTACAGAATTGAGCGGGTAAATGCTGGAAGCCGAAGAGATTGTATTCCGCAGAGGCAGACGGACGATTCTGGACAGGGTTTCGGTTCGGATCGAAACCGGAAAAGTGACGGCGTTGGTGGGGCCGAATGCGGCCGGAAAATCGACATTGCTCAAAATGCTCACGGGAGAGTGGAGACCTTTGGAGGGTTCTATAACCCTGGAGGGACGCGCACTCAACGAGTGGACGGCGAGGGAGCTTTCGCGGATCCGGGCGGTGCTTCCGCAAGAATCGGAGCTTAATTTTCCATTCCGCGCCATTGATGTGGTATTACTCGGCCGATTGCCCTACTCGCATCGCACTGAAACGGGGCGGAATTATCAGATCGCGAATGCCGCTCTCGAGAGTGTGAATATGTTGGATCAGCGGGATTCTCTCTACACTACGTTGTCGGGCGGGGAAAAACAGCGTGTCCAGACTGCCCGTGTTCTTGCCCAGATTTCGGGAGACGAGAATGGTCCCTCCAGCTATCTGATGCTTGACGAACCGACCAGCAGCCTCGATCTCTCCCACCAGTTCAAGATACTTCGCTCCGCTGTTGAGTTTGCCAGCAATGGCTCGGCTGTTTTCGTCATCCTTCATGATTTAAATCACGCTTTGCGCTACTCGGATTCGGTTCTCGTTATGGATGGCGGCAGGATCGTTGTGGAAGGGCCTCCCCCGGAAGTTCTGAAACCGCAACTCGTCGAGAGGGTATTCAATGTGAAGGCGCGAATCATTGAGGATCCTTTGTCCGGCCGCCCCTCGATCGTGACCGATCCTGTCTGAAAGATAGCCGTTCGAAAGTTTCTCGCGGATTCTTGAACTCGAATATTGACATGAGGCGGTTTTCCAGTAATATGCGATAGTAGTTCTCAAAGAAGCTTTACACACTATAGAATTTGTTCATAACAATTTGTTAACTTTCTGTCCCCCGACAGAATCAGGTAGTAGTAGTAGTAATAAAAGCCGCCAACTTCGGTTGGCGGTTTTTGTTTGCAACGGTGAGAGCGGTCATACAGCGAGTCAGTAAGGCATCGGTAGCAATCGACGGCGAAGTTACAGAGTCAATTGGTAAGGGGTTCCTAGTCTATCTCGGTATCGATTCAGAAGATACGCGGGAGGATGTGAAGTGGCTGAGCGGGAAAATTCCTCAAATTCGTGTTTTTCCCGACAGTGCCGGATTAATGAACCGCTCTCTACTCGACTGCGGCGGTGAAGTCCTGGTAATTAGTCAATTCACTCTATTTGGAAGTCTGAGAAAGGGAACTCGCCCTTCCTTCAACCGCGCTGCATCACCGGAAGTAGCTGTTCCAATTTACGAAGCCTTCCTACTATCGCTTGAGGAGCAACTTGGAAAATCCGTTGCAAAGGGCGAATTCGGCGCTCTCATGAGAATTGAATCGATAAATGAAGGACCGGTTACGTTGTTCATTGATTCCAAGAACAGGAAACTGTAGCCCACTTTTCTCACCAGACATAGAGAATGAAAGGTAAAGTCTTGGGCGAAGGCTTTTTTGATCGGCCTACATTGACGGTGGCGCGCGAGTTGATTGGAAAGAGACTCTGTCGTAGAATTGACGGGCGCTGTGTGAAAATTCCCATTATGGAGGTTGAGGCCTATGATGGAGTTAAGGATAAGGCATCGCACGCCCACCGCGGTATTACGAAACGGAACGCAGTGATGTTCGGTCCGGCCGGCTACTGGTATGTCTACCTTTGCTATGGCATTCACTGGCTTCTCAATATCGTGACCGGCCCTCGAGAATATCCGGCGGCAATACTCATAAGAGGCGCGGGGGAGTATAGAGGTCCCGGACGATTAACTAAGGCATTGGAGATCGATAAGAGTCATGACCGTTTGTGCGCCAAACCGCATAGCGGTCTATGGGTGGAAGAGGGTGGCCTAAGGTTACTTTCGTCAGCAATTGTGCGGAAGCCACGGATTGGGGTGGACTATGCTGGACTCCAATGGAGCCGTAAGCCATACCGGTTTTCGATTACTCGCGGACATATTTGTTGAAGAGCGCGGCATAGTCTTCCCGCACCGGGCTGAAGACATCAAGGACCGTCGCCGGACCATCCACGGGTTTGGCGGAGTGGGGAGTGAGGGACGGAATTATGAACATCTCCCCCGGTTCGCATATACGCGTGTCTTCACCGATGGTCAGCTCCATCTTCCCTTTCAGAAGCATTCCGGCCTGCTCATGCGGATGCTTGTGGAGAGGAATGACGGAACCCTCGTCCAATTCGAGGTAGGACAGCATGACATGTTTGCCATACGGTGTGCGCGCCCTTGCCCCCGGCGCCAGTTCTATCGGTTCGTAGTCGTCAATATTGATGAATGGCATAGCATTCTCTTTCAAATTAGTGATAATCTCAAATTAGGAATCTGTCGGACTTTTGGCACATGATGAATGACAAGAACGCAAATCTCGAAGACGCTTCAATCCCGATACCTCTACAGGAATATCTGTTCGATCTTCAAGGTTATCTGAATCTTCACAAGGCCTTGACGGTTGAAGAGGTTGGGAGAATCAATCTCGAAATCGATACCGTGCCTCGTTTGCAGCGAGGAGAATGGCACCGCAATGTTCGCCGCCGCGACCAGCGCGAAGATCTAGGCGTCAATCTCCAGCAGGTGCTCGAACTAGGCGGTCCGTTCGAAGAGCTGATTGACCATCAGTCTTGGATCGATCTCGTTTTGCGCTTCGTGGGCGGAGACGACGGACTCCAACTCGCTGAGAATTTTGTAAATTTGAGGGGGCCGGGTGAGGCCATAGGATTACATTCCGGGGCCCACAAGAGGCGCATTCGTACGTGCTATCGCTATCACAACAGCCAGTTTCGTTGTGGCCAGATCAATATCCTGGTCGCGCTCACCGACATCGGTCCCGGTGACGGCGCAACCATGGTAATCCCGGGAAGCCACAAATCAAATATCATACACCCCCGGTTGGAGGAACCCCAGCAACTTTCAGGTTCCGTCGATGAAGTGGAGGGTGCGATTGAAGTTTACCTCGAAGCTGGAGACGCCCTCTTATTCGTTGATTGTCTCGCCCACGGTTCCGCCAGGCGCGTGAATGAAGGGGAGAGGCGCATCTTAATCTATCGTTACGGTCCACAATGGGGTAATTACTTCTCAGGCTATCAACCATCGGAGGAATTGTTAAACCGATTGAACGTGCGACGGAGAACGATCGTTCAGCCAGTACCCCCGATCCGACCTCCGAATTGACGGATCAAAAGTTCCCATCTCGTTGTTCGAACTTGGTCGGCTTGTTCCAGATCTTCCCCTTCTCAAGCAGCCAATGGGCGGTCCAGGAGGCCATATCATCGATACTTACTCGAGGCCGGCCGAACAGTCTATGCGCTTTTTCAGCGTTATTGAGCCATGCTGTATCCGCTTCCTGACCGGTGTAGACAGGTGCCTTTTCGAATATCTTCCCGAATTTCGAAGCGAGTTTGCGCACGGAGAGAGTATCCGGACCCGTCACATTAATAATAGACGGCGGAGATCCGGCATTATCCAGAGATTGGATGGAGTGCGCGATCGCGTCGCTCTGCCAGATGAGATTCACATATCCCATCGTCACGTCGACGGGTTCACCGGCCAGAACCTTTGTCGCGATATCGACTAATACACCATAATGAAATTCAACGGAGTAATTCAGCCGAATAATTGAACAATCAGTGCCGAATCTTCTCGAGGCGTGGACAAACTGTTCCTCACGATGAAGACACGAGCGCGCATAAGCTCCAACAGGCTCAGGAGGATCCGTTTCCTTTGACCCTCCCGATTCGATCGGCACGAAGGGATACACGCAGCCGGTGGAAAACGCCACAATACGGGCATCCTTGAATTTTTCCGCCACCAGCTTCGGCGCCTGAACGTTCATCCGGTCAAGTGATTCGGGCGAAGACGAGGAGCCGAACTTTTTCCCAGCCAGAAAGAAAAGGACGGCACAATCGGGTAGAGCCTCGACCTCTTCCGGGATGCTCAAATCACACTTCACAGTCGCAATGTCGCAGTCCTCGAAATCCTCGCGAGAGTGCAAACTCTGAAACCTCGATACCGCCACGACCGAATTCGATTTATTGAGTTGCCGCAGTGCATTGCTCACCGTCATCGCCAGGTGCTTCCCAATCTTACCGCCCGCGCCCAGAATGCAAATTTCTCCTTTCACGTCTCTGAGTGCGTTCAAAACTCCCGCACCCGGTTGACTCAAGAAAGCGTCAACCTCCTTTTCCGTGTAAGGTAGTGTGATCATATTTGTGAGAATTTTCTTTCCGCTCCGCGCGGAGCAAGCGCACTGTATAGCTACCTGGGGTTGGAAATGGTTTCAAGCCTTAGAAGGTTCGTATTTGGCGCGATTGCTTATGTTCCTAAACATCTTGCACCTTTTCCAACTGCTCCTCCAGAGCCGGAATCAATTTCCGGGGTAGCGGCACCGTCCGGTCTTTGCGGCCCTTCCCGTTGTGGACGGTCGATATCGCCTCGTCGAGGTTCAGGTAATGGCACTCTCCGACTGCTGCACTGCCTTGGCCTGCATCAACTTCCGCGTCTTAGGTCTAAGGGAAAATCCAAGAAACTCTACTATCCTGATTTTAGGAGGGAACTCAAGTTAGTAAACCGGACCAGCACTTACCAATTTCATTGACAGCATGTTCCGGCTCCGGGAATAGTGCAGAAACTGCTCAATCACTTGTTAGGCTGACATGGAAGATCTACTAAATGGGATGAGAGGAAGACTATGAAAGGCGTTGTCTATCTGGGTGAGAGCGAAGTTGAGGTTCGGGATTTTCCTCAGCCAGAACCGGGTTCAGGGCAAGTAGTCGTTGAGATGAAGGTTGCCGGTCTTTGCGGCAGCGACTTGCACAAATATCACAGCAGCCGCATATGGGCTCAGGAACGAAAAGGGATGATCTCTGGACATGAGCCTACTGGTGTTGTTGCCGAAGTGGGGCCAGATATTGACTATCCTTCCGTCGGGGATCGGGTCTGCGTTTATCACCGGGTAGGATGTGGGCGTTGCATGGATTGTCGTTCGGGTAATGCCGCATTTTGTGATGATGTGAGAGGGGCTTTTGGCCGAACGCAGGATGGTTCTCATGCTGACTATATGCTCACGGATGCTCGTTATTGCCTTCCCTTACGCGATGAACTTTCTTTTGCCGTGGCCACGCAGCTTTCGTGTACGGCCGGCACATCATTCTCTGCGTTGCGCAAAATCCCGGCGCACTCGGGAGATACGCTTGTGGTCTTTGGTCTGGGGCCAGTTGGTCTGTCTGGATTGTTGCTGGGGATGGGGATGGGGTATCGCGGGATTGGCGTAGATATTCACCCTTATCGGATTGAACTTGCAAAGAAGGTGGGAAAGGGGGTGGTCATCAACGCCTTGGAAAATGACCCTGTTGAGGCGATTAGAGATTTAACCGGGGGCAAAGGTGTTGGGGGTGTCCTGGAGTGTTCGGGAAGCCCGGTTGCTCGAAGGCAGGCCGCATCCGTTGCCACTCGTGGCGCCACGGTTGTGTATGTCGGCGTTGGGGAATCAGATCTGGCAGTCGATTTTGGCGATGTTTTTGAGAAAGACCTCACAATTAGGAGTAATGCGGTTTTTTCCATTGCTTCCTATTACGATGCGGTCGAATTCTTGCTCAAACACCCTGTCCCTCTGGACGACATCGTTACCCAACGTTTCACTATTGACCAAGCAGTTGAAGCCTTCTCGCTCTTTGACACAGGGGAGACAGGTAAGGTGATTTTTGAGTGGGATGATGAGGGGAGGGCCGAGATGACACCCGATGGTATTATTAAATGAAAGGAAATTGCTTTTTTGCGACTAAGCCGCTGAGGTGGGGGGTTTAAAGCTCCATACCGACGGCAAAACCGTTCAGACGGAACGCAGCAGAACAAAGCTCTGCACCAGACCGCTGCACCAACATTCCTGATTCTCCTCCGCAAGCAACCTCCGCTTGCTATCGAGGTCAAGAGTTTGCCACGATCCAGCAGAAAGTTGGTGATCGCCAAATTAGCCAGAAACAAGGAAGCAAAGGTTGGGATCTAATGCCTGAGTTTCCCGTCGACGCTCCAAAGGCCTGCAAGTTCAGAACCCCCATGCTCTCGGGCCGAACGCTAGCGTTAGCCATCGGTTATTGTGCTATTATTATCGATCGCACGGCAGAATAGAGCCCAGTCGATATTTCCGCCCGATAGAATTAACCCCACTTTCCTTCCCTGCATCTTGTCTTTTTCTTTCAGGAGGGCAGCGAGGGGACATGAACCCGCACCTTCAGCTATGTTGTGAGTGTCGGTAAAATAGTATCCAATAGCGTCTAGAATTTCCTGCTCATTGAGCGTCACAATTCGCGAGACCCCTTTTAGAATACATTCGAATGCTTGTTGATTAGGAATACGTACCGCCACTCCATCCGCTAATGTATCAGCAGAGGTAGTTTCTCTGAGTTGAACATCCTCAAACGAAAGGGCGTAGGCTGGAGCATTTTCTGAAACAACGCCGACAACTTCAGTCTTAAGATTCAAGGCATTTCTGGCGGCGATCATACCACATATCCCGGAACCCATACCGATCGGCACATAAACCGTATGCAGATCGGGAACGGTTTTGAGCAACTCAACGCTATAGGTACTAACTCCTTGAACCAACAGAGGATTAAACGATGGAAACAAATGGTGTCCACGTTCTTCAGCGAGCCTTTGAGCATAGATAAGAGCTTCATTAAAGTCCCGTCCGTGTTCAATGAGTTTAGCACCGTAGGCCTGCATGGCTCGGTTTTTCTCGTGACTATTTCCGTGCGGAACCACGACAGTTGCTCGTAGCTTATGCCTGCGTGCGGCAAGAGCGACGCTTTGGCCATGATTCCCTCGGGTTGCGGCGATGACTCCATGTATATTTTTATTATTCTTAATTAGATTTTCGGTATACCAGACCCCACCTCTGACCTTAAATGCTCCCGTAGGTAAATGATTCTCATGTTTAACCCACACTTCACATCCGCATCTTTTGTTCAGAAGCGGCCACGAAATCTGAGGAGTTGCACTCAGATATTTGTAGATAACCGATGCCGCTGACTCAATGTCAGCTATTGAGAAATCTAGTCCCGGCAAGCCGGGATCGGACTTTATGCCTCTTTCGAGAGAGTTATCCAGTTTCATTCCGACAGGCTGCTAGAGACAAGAAAATGAACCTGAGATTTGCGGGAAAGTGAACGAATTGTTGCAGAGCAGGTTCGCTATGGGCCATTTTGACACGATCAACCCGCGAGCCACAATCTTTCATCATCAGATTCGTATTCGAGGACGGAATAGATATGTCAATATCTCTCAAATCTCAGTTTCATTTTCTTCCAAGGAATCTGTCGGTCTCATCTGAGTCGGAGTGTCGATCTGTCACCGTGAAATCTACACCACGGAGAAGCTAGGAATGCTAAGTCCGACAGAAAACTGAGGTAGTCCGTCAAGGGATTTTTTGAGTTTTTTCTCATGTTGTGTTTACAAGGCGTTGGCATTTGCTTGCTGAAGTCTTTTCCACACCGGTGAACCGGTGCGTTGGAGCGATTGGAGATACTTTTGCTCATCGTAGCGTTCGCTATTTTGCCAACAGCGAAACAGAATGCGGGTCCACTTGAGAGCGAGGGCACGAAGAATGGTTTGGCGGGGTTTGCCCTGTTCTTTTTTGATCTGGTAAAAGGCCTTTGCCCAGGCACAGTTTCGGATCGAATGTTCGGCAAATTCAACGAAACTTTGCCGCACGAAGGTAGGAGCCGCCCACCGCCAGTTGACCATTCGTTTCGGTTGTCCGGTTCTTTTGTCCTGCCCGCTGTTGATCGTGACCGGAGCGGATCCATTCCACTGGGTCATGTTCTGGGCCGTTTCGAAGTGCGAACGATCGGTCCCGAACGCGCACAGCAACCGGGGACTCATGACCTCGCCGGCTCCGGGAATGCCACTGAACACGGCTGCATCGGGATGGCTTCTGAATAGCTCCCTGATACGCTTCTCATACGCTTTGATCTGCGGGCACAGGGTCAAAAGCTGTCCGGCCAACGTCTGTGCTTTTCTGCTGGATGCTTCAATGATGGCTGCATCTTCGGTCAAGGCTCGTGCGTTACCGATCAATTCGAGACGCTCCTGGATTTTGGCGTCACTGCGACAGTTGTGCTTATAGAAGAACTTTCGCAAGACACCCTCCGATGCTCTGTGCAGCTTCTTGAGGGTCGGCCAACGCAATATAAAGTGCAGGCACAGGCCACTGCCTAGATCATCGAACAATTTCAAGACCAAAGGGTTATATTGCTTCAGACAACTGCCCAACTGCTGTTCGAGGCTGGTAGCCTGATCGACGAATCCACGGCGGTCCTCGCACAACAGGTTCAGCTCCCGTGTTTGGGCCGTGTCAGGTATGAAACATTTGGTAAAAAGCTCGGGATGTTTGAGGAAAAACTCCGCGTGTATTTGCGCATCGACCGGGTCGCTCTTGGCCCCTGATGGATACAGCGCCCGGCGATAATCCTTCGCCCTGGCCGCATGCACTGGATAGATATCGACAAACTCCAAGCCCATCAGAAAGTTGATCAACCCTCCTCGCTTCTGGTCCACCACCATGGCCATGCGCTTGCCCACGCTGGCATACTTTTCTCTCATCTCTACGGCAAATTCGTGCAAGCTGACCGCATCCTGCGCCACCTGTCGATGGGTCCCTTTTCCCGTTTCGCTCTCTATGATCCACAGATCGTTTTTCTGATCCGCCCAATCAATTCCTATCACCACACTATATCGATTTGTTTTTTCCCTTTTCTGCATCCCTTTGTTCCTTTAGTTTGTCTTTTTGCTTTTTTCAAAGGCACTGGATGTCCAGGCGAAGTCCTTATAGTTGGATCCTGTTATGAGGATGTAAACTGAGTGTTCGTTTTCGGTCATCCAGGCAGGCCGTCCACTCGAAATTCTGTCGGAAGTCCTCTTCGGACTGATTCCTAAGTTCGTAGTGGACGGCTGCCTTTGAATATTTTCACCCTTAGCCAAACAAACTCTTTGACCCATCGCCAACCACTGATCGGCCAAGTTATTCACAAAGGGGCCTCGCCGAGTTTTTCCTGCGGCTCCACTCGGCCCCTTGGATGAATAACCTGGAGCTACTATAAGATTCCTAGCGCGATGAACGTGTCCAGCGTCGTTGCGGTCGAGGGTGAAGGTCTCGAACCAGACTGTGCCTTTCGGCCGCGAGACTAGATTGATGAGAATCTCTTTTTGCTGAAATCCGCGGATGGCGAAGACAGTGTGTCCGATCTGCAGAGGAGAGGCGGGCCGGGCTCTCGACGCGTTCCGATCGGCAGGTTTTTGGGGATCCCCGTCGTAGGCGACGACAATTGCCTTTTCCGCATCAAACACCCCGCGGTTTCGCACCCTTGCTTTCAGAGTCTTGCGAGATCTTCGATTCTTGAAACGGACTGTCGAGGGGAGCAGCTTCACATCGCGGCACAATTGTGAATCCTTGAGAGTTACGGCGCGGCGGGCGTCGAGGATCCCAAAACCGAGATTCGGTTCCCACCCGTAAGGGTCGTAGACGAGACCGGATACGGGCCGAGTCGTATTGCGGAGAACCTGGCGTAGTTGTTCATTTTCGAGATGTGGAAAACGCGACCATACAAGCGCCCCGACTCCGCCCGCAAACCCGGACGCCATGCAGCCTCCAGTGAAATTTATGAAATTCTGATCGCCTCCGTATCCGCGAATCTGATCGCTGAGGCGTCCCGAGGAGCGTTCTCCGCCCGGCGCCCCGGCTTCGACGTAGTCGCAATCGGGACAGATATCGGCGGGCCAGCCCTTCCGGTTTGTCGAGCCCACAGTGAAGACAGCATCGAATCCGGCTTGAAAGGTCACGACGCGCCGGCCACGGTTGTCCCCGCTGCTCTTGAAAATGAGGCATCCATGAGCAAAGGCGTAATCCATCGCCTCCCGTAGCCCGGGATTGTCCCATGGGTAGCTGAAATCCGTCCCCTGGTAGAAGAGGGGGATGCCGTTAGCCCGTTCGCCGCTTATGTAGCCGTGAGGCGTTACAAGGATCTTTGCGCCGTGGTCTACGGCGTATCGGATACCCCGTTCCCAGCTCTCGGGGTTCCCGTAGCCGACGCGCACCATCATGATGGGGCACTCCGGCGCGAGGTGGGCCACTTCGCCGCCCACAAACCCGTGGTGTCCCCGAAAATACTCGCTGCTTTCCTCACGCACGCCCCGGTATTCAAGGCTGGCGTCGTCATCGACGAAATCCCATCCATGCCGTCTGCTTCGCTTGTTCTTCGGGTCGATCCACAGATGCGGTTCAAGATCGCTGTGGGTCCGGTAGCCGATATCGATTACAGCTACGATCAGGTTCTTGCTGCCCCGTGTGGTCTCGTGCGCCCTTTGCACCCCCAGTTGCCGCAGCGCCCAACCGTAGAGGGCAGGACCGCGACGAGGCGAAGTACCTGAGGAGCGAGGACTCATATTCGTTGACGGATTAAATCTTATCTTCGCATTGATTGGACACGCAACTACGCGGAAACTCTGAAGCGCGAGGCGAGCCACGGTGCGAGGTCCAGCGGGCAATTTCCGGTACGAATCCATTCCGCGAGGTGAGGCCCCAGGGCGACCGAGTATTTAAACCCTTTGCCGCTCCACCCACAGTCGATGAAGAGATTTTCCAGCCCCTCGACAAAACCCAACAGGGGCTTCATGTCGGGAGTCTCGTCGTAGCAGGTGGCGTAACCGCCCTGGAATACCCCCCTGCGCATATTCGGCAGGTGATATCGGATCGATTCAGAACACCGGTCGACCATCCAGTTTGGGCAGGTCGACTCGGTTGGGTCGGGGTCGACAGGTATCCGCGGTTTACGGTCATCGCAAAGAACCCTGATGTTGGAAGCGTGCCAGGGTACGAAGCCACCGATCCCGTCGACCCATACTACCGGCGGCCGTTCGAAGAACCCTGGGGGTCGACGGTAGAAGGACACCCCCACGCGAACGTTTTCAATGGGTAACTGGATGCCCGCCATGGCCGCCACTTTGAGGCTCCACGGACCACAGGCGAGGACCACTTTCCCAGGTGAAATCGAACCGGTGGCGGTATCTACGGAGGTAATTTCCCCCTTTTCTACGTGGAAGCGTTCCGCCGGCGAAAACTCCCTTAATTCCGCGCCGTATTCCCGTGCCGCCCGGGCATAAGAGTGCACCGTCTGAAAGGCATCGACACAACCCGTTCTGGGAAAGAAAGCCGCCGCTTCGACGCCGTCGGTGTTAAACTCCGGATAGACATCGTGGATCTCTTTTCCCTCTAAAACTCGAACCGTGGACCCGTTCCGTCTGGCGGCGGCCGCGTACTTCTCTGTGGTGGCCAGATCATTGCGGGCGACGAGCAGGCCATGATTGAAAAAACCGCAACTTCCTCCGACCTCCTCTTCAAAGTTTTCGTATGCCTCCAAGGCACTGACCGCAAGGCGGCTGATGGTGTCGGTTTCAGCCGCTTGCTGTCCGCACATCGCTCCTGAGAATGCGGTCGTACCCGAGGCGAGGGCTCTGCGTTCGCAGAGCACGACCTTGCCCTCCTTCCTTCGGGCGAGGTGGTAGGTGATCGTAATACCCACGATCCCTCCTCCGATAACTAAATAGTCGGTTGATTCCATTGGTCCCTGTCAGCGCAAAAAACCTCTACGGATGGCCGCATAAGCGGATTTGTATCGAACTCCCGTTACTCCTTAAACCAGATGGGGCTGCTCCATGCCCGGTGTCCGTCTTCCTGTGTTACCTTCGCCAGATACCATTGAATGTCATCGCTGCCCTCCGAGGTGTCCTTGAACTCGACCTCCATCGTCGTTCCATTGCCCGGGTGTGAGGCTACAGTTTTCCCTCTCCGGATCAGCTCGATCCGCGCTATGTCGTGCGAGCCCTCCGCGCAAACCTCGAATACCCGCTCGGCCTTCACCGGGAGGATGGTTCCCATCATGCTCCCGTTTGATTCGAATCTGAGCGCGATTCGGGCGCCCGTCGTGCCGAAAACGCGGCGAGCGAGGATCGCTTCGTGGAGCGCTTCGAGGGAAAGCTCGGGCGCGAGCACGCCGGTCTGACCGGCAGGAAATGGACATCCCGGTTCCGGGTCGGGGTTGCCGGGCATGGAGTCATGGGTGTCGCTCCCGGACACGATGCCGAGGATATGCCCCTTGTTGAGGAGATCGAAAATCCTCGCTTCCTCCTTCAGCGCTCCCCGCTGTTTCTGCCAGATCTCCGCGAGAATCTCGCGGTGAAAGTCCAGCGTGTGGAAGTGCCCGCTGACGATTCCATTATACCGCTGGACGGTTTCATAATACTGGTCGAGGTTCTCGCAATGAATGGTATCATTGTTGAAACGGCGAAGGAACCGGGGATCGAGCGCGGGCGGCCGGTCTTCACAGAATATCGGCGGAACCTGCTCAGGTTTTACAAAGAAGTGGGCGTTACGGTGGGCGCCGTTGGGGACTGTTCCCGCCTCCACGCCGGTGATCGCGATAAACTTGCCCGGCTCCGTCCAGTGTGCCGCGGCTCGTTTAACTCCATCCCAGACATTGTCGACACAAACGTTATAACTGAAAAGCATAGCTGCGGCGAAGTCGTAGTGAGCTTCGTCCCGGGCGTAACGGTAAAAGTCGTCCAGCGGCCGTTGGTTGAATGCCATACCGTGTAAATCATCCCAAAAAATGCCTGGTGTCCGCCGCGTGTTTTCCGGGGATGGTCGGGGCAGGACTCCCTCCACCGAGATTTCCTGTGTGAAGACGGTTTCGGGGATCGTGTCATCATCGACGCTGCGGTGGAATGCACGGTAGGACTTGTAATGGGTGGGTTCAAAACGCCATCCGCCCGGTTCGCTCTCCACCAACCAGAAGCTGAATGAATGTATCGGATGGGTGGGAAGCTCCCAACCGGCGAAATCGGACCCGAGCCGGACGACCACCGTTTCGCCGTCCGCCAGTCCCTCTTCAAAGATAATTTCGCAGACATAGAGGAATTCGACTACCTTCGGATATAGATCGAGCGTTCGCGCCTTGTAAGTCTCGCACCTCACGGCCCTGTTTGCCGACGTCGTGGCCGAAACGTAGTTCGGCTCTAGTTCGTCCGTGCATTGGGGAAATCCCGCGTGCTGGCGAATATCGCAGCAAAGCCACACCCGCGAATCCGCTGGCAGCTCCCGGTTTGGTTCATATTGAAATTCAAGCGACGCAGTCTCTCTATAGCGATGCGAGGATTCGCTCAGAAGCAGGAACGATGCCGGCGATTGAATCGGCGTTACTTCTGATTTAATCATCAATTAATACAGTGATTCCCTTGTCAGCTGATTTCTGGGTGAGACAAGCGATGCGATTTGCTCGAATTGAAGCGGCATCGGGAACCAGCGGTGAGGCGGATGCGTCATGCAGGGACTCGAGCCAGTCTTTAACGACTGACCGGTTGGCGGGAAGCTCAGCCAACGGGAAATCTTCGACCGTGTTTCCCTCTTTCTGCAGGCGGATATACTTTCCCAGACGAAACTCAATCTGGCCCTCCGTCCCTACCACATCGAGTCGGTAGTCATTGCGGCACCCATCCGGAAGCACCCGGTTATACTGTATGAATGCGGTCCCACCGTTTTCCAGTTGAAAGAGGGCGCCCCCACTGTCGATCAGCTCGGGCATTTCCGGGCGCGACCTGTTGGCCTGATATGCGGTTACCTGCGTGAGCCGCAGCCCGGTGGCCCACTCCACCGCGTCGATGGAATGAATCGCCAGATCGAGGATCGGTCCCCCTGAGAGGCGTTGGTCGAGAAACCACGGCGGCCGCGCGCCCGGTTTCAATTCAACCGACATCTTCGCCTGACACTGTATGGGCTCTCCGATCGCGCCCGAGCGGACAAGGTCTCTCACCTTGCGATACTGCGGATTGCCGCGGAGGGTCAGAAGCATGAGCAATCGCCGCGCATGGGACTGCCCATGGCGCTCGATCTCATCGAGTTCGGCGAGGTTGATGGCGGCGGGTTTATCCGCGATGACGTGACAACCGCGACGGAAAGCCTGTAAGATCGCGGCCGCTTTTTGATCATTCTCATTCGCCACGACCACGATGTGCGGTTCGCAGGCTTCCAGCATTTCTTCCGCGTCGGTGTAGATCTCGGTTTGGAATAGTTCCTCAGCCCATCCGATCTGCTCTTCGCGCACGGAGGCTCCATTGATCTCGACCATCTCGCCGCATAGAGAAGTGATCTCCTTTATGTGGGTCTCGCCGCCGATAATGGAAACCGTCCATTTTCGGGGATCTGCACCACCCGATGCGGATACCGGATTATTCGACTGCATATACCCCTATAGCGTTCACAACAGAGGACATATACCTTTTCGAACAGGCTCTAAATAGACCTTATCCGAAAAGCTACTGATTGGCCGCAAAGAGGCGCAAAAGGCGCAAGAAAAACTTGAGAAAAATCATTTTTTGGCTTGATAAAAAGTGTCGCAACATGCTAGTGTTTAACAACTTAAGATTAAGAAAGGAGTTAAACATGCCAACATGTGCGACAGAGGAGAACAAAAGCGATAAGACGCCCCTTAGCAACCTCATTCTGCCGGTTCCAGACACGGATTTCCGTGATTTTCTGGATGAAGTTGAAGAATTGGCCGGGTTCGCGGCGCAAATCATCGAGGCGATCGAGAAGGATCTGGACGCCCATGCGCGTGAGAAGAAGAAACTTCGATTGGAAGATCGCAGGTTCTTTGAAGGGCGCACAGCGGAGCTGCCGGAGCTGGACATCGAGGAGGAGAATATTCTGGCTGCTGAATTGAATCTTGGGGCAGGCCGGCCGCGGATGCCGGCTTATGCGGTATACGTGTTCGTGATGCTTCGAGGGTTTCTGGGTTCGTTGACCACGAAACCGGCACGGCGGTTTGTGCGCGAGTCGATGAGCTTGTACGGATTTTTGCAGAGCGGGGGACTGAGAATGCCGGCGGTGACGACGATTCTGGAGAACGTGAACCTGGTCAGCCATACGACCCGCGAGTTGATCTTTGATAAACAGATTGGGTTTATCCTCCAGGAGCAATGGGACGATTTCGGGAAGCTGACGATCGACAGCACCTCGGTGAAAGCAAACAGCTGCTGGCCCACCGATGGGAAGATTCTGAGCGGTCTTTTGATGCGGGCCAATCGTTTGGGTCAGAAGTTGCATGTCTTCGGGCTGGAGGATTTTCGCAAGGGATGGGTTGGGCGTTGGCTGGAGGAAATGGACAAGCTGGAGTTTCAGATTTGTCTGGCCGCGGGCAAACCGAAGTCGAAGGGCAAGCTGAAGAAACACTACCGGCGGTTGCTCAAGCGGGGCCGCAAGGCGGCCGACTCACTAACGGGGGAACTGAGCCATCTTGAAGAGGGCCTGTCGATGGATTCACTGCCTCCCACTCGCCGGGAGCTTCTGGAGCGGGCATTGAGCCAGATCAGGGGCGATATTGCCGACGCCAAGCGGGTTGTTGAGTATGCTCATGATCGGGTGTTTCACGAAAAGAAGCTACCGTCCACACAGAAGGTCCTGAGCCTCTCGGACGGATCGGCGGCCTACATCAAGAAGGGCAGCCGCAATCCAGTGATCGGGTACAAGCCACAACTGGTTCGCAGCGAAAACGGTTTTGTCACCAGCCTGATCGTACCGCAAGGCAACGCGGCAGACTCCATTGAGCTGGCGCCGGCCATCGGCGATTCGATCAAGCGCACCGGTGTCATTGCTGAACTGGTCAGCACCGATGACGGATATGCTTCGGCGAAGGGACGCAAGGAGGTGCTGAGCATGGGGGTAAAGCAGATCAGTATCAGTGGGGCGAAGGGCAAGAAGTTGACCACCCCCGAGGACTGGGAGAGCGAGGCGTATCGCGAGGCACGCCGCGATCGCTCCGCAGTGGAGTCGCTGATGTTCACGATTAAAGATGGATTTGCCTTTGGCGAACTCGGCCGCCGCGGCATCGATGCGGTAGGCGATGAACTGCTCGAGAAGGTTCTGGCCTACAACTTCTGCCGCATCATACTGATGAAGAAACGCCGAGGGGAGGAACTGGAACAGGCAGCCTGAATCTGACCGCTTTGAAGCTCAGAGAAAAAAGCACCACGGGATGAGTATGCCTCCAGACAGCGGCAAATATACGTATTGTGCAGCAAGCCACGCCGATGGCCGCTCAATACCTGCTCATCGGCAGCGCCGGCAGCCTAAAACCCGAAACCTGCCAGCCATAGGCTGGTCCGCCCGTGGCGGAGAACCTTAAACCGCCCGCTCGAAAGGCTTTTCGAATGGGGTCTAAATAGGTTACCCTATTACCACCGGGAGGAAACCGTAAATTTGACGCGCCGTCTTTCAACAAGAAAGTTGTTTGTTGCGCTGAACATTTCGCCCCATAGGGTCTCGTCAGTCAAATTGGCGACATTGACCTGGAACTTGTAGCGGCCCTTCGTGTAGCTGGCAAAGATATCGAAATCCCAGGTGCTGGGCTGGAATACAAGAGTGCCGTCCGGTGCACGGGCACGGTTTGAGGGGGATGTGCCCTGAAATTTACCGCCGCCACCGAAGGTGAATCCTTGCATTGAACCTTCCTCAAATGTGTATTTGGCAAATACACTGAATGTCTCCTGAGGAGCGCTGGGCGGCAGGCTGCCGTCCTGATTAACGATGTCTCCATTATAGTAATTGGCTATGGCAGAGAATCCTCTGTTCGCATAAATCAGAGACATATCGAAACCCGAACCGACATTGTTCTGGTCCTGAACGTCAAACCCGAAGTTGTCCGGATCCTTGCGTTTCAGACCTGTAATGTTCAGACTGTAGTAGGAAATCGTGCCCGAAAAGCCATTAAATAAATCAAGTTTAACACCACCTTCGGTGCTTTCGGCGCGCGTGGGACCGAATAGATTGCCCGCAAAATCCGCGCCGGATGCCGGCCGGAACGATTCGTTGAATCCGGCGAAAAAAGACAGGTTGGTAAACTCACTGAATGGCTTGAAGACGACGCCCCAGCGCCCTGTCCATAAGGCGGAAGTGCCACCTGGAGAGTTTCTTTGGGGGTTACTCGGATCGTAGAAAGCTGTGACCGGGTCAATGCCGCCGGAAGCCGGATCTGCTCCCTGCCAACGCATAAACCGCGAGGTGTGTGTGTAATTATAGCGGACACCGCCTGTGATAGCGAACCGTCCATCCCAGAATGACAGGCTTTCCTGTGCGTAAATGCCGGTAAAAGCGTTAGCTTGGGATTGAAAGCGGAAGAACCGCCAGAAATCCTCAAACACCGCGCCGGGCTCCTGCTCGGGATAAGTGGGCGCTTTAAAATCGAAATCAGCATTGCTTAATGGTAAAACGAACAAGAAATCCTGACTGGTTTGATTGTATTCTCCACCTATGCTGGTTCGTGACTGTATGTTGTCACCCAAATCAAATTTATAGACGATATCGCCCTGCACAGCTTCAAGGGTATTCCAATGGGTCTGGGTTTGATGCGACCGAGTCACATTCCAGGTAAGACCGCCTACAGGGGAGTCCTCTAAATTGGACGTGTTGCCCACGGCACGTTGCGTGGGGCGCTTGCTTCTCTGTACGAGAAAAGCGCTCCGAAAGGCAAGGTTGTCCGTTATTGCGGATGTAAAGTTGGCGTATATGTCATGGCTGATTATGGAACGATGGGGGCGCGAATTTGGCCCGTTCCATGTAACGTCTTCAATAATCTTTACCTGGGGATACACATCCGGGTCGAGGAACTGTGATGTGTCACCAAATTTGCGATCGAGATAGCGGTAACGGACGACGAGATTAGAGCGATCACCTATATCAAAGGAAAATGCGGGAGAAAGGACGATCTGATCATCCTTTGCAATATCCCCGAAACGGGTTCTGTCAGCATCCCGCAGTTCCCCGATGAAGCGGTACTGAATTCCCTTCCTTTCACCCAGTGGGCCGCTGACATCGAACGCGCCGCCGTACCAATTGTCGGTTCCGATCTCGAATTTAATCTGGCCTTGAAACTCGCGTGAAGGCGTCTTCAAAACCCGGTTTACCGTGCCGCCGTTTTCCGATGCACCACCGTAGAGGATAGAAGCAGGCCCTTTGATGATTTCCAAGCGCTCGACCATAATATCCGGAGTGATCGTCTTGTTAAAACTCTCAAATCCGTCCACGGAGGTAAATGTCGTGCGAAAACCCCTGATATAAAAATCATCCGTCCAGACTGACTTGTTTGACGTCCCTGCCGAGGCGTATTGTACCGCAGTGGCAGAATTAACCGGAGAAAGATCGTCAAGAAAATCGCGCGTGGCGATGTTGATATGCTGCGGCACATCGGTAAGCAACTGTGCGGAACGCAGGCCGGATACTGTCTGCGAAGAAACCCATCCCTTGACGGCGTCTTCGGACACTTCGAATTCGGACAAGGTTACGATGTTCTCTTCGGAAGGCTCCTCTGCCTCCTGTGCTTGTGAGGATAATTCCGCTCGCCAATAAGCAAGGTAGAATGCCAAATGATAACATTTTCATAGAGTAAACCTTAGTTTGAGGATTATATTTCGATTGGCGAATTGCTCCGCCAAGAAAAAACGGAAAGGATAACAATTTCGCCTTTCCCGCGAAAAAAGGGGGTGTAAGATAACTTTGTCAAGGATGATTCCGAAGAGACGAATTTTGGCCGCTCTTTGCGGCGGAGAGCCCTGCCGCGACGACGTCGAGGTGTCCCTCAATCACCGTCGGGCGGGCGGAGAAAACCGGAGGGAGCGTACCATCGAGACACCCTCGGGCGCGCTCCACGGCGTCAAGCGAGGTTTGATTGTGAAGGAGGGTTCAGGTTCGGGACCGGAATCTGATAAGAAAAGATCGATAAGAGAATAAGACCTCCGCCCATTAAGTGTTATCGTTTCCTGCCATGGAAGGGAATGCCATGAACGTTGTATTCATACTGAGCGATGCCCATAAGAGCGAATACTGCGGATGCTATGGACACAAGACGGTGCGGACGCCGAATATCGATCGACTGGCGAACGAGGGAGCGCGTTTCACCAGGGCCTATTGCGTGAGCCCGATTTGTTCGCCGACGCGAAGCGCGATCTACACCGGGCGGTTTGTGCATGAAATTGGGATCTGGGACAACACTGTGGGTTACGACGGCGTTCCTGAAGGGTGGGGGCATATTTTCGAGAAGAATGGGGTGCATTTTACGAGTGTCGGCAAGCTCGACTTCAAGCGAGGTGCGCCCCACGGAATCAGCGAAGCGATTTTGCCTTCTTATAGGGACAATCTCGACGTCCATGCGCTCTACCGGGAAGCGGAGATATTGCCCCGGCGCGATTTGCTCCGGAAACATAAGGGGACCGGGCCGGATGATACTCTCCAAAACTATGCAGATGACGATAAAGTCGCGGCCGCGGCTGTTCGCTGGTTGAAGGAGGGGCGTCCCCGAGACAGGCCCTGGGTATTGTACGTCAACTTCAACGACATGCACCGGCCCTGGAAGCCGCCGCAAGAAATCTGGAACGCTTATGCACGCGAGGTGAATCTGGATGAAAGGGATGAGCGATTTCGGGAGGACCGAAGCAACCTTCATCCCTATAACAGAGACTACGCCGGCCACCATAATGATGGACTATTCGACGAGGAAGATTTGCGTAAAATGATGATTGGGTACCTCGGAACCGTGGAAATCTTGGACGGAAACGTCGGAAAAGTGCTCGCCGCCCTGGACGCAGAAAACCTTCGTGATGAGGTCCTCGTAGTTTATGGCACGGATCACGGTTATTCCCTGGGCGAGCATGGGCATTTCGAACATGGATCGATCTACGAGGAATCGCTACGCGTTCCTCTGGTTTTCGCCGGGCCCGGTATTGAGGGGAACCAGGTCATATCGGAAGTTGTTTCGATGTTGGACGTATTCCCGACGGTCTGCGATGCGACGGGCCACCAGAATCCGGAAGAAATGCGGGGGCGATCGCTGTTGGGCTTGCTTCGAGGGGAACGTGAAGAGGACCGGGGGGCGGTGGCTTTTTGCGAATACCATGCCTCCGGATATCCGAGCAGCATGTTCGCGGTTTGCGCTGACGAATTTAAGTATGTCCGGTGTGTCGGCGCCCGGCCCATGCTGTTCAATCTGAAAAAAGACCGGCACGAAATGCAGGATCTGGCAGCACATCAGCCCGAGAACAGAAAGGTTAACGCGAAAATGCAAGAACTCGAGAATCTGCTCGCCGCCGTCTGTTCGCCGGAACTTGTGGATGCCCGGGCGAAGGCCGACCAACGGGCGAGGAAGGAGGAGTTGCGCCGCAGCGGGCGGCTATTCAAGGAACTTGCCAAGCGAAGATATGAGATGAATACGAAGAGACTGGTTTATGCCGAATAAGGGCAACCGGCGGCCACACAATTCATGGTGAGAGCCCCGGGGCAATTACTCTTTCGATAGTGCTTTTCAATATTCCCTCCGAGTGACGGGAAACAAACGCATCCGTGGGATCGTAAACGCCTTACCTTTTCCCGCCATCGGGTGCAACAATGGGGGGAATACGGCTGTACTATTTGCCTGCGGCGGGCGTTTAGCCGGGCGAGGAGAGCGGCCCAGTAGGTCTTCATGCAGGTGAATTTTCATGTCGTAGATCAGGACGGTAGGGTGTCCCAAATTTATCGTGCGGAGTAAGGGTCGGCCGCGTCGCGCAATCCGTCCCCGAGAAAATTAAACGCCAGTACCGTCACGATTATCATGACGACTGGCATCAAGTGCCAGGGATAGCTGGCCACGACCTCGAGGTTCAGGCAATCCTGCAGAAGGACGCCCCAGCTGACGATCGGCGGCCGCAACCCTAGACCGAGAAAGCTCAGGGTGGTCTCGCCAAGGATCATCGCGGGTACGCTGAGGGTCAGGGAGACGATGATGTGGCTGGTGAATCCGGGGAGTAGATGGCGAAACAGCACCCGGCCGTGCCCGGCCCCAATCAAGCGCGCCGCGACGGCGTAGTCTTCTTCCCTCAGGGAAAGTATCTTCCCGCGCACAACCCTCGCCAGGCCAGTCCAGTTCAAAAGGCTGAGGACCACTGTAATCGCGAAATACACGCGCAGCGCGGACCATTCGCCCGGAACAACCGCGCCCAGCGCGAGCCACAACGGGAGATGCGGGAAGGAGTTGACGATCTCGATAAAACGCTGGATCACGAGGTCTGTCCTTCCGCCGAGATACCCTGAGATGCCGCCGATCGTGATTCCGAGGAAAAACGTGATGGCGATGGAAAAGAGCCCGATCGAAAGACTGATGCGGGAACCGTAAATCAAACGGCTGAAAATATCCCTGCCGTATCGGTCGGCTCCCAGCAGGTAATACGGAGCGGGAGTTTGGGCGTTGCCCGGGTCCGCGGTTCGCCGGGCGCCGAAAAAATGCCGCTCCATGGGAATCAGCCCCCACAGACGGTAGGGTTCTCCGCGAACGAAAAATCCGAGCGAGGTCAATCTGGCCATGTCCGTCCGGTAGAATTTCCGAAGGGTCACCCGGTCCGTTTCCTGTTCCAAAGCTGCCACATGGATCCCGTTGGCAAGGTCGAAGGCTGGGAACTGGGGAGGGCAGTAGGAGAAGCTCAGGTGTTTCCAGGTTTTCGGATAGGGTGCGAAGAACTCCGCAAAAGCGGCCACAAGGTAGAGCACCAGTATTAGAAAGAGGGAGATATGAGCTAATAAATGGCGCGCGAAGCGGATGCGGATGAGCTGCCATTGGGAGAGGGTAGCTTTTTCTAAAGCACCGGAATCCACTTCGATCCTTCCGGCTTCGATCATCATTTTCCAATAATCGGCTCAGGTTTTCCGCTTTCCAGGTTTCGGGCGGCCTGGACTATCATCAGTGTGGCCATCAAACCATCCATGGGGTTCGTTATCCGTTCAGGTTGCTTGAGACAATTAATTGGACTGATTATTCTTCCGGGCTATCGTGGGAAGCCGGAACAAGAAAGACAACGATGAACCTCGAAGATGTCGAAAATGGTCTCGCCATTGGATAACCGCAAAGTATTGATCGACCCCAGAAAACCCGAACACGATGTAATCTTCGCTACGTCAATTGATGGCATAAAGATGTCAAAGGTAATGGAAAAGGCGGAGTCGGAAATGGCTCGGTGGTTTGTGGCTTATTGACACTCTTGGAGCGCAATTGAGCTTACCACTTTGAGCAGTCACGAAAACTGATACCGATATCAGAAAGGCATAATAAAGGTTGAAAGCGTCACTGAATCGTGGTTAATTAGGCGGAAATCGACGGGGAGTCTCACGCTTGGGGCTGAGAGCGGGAAGTGATCGTTCCCGATACCCTTTGAACCTGATCCGGATCATGCCGGCGGAGGGAAAGTCTCGTGTTTTCATGGTTATCCGCTCCTTCTGCCGGAGCGATCCGAAACCGGAGTCTACCACGAATACGAGAACGACCATCACCGACAGACGCGCGCTCCGCCTCTTAATGGCATACTTGCTCCTCGTCCATTGCGGAGAGCCCCTATTTGGTGATGAACCGATATCGGTTGAGATCACTGAACTTCAGGAATACGTCGTTAAAGGAGTCTCCGAGGAAAAGACGGTAAACCCCCTGGCAGGACCTGTCGGATCCGTTTACGGAACCGATCAAAACATCCTCGGGATCCCGCGTGGTGTCAGTGTAATCACGCAAGCGCTAATCGAAGAGAGGAATGTTGATACTTTGGATGAAATCATCCCATTTACGCCGAGCGCGTTCGCGCCCAACAGCTATGGAAATGCCACCACGCCTACCATCCGCGGTGATGTTGCTGAGAATTATGTTAACGGGCAGCGTCGTAGCGGCAACGAATATGGAATCGATCTCAGCTTTAACGCGATTGAGTCGATCGACATTGTCCGCGGGCCCGGATCGGTCGTTTACGGCCCCGGTTTCGACAGCGGAGGATATGTCAATTTCGTTACCAAGCGTCCCAGCTTCGACGAAAAGACAACGACCGTGAAGATGCGTTTAGGAACGTGGATCCCGGGCGGGGATTCGTTCATCGACGGATTCGTCCGCATCGACCACAACCATCCCCTGATCCAGGACCGGCTCGCCCTCCGCCTGAGCTATGAGGGTCAGGAGAGTGAGACGCTCTACACCGCCAACGGCGGCCGCGAGGATTACCAGGATATCTATCTGGCGCTGAGCTGGAAGCCGAGCGAACGATTCTTGCTCGACTTTAATGCACAGTATGTCTGGCAGGTGGCACCGCAGCACCTGGGCGCCAACCGCCCCTATGACGGGCTCACCCACGACGGTCTTTACCTCAATGGTGAAGCGATCGATTTCAATGACGTCGCGGGTGATGGCTTTTCGCTTCGCACCACGGTAACCGGGACAACGCCGATCGAGAATGAGGACACGCTCCTTTCCCGCGGTGATTTCAGCAACGCTAATATCGTCTACGGCCAGCTCATTGCCCGTTGGCACGGGGATACGGATACAACGTTTATCAACCGAACGTTCGTTGAACACATCAACCGCCGTCGGCATCATGAATTTTCATATACGGAGTATGTCACCCAGTTCACCTTTGAAAATCGCACCGAATTGAACGCTTCACCGGATTGGTTTAATCGACGCCACGAAATCGTCGGCGGGTTTACCGTCCGATACGAGGATCGGGAAGCCCACATGAATTACTTTAATTACTACCCGTTTACTTACGACATCACCGCAAACCGGAGCTTTCCGGCGGCGGCCCTTTTCGGACTCTTCGGCCAGCCGGGACCGGGAAATCGGTTGTTTTTCGGCGCCGAGGAGGGTATTCCCGAGACCACCGATTCAAAAGTCTGGAATCCGGCCCTGTTCTGGCAGCACGAGATCGGATTAGGAGACAGTATTACGTTGCTTTACGGATTTCGCGGGAATGCCTATTTTGCCGACGTCACCGACCCGCTCCCTCCCGCCGGCGGCACATCCCCATGGAATGATACGCACGATTTCTACAGCGCCGACTATAACATCAGCCTCAGCTTCCGGCCGGTCGAGACGTTGGCGCTTTACGGGACATTCAATCGGACCCACGCTCTCGACGGTAGTACCGGCGGTGGTGCTATCATGCTTTCGCTTTCCGATGGTAAGCTCGAGAAAGACGACTTCCGCGTCCGCAGCGAGCTCTGGGAAGTCGGCGTGCGCTTAAGTCTCCTCGGTAATCGACTTTACAGTTCCCTGACGGCCTTTCGTCAGGAGCGTTTCCGCTCGGAATTGGGCGGAGGTCGCAGCGGCATTCTTGTCCGCGGCGCCGAGCTGGAGGCGGTTTTTCAACCCGATGAGCGATTCTATCTCCTCGCCAATCTTACCTATACGCAGGGTAATTATCTCAACGCATCGCCTTTCACTCTGGGTGGAGCGGATCTGAACAGCCTCTACGACGTAACGGTCGCACGGCCGGAAAGGTCCAATCTGATTGGACCGGACGGGCAGGTCGTTCCCGGAGATTATCGCATCACAGGGCTCTCGCGTTGGGTTTTCAAAGGTGGAATGAGCTACCATCGGAAAAACGGATTGGGGTTCAATCTGTGGGGCGATGTGCGCTCTCCTCAGAATGGGAATATCCTAGCACAGTACACTATACCGACTCAGTTTACCTTGAACGCATCCATTATCTATCGCAGGCCGGGATGGGAAGCGACCGTAAGCTTTCTCAATTTCACCAACGAAACCAACTGGATTCATAACGGCGACGACTTCGGCAGCGTAGCTTTCATAGGGCGTGAACTGCCGTTTCGTGTGGACCTGCACCTGAAGTATTATTTCTGAGATTAACTAGACCCCATTCGAAAAGCCTTTCGAGCGGACGGTTTCAGGTTTTCCGCCACAGGCGGACCAGCCTATGGCTGGCAGGCGTCGGGATTCAGGCTGCCGACGCTGCCGATGAGCAGGTATAGAGCGGCCATCGGCGTGGCTTGCTGCACAATACGCATATTTGCCGCTGTTTGGAGGCATACTCATCCCGTGGTGCTTTTTTCTCCGAGCTGCAAAGCGGTCAGATTCAGGCCGCCTGTTCCAGTTCCTCCCGTCGTCGTTTCTTCATCAGTATGATGCGGCAGAAGTTGTAGGCCAGAACCTTCTCGAGCAGTTCATCGCCTACCGCATCGATGCCGCGGCGGCCGAGTTCGCCAAAGGCAAATCCATCTTTAATCGTGAACATCAGCGACTCCACTGCGGAGCGATTGCGGCGTGCCTCGCGATACGCCTCGCTCTCCCGGTCCTCGGGGGTGGTCAACTTCTTGCCCTTCGCCCCACTGATACTGATCTGCTTTACCCCCATGCCCAGCACCTCCTTGCGCCCCTTCGCCGAAGCATATCCGTCATCGGTGCTGATCAGTTCAGCAATGACACCGGTGCGCTTGATCGAATCGCCGATGGCCGGCGCCAGCTCAATGGAGTCTGCCGCATTGCCTTGCGGTACGATCAGGCTGGTGACAAAACCGTTTTCGCTGCGAACCAGTTGTGGCTTGTACCCGATGACTGGATTGCGGCTGCCCTTCTTGATGTAGGCCGCCGATCCGTCCGACAGGCTCAGGACCTTCTGCGTGGACGGTAGCTTCTTTTCGTGAAACACCCGATCATGAGCATACTCAACAACCCGCTTGGCGTCGGCAATATCGCGCCTGATCTGGCTCAATACCCGCTTCAGAAGCTCCCGGCGAGTGGGAGGCAGTGAATCCATCGACAGGCCCTCTTCAAGATGGCTCAGTTCCCCCGTTAGTGAGTCGGCCGCCTTGCGGCCCCGCTTGAGCAACCGCCGGTAGTGTTTCTTCAGCTTGCCCTTCGACTTCGGTTTGCCCGCGGCCAGACAAATCTGAAACTCCAGCTTGTCCATCTCCTGCAGCCAACGCCCAACCCATCCCTTGCGAAAATCCTCCAGCCCGAATATATGCAACTTCTGACCCAAACGATTGGCCCGCATCAAAAGACCGGTCAGAATCCTCCCATCGGTGGGCCAGCAGCTATTTGCTTTCACCGAGGTGCTGTCGATCGTCAGCTTCCCGAAATCGTCCCATTGCTCCTGGAGGATAAACCCAATCTGTTTATCAAAGATCAGCTCGCGGGTCCTATGGCTGACCAGGTTCACGTTCTCCAGAATCGTCGTCACCGCCGGCATCCTCAGTCCCCGCCTCTGAAGAAATCCGTACAAGCTCATCGACTCGCGCAGAAACCGCCGTGCCGGTTTCGTGGTCAACGAACCGAGAAACCCACGAATCATCACGAACACGTATACCGCATAAGCCGGCATCCGCGGCCGGCCTACCGCAAGATTCAATTCAGCAGCCAGAATATTCTCCTCCTCGATGTCCAGCTCCGGCAGGTCCGCTGTGCGCCCTTCAAAGAACCTTCGATCTTCCAATCGAAGTTTCTTCTTCTCACGCGCATGGGCGTCCAGATCCTTCTCGATCGCCTCGATGATTTGCGCCGCGAACCCGGCCAATTCTTCAACTTCATCCAGAAAATCACGAAAATCCGTGTCTGGAACCGGCAGAATGAGGTTGCTAAGGGGCGTCTTGTCGCTTTTGTTCTCCTCTGTCGCACATGTTGGCATGTTTAACTCATTTCTTAATCTTAAGTTGTTAAACACTAGTATGTTACGATACTTTTTATCAAGCCGAAAAACTGATTTTTCTCAAGTTTTTCTTGCGCCTTTTGCGCCTCTTTGCGGCCAATCAGTAGCTTTTCGGATAAGGTCTAACTAGCGAATGGGCAAGATGGATCATTCCAAAATCAATTCGTGAATATTCTCGTCGGCGGCTCTTTGAATCATCAACGCCAGACGAGAGGCCGTCAGCACTGATGTTGTATTGAGATCGTCGGTTCTTGATTCGCCCCGGATATCCGCTAGAAAAGCTTCGAGATAGGTTCCTTCCATCCGTTCAGGCAACGGCAATTCGTTGATCTTCTCATCATCCTTGAGGAGCAGAGACATACCCTTGCTGTTCTGGGAAGTCTCCAGAATGCCCTTCTCACCAAAGTATGTCATTCGCCAATAATAGGGAGACTCATAGGCCATCCCATCGACTGCGAAGTATGAAACGTCGCCGAGCACGCCGGCGCCGTTTTCCATCGTGAGCAGCATTTGACCGGCGTCCTCGAAGTGCGGATATTCCTTTGCGAATGCGTTCCAGCAACGCGCCGCGTTGACCCTGTCGAAATTCAACCCCGTTACCCAGGGAATGGTGTCCGCTGCATGGATAACGATGTCGTTGATTGTACCCCCATGAAGACCGGGTTCAAAATACCAGCCCGGACGAGTCCCAAGTAGCAGTGGATGTTGCCCGTTGAAATGAATTGCATGAATCTCTCCCAATTCTCCATCCAGAATCAGTCTTCTCGTGCCGATTGTGCTGGGCAAATCTCTCCTTGTCAGCATACATCCCACACTCAGTTCATTGTCAGTGGCCAGACGTTCAATCTCTTCCAATTCGGCCAGACTGGTACAGATTGGCTTATCCGATAGGACATGTTTTCCCGCTTTCAGCGCGGAAATCGCCCTTCCTCCACGCAACCCGAATGCATCCCCTATGGCAACGACGTCACAATCCGCCGATTCGAGTAGTGCATCGCAGCTATCGTGAGTGAATCTCACGCCGTTTCGTTCGGCATGTTTTCTGGCTTCGGGCTCTTCTTCCCATGAAGCGCACACCACTGTTTCCTCATGCTTCATGCACAATTCATAAAGTGAGAGAATGTGAAAATGGCGAAATCCGAGAAATCCGAATTTGATCTTATTCATTATATGAACCTGTTAGCTGGAGCTCCCACATACATCATCGTTTTTACGAATTCGAGTACTAGGACTGGAACAAAATTGGCGAGGTCCAGGCGATTTGTCCGTTTTTCTGCTGCGCCTTGACGATATAGGAGTCGCGTTCACCGGGATGGGCGTCCTTCCATTGTTTGCGAAAACGCAAGCATCCTTTATTGAGAGCCCGACCCAATCGAATTTTGGGCGATGAGAATCTGTCCAGCGGCATTCCCCATATGTCGTCCACGATCAGTTGTTCGAGAGTTCCTCTTACAATACACCCACCTGATTCGCTGTCCGTCGCGGCTTTGGCTTGGCATTTGATTGTGGTGTCTCCTGACCCCTTGAATTCGATGATCATCCCATTGACGGGACGGGGATTTTGACGGCTCGTGTGCGACGTTACGCGCACTCGGCGATCCGATTCCTGAGCAAAACTGTTATATAGCTCCGAAGAGGCGGCGCCTCCCCCGAAGCAGGGTGAGATCTTTTCGATTTCACCTTCCTTCACATCCACTAACAGCTCCCAGTTCGTAATCTCGGAACTTCCCAACCTGTCCCATCCCCATTCGAGTCGGGTAAGATAGCCTTCTTCGGCCAATCTATCCGTGCGGATATCGCCCGGCCACATCGCGACTGTAAGTCCGTTCTTTATTATTTGGACGTGTTCGAGCGGAGCGAGTGGTTTAACATCAATCTCAAGGATTCGAGGATCGCCGGCGCTCAGAATATCTCCCATTGTCGCTCCAAGTGAAGAGACTGATAATTCGATTCTATCACCAGTGACTGCGTAGGTATTTCTCTTGTGAAGGGCCTCGATCACGGACTCTCGTGTAAGACGTTCCGCCAGCACCGCGGTGAGTCCTTGTCCATAGTGGCCGGGATAGCCGTCATGATTGTCCGTCCCCGCGGTGAATCCGAAATGAAGACCCTTCCGAAGCTGTTCCAAGACTGTCTGTGAGATGGTGCTTCCGCCCATGGAATGCCCCAGCATGGGGTAGGAGGTTTCGCCTTCCAGGGAGTTTCCGTGTTCGCTGAAAATCTCGACAAGGGGCGAGAATTCAGCGGTGAACTCTTGCGAGTTCAGACCTCTCCAACCTTGGCGATAGGCGACATGGTGAGGTATCAAGATAGCTTCGTTATCTGAAGCGAATTTCCTCAGCGCCTCTATATCATCCGCGGGATACAGAGCGCCGTCGTCGCCGGGAAAGAGGACGACGTAGTCACCCCACGTAACGGAGTGCCATTCGAAGGCGATAAAGGGTACAAACTCGCCCGGGATATAGTGATCATTGGCAAATCGCTTCAGTTCATGAAATCGCTCTCTTACCCGCGCGAATCCCTTTTCATGATATGCAATCAATTGGGCGTCTCGTCCGGGAGGATCGGGCCAGTGCCCATGGGCACTCAATGCGTAGATATCGAGCGTGTTGGTTGCTATCTCATAGGAGCGTTCCAAAGAGCCTTTACCATATCCGATCTCGTTGTGGTTGTGGATATCTGCCCAGTAGATTTTCACCTTGATCTATATGCTGTTCAGGTTTGGATGAAGAGAAGACTGGAACGTTCACAGACGGCAGCGGCAAATACAAAATGATCGATCTTTCACAAAACCCGGAATCTGACAGCATATGAATCGCGGTGAGACAATGACAGGTACGGAATCAGACCGATCTGACCTCGCTATAAACGGTGGACCAAGAGGCGTTCAATCTGACCCAGGTAATCTCTTTAAATGGCCGATTATTACGCAGGAGGATGAAGAAGCGGTTCTCGGTGTGCTGAGAGGAGGGGCGGCCATCTCGCGCTGGGACATCAGCGCGAAGTTTGAAGAGGAGTTTTCTCAATGGCAGGGATGCGAATTTGCCATTACTTTCCCGAACGGGACGTCCGCGATTCTCGCCGGTTTGTTCGGTTTGAAGATCGGAGTGGGAGATGAGGTTATCTGTCCGAGCATAACGTATTGGGCGAGCGCCCTGCCTTGTTTTTCACTCGGCGCCACACCTGTCTTCGCGGATATCGATTCCCAAACTCTCTGCCTCAACCCTGAGGATTTTGAGTCTCGAATAACCGATAACACGAAAGCAGTAGTGGTGGTCCACTATAGCGGGTATCCAGCGGAGATGGATGCGATCATGGAGATCGCAGAGAGGAGGGAAATTTCGGTGCTTGAAGATGTGTCTCATGTTCAAGGTGGGATTTACAAAGGGAGTCGTACGGGGTCATTCGGTCGCGTTTCGGCGGCTTCGCTGATGTCGGGTAAATCACTCGTGGCAGGCGAGGGTGGGGTCGCATGGACCGACGACCAGGAAGTCTATGACCGTATGGTTGCCTGGGGCCACTACACCCGTTTCACGCCGGAGATTAAGACCGAGTATCTCAGGAAATATGCGGGTTTGCCTATGGGAGGCATCAAAGGGCGTCTCAATCAGATGTCCTCCGCCTTGGGGCGCGTGCAGTTGAGGCACTATGATGAACGTTGCGAAGTGCTACGGAGATCAATAAATCACTTTTGGGATTTGCTCGAAGACGTTCCGGGCGTGAAACCACACCGTGTAGAGAGAGATTCGGGCAGCAACATGGCGGGATGGTACTCGCCCAAAGGACACTATTGCCCGGAAGAACTGGGAGGTCTCTCCATTACCGGATTTTCCAATGCGGTCTCTGCCGAGGGTTTTGAAATAAGGCCGGGATGCAATTTGCCTCTTCATTTGCATCCGATTTTTTCCGAGGCTGATATTTACGGTCACGGGGCACCTACCCGCAACGCGCATTCGAAGCGGGAGATCCGGCAGCCGAGAGGATCTCTTCCTAAGAGCGAAGCTGTGTCAGCACGAGTCTTCGGCTTCGAACGATTTACTCAGTATCGGCCTGAATTGATCCAAGAATACGCCGGAGCGATACGCAAGGTCTCACGGAACCATGGTGAGCTGCTTGGAGACGATCCAGGGAATCCTCCGGGTTACGGGGAGTGGAGTTCGTCCTCGCGATAATGAGAATCAAGCAAAACGATTGCCTGATATGGATTCCCTAACGAAGATTTGAACAAATCAAATAACGACTATCGATCACGATTATGATCACGACGGGAAGATCGAAACGGTATTCCTCTACCATCGTGCTTCTCAATCGTGATCTTCAGTCGATTTTCTCTTCTTTCGAATTTGGATGACGATTATGATCACGACAGAAGATCGAACGAGTTCTCTCCTCTCCCATCGTGCCTCTCAATCGTGATCTCCCGTCGATTTTTCCTTCTTTCGAAATTAGATCACGATTATGATCACGACGGGAGACGAACCGGTGTTCGTGCACAGGGCCCTTTTACTGGGCTAGGAAACCTCCGTCCACCGCCATGGCATGTCCGGTCACAAACGAAGCGGCATCAGAGCAGAGCCACAGGACGGTCGCGGCGATTTCTTCAGGGGTGCCGAGTCTGCCTAATGGGTACCGTTGAATGACTCCATCCCGCCTTCGGGGATCGCTCATATACTCTTCAATCAGGGGCGTCTCGGTGTGACCTGGACAGACAGCGTTTACCCTTATGCCATACTGAGCATATTCGAGAGCAGCGGCTTTAGTCAGGCCCACAACACCGTGTTTGCTGGCGACATAGGGGCTGATCCCGTGTCCCGCTCCGACCATGCCATGAGTTGAAGCGGTATTTACGATCGCGCCTTTCCCCTGAACGCGCATTTGCCGAAGTTCGAATTTCATACACAGGAATACACCCTTTAGATTGGTGCTGAGGACCCGTTCCCACTCATCAATCGAACAGTCTGCGACGGGAGCATTTTCGCGTGCGAGAATACCGGCATTGTTAAAAGCAAAGTCGAGTCGGTGGTAGACCGAGACGACCTTTTCAATCATTGATTTAACTTCCTGTGATCGCGACACGTCAGCTTTCAGAAAGATGGCCTCGCCACCATTCTCCCTGATCATCCCCACAGTTTTTTCCCCACCGGAAATCGCGATATCTACGGCAGCGACCTTCGCGCCCGCTTTGGCAAAGGCCAGGGCCGCAGCCCTGCCGATCCCCGAACTTCCGCCTGTTATAAGAGCGACCTTGCCTTCGAACCCATCCATTCAAGCAAATCGATTGTCTCTCATGGACCACCTGGATGGTTCCAGTGCCTTATTGAGGTATGTAGGCATGAATTGAAGCGTACTTAATACTGAGAGAATGAAGATGATCATTTTTGTTTTCGGGTAGTCGCTCGAAATTATGAAAATCCCAATTAGCTCAGCAGCCTCGGGAAGGGTAGCGCCTATTATAAACAGAATCAACAATGTCTGAATCGATTTTGCTTTTGGTATGAATAGCCATCGTATGCAGGTAGAAATCAGGATGTGTCCAAAGGCGAGCGAGGGAAAAACGATATTGACGGGCTCTTCAGAATCTTTGCCTTCCAGAATACCTCCACCCAGGGCAAACTGGTAGGCAATAATCGCTGACAACAACGCGAGCCACATTATCCAGAAAACGATGACTTGCTGTTTTGGATTAGTCTCATTCATTTCTCATAAACGTTGATTCATTCTCAACCGCAAAGCATAGTTTTTTGTAGATATCCTGTGCCCCTGGAAGAGGAATGGCAAGGTTCCAAGAATGCTGCCCGACAACGACGGACCCGACCTCTCATCCGCTTCGAATAGCGTAGGAACGGTACTGCGATTGTGTGTTCATCAAATCGCGTAGTAATTTGCATAAAAGCGTTTACTCTCTACTCTGATCCAATCCATATCCGCTGTTCGTTCGCCAAATCGCGAAGGTGAAAACATCTGCACACTATCTTCCGTCTGTCCGATGGTTACGTATTCTGTGAGCCACTTTCCGATCGCCGCGGAACCGGCAATCCCGAGGGCCGCGCAACCTGAGGCGAAAAAGAGATTGGAAACCGCTGGATGGGGGCCGATCACATAAGCTCCGTCCGGTGCGAATGTCGTTATTCCCTGATGTCTTTCCGAAATGGGCAGTCCCTGCAGGTCCGGAAAGATCGGAGACAGCCGCCTCGTCGCTTCAGCCATTGTTTCGATTGGCGGTTGGACGTGGTCCGTAGCGAATTCACTCGGGTACAGATTCAGGTTGACTGTTTTCGGTGAAGATTCGAAGAAGCCATAGAGATAGCCTCCCAGTTCTCGACGTAAATAGCAACTGAGGTCAGTGACGCGGACGACTGGAAAGTGTTCAGGAATCGTTTTTGAAGGTCTCGTCACGACCCTCTGGTGACGAATCGGTTGTACGGGTAGAGTGCATCCGCACTCTTTTGCAAGAAGCGCGCTCCAGGGCCCGGCGGTAACAACAACCCGACTTGCATCAAACCGCTTGCCTTGGATTTCGACACCCTGAACTTCATCGCCGACCGTTAATATGTCCGTGACTCGCGCATTCGACACAATATTTACACCGAGATCCGTTGCCGCCGCAGCGTAAGCCTGTGCGCAGATGGAGGGGTCGAGGTAACCATCTCCCGGGACAAAGTAACCACCCTTAAGCAGAGTAAGATTGATGGATGGGGCGAGTTTCCGGATCTCAGTATCCGTCAGAAAGTTAGCCTCGATGCCTTCGCTACATGCCTTTGCAACCTGCTCCTCATAGGATCTCATTCGCTCGTCACTGAGGGCAAGCATGAGGCTACCTGAGCGGTGGAGTCCGGGATCGTGACCAGTTTCCTCTTTAAAGGCAGACAGTAGATCGAGTGCATAGCGAACGGCTCGCAACATAGTCGGATCGCTTCGAATTTGACCGATGAGGCCTGCCGCACGAGGGGTGGTTTCGCTCGCGATCTTTGAGTTTCTCTCAAAAACGAAAATTTCCTTCAGACCAGATCTTGCGAGGTGGTAGGCCGTGGACAACCCCCAGATTCCACCTCCCACGATTGCGCATACCTGGCAGGCGCTGGAGATATTGAAGGTGTCGCGGATCGATCACGGGATGAACTCCGTCCAGGATCCCTGGCTCGTTCGTGAGATCAATCGCCGAGACATAGCTCTTACTGTTTGTCCGCTCGCCTACAAGTGTGGCCACAGTGGCATGTATGAACATGTCATTCAGCAAATGATGGAGAAGGACATGCGGGTGACGCTCAATTCGGATGATCCCGCATATATGAATGGATATATCGGGGACGTATTCAATGCTGTGCAGGCGGCGCTGGACCTGAACCCTACGCAGATCTACAAGCTCTGCCGTAACGCTTTTGAGGCTGCCTTTCTCTCCGACTCGAAAAAAAGAGAGTATATATCCAAGCTGGATGAGGTGTCGCGCGAATGGGAAAATGAGTGTAAGATCCCAAGTTAGAGCAAAGCTCTTGTATTCCATCTGCTAAGCGGGACCTCATTATCTTCGATCCCCCCCCCCCCCCCCCCCCCCCCCCACGGCTCTTAATGATAATTCGCTATTATTTTTAACTTGGTAATTTCCGGTAGCTTGCTACGGGGTGCTGACTTGACTGTATTGTCATCGTGCGCGGAGCGCCCGATCCACCAGTAGCAAGGATGCTAGTGGTGGAACGGCCCCTCCGGGGACGTTCGTATCAACTTCGAGTAAAGCATAGGCAAGTTCTGCACAAATGGCGAAAGAGTTAGATACCCCGTCCGCGGCAAGCCGGGACGGGGAGTGTTCATTGAAAATTAAAAATAAGGGTCTACAGCAGAATCTGTGGGTGGGTAACGTCGCTTACAAGAGGAAATAGAGTCGGTGAGCACAAGGAGAAGTCAGGGCGCTGCCCTGAATCCCGCTCCTCCACAGCCGGAGGGGCTGGTCGGTGTTTTCTTTGCATATGGGATTGAAAGGTTGAAGCACCGGGCCGTTCCGAGGATGAAAGTAGTACCGAAAATACATCCTGAACACGGAGGACCCAGTGCTCATCAAAACGCTACTGAATCGGTGCTATTGGCTCAAGAGCTTTGTTTACGCAAAGGCGAGTATGGAAATGGTGAAATCGGTGGAGGCGATTGTGGTGCAGATTGAGCCGCGCAAGAATAGTCGGGTGTGCTGTTCGGGGTGTGGCCGGACGGCCAGCGGCTACGACCACATGAGCGAGGCGAGGCATTTTGAATTTGTGCCCTTGTGGGGGATGAAGGTGTATTTTCGTTACCGCATGCGGCGGGTCAATTGCCGGCGGTGCGGGGTGAAGGTCGAAGAGGTGCCCTGGGCCAAGGGCAAGAGTCATCTGAGTTGGCCAATGCAATGGTTTCTGGCCCAGTGGGCGAGGCGCTTGAGCTGGGAAGAGACGGCAAGGGTTTTTCGCATTTGGCGCAACGTCTTCGAGTCGGTCGAGGCGATGGTGCGTTGGGGGCTCAAACGGCGCGATATGAGCGGGATTGAGGCGATCGGAGTCGATGAGGTGCAGTATCATCGAGGCCATCACTGTCTCACCGTGGTCTACCAGCTTGACGAGGGGCGGCGTCGGCTATTGGGCGTATTCAATAAGCGCAACGTAAAATCGCTCTTGCGTTTTTTCTGGGAATTGGGAGCGCAAAAGAGCAGCCAGATCCTCTACGTCTGCTCGGATCTGTGGAAGCCTTACCTCAAAGTGATCAAGAAAAAGGCACCCCAGGCGCTGCACATCCTCGATCGCTTCCACTTGGTAGCCAACCTGAACAAGGCCCTCAATGAGATTCGTGCTGCGGAAGCCAGGCGATTGCAACGGGACGGCTACATCAACGTGCTGGTCAAAAGCAAATACTGTTTCTTCGAAAAATCCGCAAAATCTCACCCCCACCCAACAGATTCGCCTCAAGGAGGTGCTCCAATACGATCTGAAGAGCGTGCGGGCCTATCTACTAAAGGAGAGCTTTCAGCTCTTGTGGCATTATAAAAGTCCCTACTGGGCCCAATGGTATCTGAAAAAATGGTGCACGCGCGCCATGCGTTCGCGCCTCAAACCGATCAAAAGGTTCGTGCGCTCGGTGCGCAACCACGAGCCGCTCATCCTCAACTGGTTTCGGGCCAAAAAGGCCTTTTCCTGCGGCATTGTGGAGGGCTTTAACCGCAATATAAATCTCACTATCAGAAAAGCATACGGCTTTAAGAGCTTCGAAGTGCTTAAGATCGCCCTATTTCATACCATGGGCGACTTGCCTGAACCCGAAATAACCCACAGATTCTGCTGACGAGGCAAAAATAAGGATCGAGCGACAGAAGAGAGCGGGAGACGCACGGCGATATCGCCGTGGCTACGGCGGAACGCATTGGTGCGGTTTGAGGGCGACCCTGAGGAGGGACAACCCACCCCAATCCCCTCCCAGGAGGGGTGCCTGTTCAGCCTCTTTCCCTTCCATTGCTGGCTGCCCCGGTCTTGTGCCGGGGTGTCGCGCGTTTCTTGCTACACATCGGATGCTTCCCCGACGCTCGCCCCCCGCGCCTTCTCGCCCCAGCGCGGCCGCGCTGGGGCGAGAAGGCGCGGGGGGCGTGAGGTGCCATTGGCTTATTGTAGCTTTAGATCGTGCGACACCCCGGCACAAGACCGGGGCAGCTTCAAATCACGTTAAACACGTACCAGGAGGGGATCTTATCCTGTCGGTATTAAGTCATGAAATTCCCCTCCCTCGGAGGGGTAAGGGGTGGGTTCTTTCCAAGCCATCATGGGCCTCAATCCGTTTTAAATTGACCGCGGCTTCAGATCTGGTGCTATCGTATTACTCTTATGAGATTATCACATTTTTCTGATAATTCACGGTCCTGTTTTAGTCCAATTCTAGTATTTCTCCTGATTTTCACCTCAGAAAGGGAAGTTAGGGGAGAAGAGGATGGCGGAGGCGAGAAGCGGAACGTCCTCGCTGTAATCGGAGGTTCAACCATCGACCGGCGTCGCGAAGGGAGATATTTCATCGACGGTGTAGCCGAGATTGAGAATGAGTTTACTGTCGAAACAGCGGCTGGAACCAGTCCCCAAATTCTCAAAGTTAAGTATCAAGGGATCTGGTTTTACTATGTAAAGTATCACGGGTATCCCGGTGTCGAGGCCCAACGATTCACGAGTGGGAAGAACTTTGTCACAATGTTTGCGGCATTCCACAAACTGGGAGTAACCCACATAATTGGGGGTGCGACAAGTGGGGGAATCCATGCGACCTACCGAAATGGCGATCTCGTAATTGCGGACGATATACTGAATTTCAACTTTGAGCGACCTTCCAGTATCTTGGCGGCGGCCGACATCGAGAGGCCGGGTGTGCGTGCTCGCTACAACCCGCCGTTCTGCCCGGACATTCGCAAGATCGTCTATGAACTGGCTTCCAAATCCTACGAGGGGCGTGTTCATCCGCGAGGTACAATCGTTCAAGACGATTCGAGTCGTTACGAAACTCCGGCTGAAATCCGTTTTTATCGGAGCGCGGGCGGCGACATCGTCACTCACAACGTCGTAACCGAAGCCATTTATGCCAGACAATTGGGTATGCATTTTGCAGTCATCAATTCCATTTCTAATCCGGCAGAGGGAGTGGGGAGTTTTACGCTTCATGAAGAGATGGGGGTAGGCGACAGGATTGCGGAAGGAGCAATACCAGTAGTGCTTCAAGCGTTACTTATTCTAAGCGACCACGAGCCGAAGTGCGGGATAAATTGTACGGGTGAGAGATACTGAATGCATCTGCGTCGTTTCTTAACAGTCTATTTATTCTTTGGAGTGGTCATTATGAGTGCGGAAGAGATGAACAAAAATGCAATAAAGCTTGCGGTTGTCGGAGGTTCGACGATCGACAGGTGGGGACGATTTTTCGCGGAAGGTCGCGGCGATGTTGAGGTGGAGCGCAAATTCACGGTTGAGACAAATGCGGGCACGAGTCCGGAATTTTACCAGTTGCGCCACAAGGACGTCTCTTTCTACTACGTGAAGTTTCATGGCTATTCCGATGAAGACACGAGCGACCGGCTCAGTGGGTCAAATTTTGTCCTCGTGTTTGCCGCTTTGCACCAACTCGGAGTGACACACGTAATCGGAGGAGCGACCGGTGGTGGCATCCAGCCCACCTACCGAAACGGCGATCTCGTAATCGCCGACGACCTCCTGAATTTCAATTTCGAGCGACCTTCAAGCATCCTGGATGCGGCCGGCATTGAAAGGCCGGGTGTACGCGCACGATACAATCCGCCATTTTGCCCGGATATTCGAAAGATCCTCTATGAACTCGCTACGAAGAGCTATGAGGGTAGGGTGCATCCCATTGGGACCGTTGTTCAATCGCAGCCAAACCGCTACGAAACTCCCGCTGAAATTCGGTTTTATCGAAGTATCGGCGGCGATTTCGTAACCCATAACGTCGCGACCGAGGCGATATACGCCAGGCAGTTGGGTATACATTTTGCAGTAATCAATTCCGTCTCAAACCCGGCCGAGGGGGTTCGACCGTTTACGGTCGATGAAGAGTTGGATGTCGGAAAGAAGATAGCAGCAGGAGCGATTCCCGTCGTTCTCGAAACACTCGTTCGTTTGAACAACCATGAACCCCAGTGTGGGATTAACTGCACGGGGGAGCAGTATTGAGGGGAGAGTGGTTGGCAAGTGTGCAGTAAACAGCTACACTAATCACAGTATCCGCTTCAAAGCATCAAACAGGCGGTCGACACTTTCTCGGGCTGAATTGCCACCCATGAGACCGACCCGCCACACTTTTCCCGCAAGCTGACCGAGACCTGCGCCGATTTCGATACCATATTCGTTAAGCAGCAGCGATCGTGTGGCAGCGTCGTCAACACCTTCAGGTATCGTGAAGGTTGTTAATGCGTTTAATCGATCGGCTTCAGGCACGAGAGGTTCCAGCCCGAGTTCAGCAAATCTTTCAATCAGGTACTGAGCCGTGGCCCTATGCCGTTCCCAACGCGCCTCCAAACCCTCTTCAAGGACTTCAGTGAGGCCCTGGTGCAGCCCAAAAATCATGCTGATGGGCGCCGTATGATGGTAGACACGCGCCGTCGCGTCCGTGAGATACTTTTGAAGTTCACGCAAGTTAAAGTAGAAGCTGGGTATATTGGATTTGCGGTTTGCAAGGACCTCTATGGCGCGAGGAGATATTGTAACCGGGGCCAGGCCAGGGGGGCAGGCAAGTCCTTTTTGACTGCATGAGAACACAAGATCAGCCCCCCAATTGTCGATTTCTACCGGGCAAGTGGCAAGCGTGGTGACGCAATCGACACAGAGGAGGCCTCCGTTTTCGTGGACCACCTGTGAAACTCCCTCCATATTCTGGTAAACGCCGGTAGAAGTCTCCCCGTTGACTATTCCGACAACTTTGGGATTAATTTTTCCGATTTTTTGAAAGAATTCCTCTCTTTCGATGGAAGTCCCCCAGGCATATTCGTAGCGAGTAGTCTCCGCCCCGATTCGCTCAGCAATACTCGCGAGGCGATCACCGAAAAAGCCGCCAACTGCGATCACGGCTTTGTCTCTAGGTTCGAGCATATTCACCAGGAGGAGTTCCATTCCGGATGTACCTGTACCGGAGACGGGGAATGTAATTGAATTTTCCGTTCGGAAAACTTCCCGGAGCATCGATTGGCACGAATCCAGAATCTCGATAAACTCCGGATCCATATGTCCTAACATCGGTCGCCCTAGAGCCTCCAGAACTCCCGCTGAAGGATTACTGGGTCCGGGACCAAGTAACAGTTTTTCTCTTACTGGTCGAGCGGTCGTCATTTCCCCTATTATTTGAATCAACTCTTTTCCGAATGGAATGAAACGGTGGCAAATTAACCGGGGCGAGAGTAATTACAAGAAAAGAGTATGTTTGTCGTTGGCATTTCTTTCAGGCTCGTTTTTGGTATCGGCATGAAACATTCAGTGAAGGGATATGGGTGGAAGGTGAAGCGGTTATGCGTGACGCTGGTCTTGATTACAGGTCTATTCTATTGGATTAATGCGGGGACTGGTAGGGCTACTTCGACTGATGAAATCGCACAGTCTGGAGCTAATCCCGTTCGATATGTAAAGACTGAACTCTACTACGGCGCAGGCTTGAGAGAGGGTAGAGGCGACTACGAAACTCTATGGAATGATTACCTCGACAATGACGTTACTCCCCGATTCAGAGAGGGATTGACGCTCTTGGAAGCCACCGGCCAATGGCGGGTGAAGGAAGGCAAAAAGCCGAGGCGCAATCGCTCGAAGATCCTGATTCTGATTCACGAAGCTTCGCCGGATAGATTTGATATGATCGAGGAAGTTCGGGAGATCTGGAAGAAGAAATCAGGGCACCGATCCGTGCTTAAGGTAACAATTCCTGCTGAGGTGAGCTACTGATTCAAGACAATGAATGCCTAGCGCAGGGTAGCCGCAATCAAATTGATCGAAAGAGAGGAACCGCAGATGAATCCCGGCAAGCCGGGACGAATGAAGAAGAATTGACCACGGATTCGAGAAAACCGCGGATGAGGGAATAGTGATAGGAATCTTCATGTTCGAATGTCGGAAGCAATTTCGGTTTCCCTGGAAACCCTGTCGCGATCCCGCTGAGCGGGACGATCGAACCTTGTCGATCGCAACACTTTGAATACCAGACTCTTATAAATCACCAAAAGAATCGGCGTGGTTTGCTGCAAAACGTGTTCAAAAAACTAAGTTCTGACGGATAGTGATATAAAGTATCATGTCTTTGGATACGATTAGAATGCGTCCCTTCGCCGAAGCATATCCGTCATCGGTGCTGCCGCTCTACGAAACGACTGCGGCTGGAAAGGCTCCGGATGAGGGATTTTCAATTGAAGACGTGAATTACGCCAAAGATCCTGTTGGATACCATCTCAGAGCATTTCGTGAATTCGGGCCAATCTATCGGATTCAATTTCAAAATCGAATGTGGGTTGCTATCGGGGGATTGGAGGCGAATGATTTTGCCTGGCGAAATCCGGACCTGTGGAATTATCGGAAGGCCATGGCAGGATTCGGAGAGGAGCTGGGACACGCCCATGTCACTACTCTCGATGGTCCGCCGCATCGGTTGAAGAGGCGTTCTCTAAAGCCTGGATTTGGTGCGGATGCAGTCACTCGTCATCTGCCCGAGATGGCAAGGACGGTGGCCGAACGATTCCACCAGATGAAAAATAGGGAAATCGATCTTTACGATTTCTGTACTCAAACTGTACTCAAACTATTATTTTGGCCTCGAGCAGAACAATGGTGGAGACGGAACTTACTGATGAGATGCTTTGTCTGATGGCGAGATTTGAGGAGATGTTCATGTATGGAGTGAATCAGGGTGAATTCCGGCATGCATATTTCGCCAGATCTGACTATTTGAGTGTCAAGATTCCAGTATTCGAGCATCTTGAAAAAGTGATAGGGGAGCACGAATGCGATGAGCAGATTGATGATAACCTTGCACGGCTTATTCGCGACAGGCCAAAGGAGGCGGAGCTTTACTCCCTGGAAGAGAAACTCTTTGATACATATCTCCTTCTCATTGCGGGCGCAGAAAATACGACGAAGCTCATTAATTGGGCGATGCTGTATGTCTATTCTAATCCCGATTGGTTGGAGGAGTTGCGGGAGGAACTTAAGGATTGGAAGCCGGAATCGTTTCGTTCCGGAATGCGCGATTTTCCAAAACTCAAAGCAACCATCATGGAGGTGGAGAGACTGCAGCCGGGTGCCCTTTCTCTGACGCGGGTTACTGCAGATGTTATCGAATTATTCGGGTACCGGATTCCTGCAGATACGCTCGTTTTTCATAACCATACTCTCTGTCACTTTCTCGAAGAGATTTATGAAGAACCCTTTGCTTTTAAACCTCAGCGTTGGCTCGACGGCAAGTATTCAAAAAAGGCGCATGGAACATTCGGCGGAGGTACTCACTTCTGTTTGGGCACGAATGTGACACGCGTGCACGCGCCGGTAGTATTGACAAACCTCGTTAGAAATTTCGACCTGGATTTGAGATTCCAGCCTGACTTTCGGCATGTCGTTGACTTGGGAGGCGCCTTTCATCGGGTTCCGCTTCCGGCGAGCATTGTTCCTTTATCATGAATAACTGGACACCACCAAATTCGCCGGTAAGAGGTGCATCTCCCCCCACTTCTGAGGAGATTTTCAAATTGCGCTCCGTTGCGGGAGGCGGAGCGACGGGTGATATCGCCCTGAGAAACGGTCGCGTCGTGTTCGTCCACTCAGGTGAAGTCCGCCAGGCCGACTTGATAATCAGTGGGCGCCATATTGCTGCGGTTGTTGATCCTGGCCGGCTGGAAGCGAGTGAAGAGATCGACGTAGAGGGGAAATACATCGCTCCCACGTTTATCGATTCTCATTTGCATATCGAATACACCATGATGACGCCCGCGGAATTGGCGCGTCTCGTGATACCGAAGGGTACGACGGCTGTTTTTACCGATCCTGACTGCGTGGCCAATGTCCTCGGAGAGGAAGGGATCGATTATATGCGTGAGACGACTACTCCTCTGCGAATTTTCCAGCAGGTGACCTCCGATGTGCCCCGCCGTGGCACTTTGAACGTCACAAAGCACCGAATATCACAAGAGGAGATATTGCGGCGGTTGGGCGAGCCGGATACGGTCAGTCTGGGTGAATCGAATCCGTTTATGCTCGATCCCGAAATCGCGGAGGCCATGGCAACTGCGATCGGCAACGGGAAGATCATCACCGGACACGCGGGACGTCTTGCGGGAGAACCGTTGTGGGGCTATATCGCCGGTGGAGTGGGCAACGATCACAACGCTGCCAATCTCGATGAGGCTCTGGAATTAGTGCGGCATGGGATGATTGTTACGATTATGTCCGGGTCTCTCGCCAACAATGTCAGGGCAATTCTCGGCGAGCCGGAGAAATTGGGATTGGTGGTCAATCATCTCGCCTTCTGTGCGGACGATGTTCACGTGGAAGATCTCGCCGATAAGGGGCATATCGATCGCCATGTGCGCGAGGCCGTTTCCCTGGGGATGGATCCCGCTACTTCTATTCGGATGGGATCACTCAATGCCGCCGCTCACTTCCGTGTGGACCACCTCGTAGGCTCCATCACTCCCTCCAGATTGGCCGATTTTCAGATCCTATCCGATCTTGAGAGTTTCGAGCCGGAATCGGTCTGGGCAAACGGTCATGAAGTGGCGCGCGATGGAAAAGCTCTCTTCGAAAATACGGATGAGGTCCCGCATTGGGCACTCGAATCGATGTCTCTGGGCGAAATCGATCTTAAGGCCTTTGCGGTGGCTGCGGCGGATCCCTCGGCGGGATTGTGCTGGGTGCAGGCCATGGAGATGTATAATGACTACTTCAAGCGCGCTTTTCATATACAGCTGCCCGTCGTGGATGGATTTGTTCAAACGGATCCTGATCTCGATATCGCAAAATTCGCCGTGGTTGACCGGCACCACGGCTCCGGTAAAGTGGGAATCGGCTTCGTTCACGGTTTCGGTCTCCGGTCCGGGGCGATCGCGGCGGCACATAATTGCGACAGTGGCAGCGCGATCGCCGTTGCCACTTCCGACGAAGATCTGGGCCACGTCCTCAGGGTTCTGCAGGAAGAACGAGGCGGCTTTGTCTGCGTCGACAGGGGTGAGGTTAGAGCGCTTGTGCAGCTGCCGGTAGGCGGGCTGATGGGCGACGTTCCCTGGGAAATGACCTATGAGCAGAGTAAGAGGATTCATGCCGTTGTGAAGGAACTCGGTTGTCCGATAGCTAATCCATTCATGATCCTCCCCTTTGTCGGCATGGCGTTTCTCCCCGACCTCGGAGTGACTGAAAACGGTCTTGTTGACGTCTATAAAGCCGCATTGACCGATCTCGTCTTGAAGGAAGAGGATGGAAAAGTCGCAACGCAAGTTGAAAAGAGTGAACGACGCACCCGCGAACAGATGCTGGAAGCGTTACAGGCGTGAGCGATCTCAGTGAAATCGATGTTCGAAAATTGCCCAAAGTGGAACTCCATGTCCATCTCGAGGGGACGCTGCCGGCGCATCGTTTGGCGGAGTTGGCTGAACTTGCGGGTGTATCGCTCCCACGCCCGGTCGATGAACTCTTCACCTTCACGAGTTTCGACGAATTTCTCGAATTCCTGACCTGGTCGGTGGGCCTCGTCCGCACTCCCGATCTCGCTGCCCAGGCGGCCTACGACTTCGCCGCTTTCGCTTCCGAAAGCAGTATCATCTATGCCGAGGTCATCGTGAATCCGACACACTGGGAGCAGTGGAGCGTCGAGCCGCTGGTGGAGGCTCTGGCAGACGGATTTGATCGGGCGGAGGAAGACGGTTTCGCGGATTGTCGTTTACTTCTCTCATTTCTACGTCAGCAATCAGCCGAAGATGCGTTCAAACTGGTGGATTTTATGGGCAAAAGTAGACCAGCCCGCGTCGTCGGCCTTTCCGTGGACGGTAATGAATCCGCCGCTGGTCGAACCGGCCCGCGTTTCGCTCCCGCTTATCGTAAGGCCCGCGATTACGGTTACGGATTAGCCGCCCATGCCGGCGAGACCTCCGGTCCGGAAGGCGTCCTCGACGCCTTGGAACTCCTGCGGGTGGATCGGATTGACCACGGGGTTCGTTCGGTGGAGGATCCGAAGGTATTGCAGCGTGTCGTCGATGCCGGTGTAGCGCTCAATGTCTGCATCGGCAGTAATTGTGTAATCCTCTATCCCTCGCCCCAGGATCACCCGATTTCGGATTTGGTCGCCGCTGGGGCGAATGTTACGATTAATACCGACGACCCCGCTTATCTAGGTGTGGATCTCACTGACGAATACCGACTTGCTGCCAGCCTCTGTGGGTGGAGCGAAGACAATCTCCTCGATATAACACGACGAGCCATCGATGCCGCCTTCTGTGGAGAAGATCGCAAGAGGGAACTCTATAGTCTCATCCGGATTTAGGGTGGATCCCGATTACGGTTCTTAGGGAATTTTTGGCCCCCCCGCGTCCCGCTGAGCGCATTGGCGTCAACTTTAGACGCCAGACATTGAACCACAGGCACTAAACCAATTGACAGAACGTCTAATGTGGCGAGTCCGAATTCGGGTTTCTCGCATTCGGAAATCCCCCGGCCTCGCGCCGGGGATTCTTAGGTTCCCGGCTACAATGCCTGGGCCCTCCCTTGGGAGATCCTCCGGGCTTGACCCGGAGAGCCTCAGGTTTCCCGCTCGTTCGCTTCCTGTTTTCCATAGGCTTTGCCATCGGTTGAAGTTCCTAAGCAACTCATGCTCAATAAGATGTGCTTGACTCGATGGTAGTAGCGAAGAAACCTAACCATCCCCGGCGCGAGGCCGGGGGATTCCTTGATGTACTCTGTTATCATTCAACTAACTGATTATTAGCATATTATGAAAGTTAGGTTGACGCGTATGCGCTGAGCGGGACCGGAGGGAGCACAGGCCGGGGGGGAGTCGGGCGGGAAGGAGCTCAAGCAACCTGGATGGTGAATCTAACCCGTGCATTCTGAAGAAAATGACCAGGTTCGATAACAATGGCCGATTCACTTGACTTCCTGTAAATTTTGCATATATGTGCAATTATGCAAAGGAATCTGGAAGAAAGCTGTGACTGTAGTTTATTTCGAGCCTTAGGTGAACCGAATCGGGTGCGATTGCTCTCGTTCTTGTCGGCGAGCGGTGAGGCGCGGACGATGGGAGAGGTGGCGGAGTGCTGTTCGGTGGACCTCTCGGTTGTATCGCGGCACCTTGGAGTTTTGCGTAATGCAGGGGTGGTAAATTCCCGGAAAGAGGGACGGAAAGTGTTCTTCGAATTGGACCGAAAGCATCTTGTGGCAGCGCTTCGAGGGATGGCGGACTGCCTGGAGTCGGGATGTGAGTGTTAGGAACTGCTTCTCAATCGGGATTTCCAGTCGATCTCTTATTCTTTCGATTTTAGATTACGATTATGATTACGACAGAAGATCGAATCAGAACACTCCCTCCCTTTCCTAAACCCGAAAAGACCCAGAGAATCTGCTGACTGTTTTGAAGAAAGGAAAGGAGGTGATAATATGTCTGAAGAAGAAAAAGAGTGTCGATGTGAATGCTGTTGTTGCTTTGACGCGGAGAGCGTCTCCGCGTTTGCCGAGCTTTTGAGGAAGCTGGCAGATGCCTTGGAGAAGAAGCAGTAGCAGTCCCGTATTCAAGATTGGGGTGGGTGCACACACCCCTTTTTAATTCCAGTTGCGAAATGGTTTAGTTCGGTACACTCGTTCTCGTCCTCGTAATCGTGCTCGTGATTCGGCTCAGTGGTTTCGATTTACGAGAACGATTACGATTACGAGGACGATAGGTTGGATGTCGAGTCGCAGGTCGTTATCATAACCGTAGTAGAATGTCGCTTTATGGAGTACCAGAGTTAAAGAGGTGCAGAGTCGAAAAGTGTAATGGAGTTGCGGACTAGTCCTAAAATAAGTGCGTTTAATAGGTTGAACAGGAAAGCTTCGTTATTCCTAACGTTATTAGCCATGCTGGGGTACTGTTTTGCCGACCGCCACCCTTGGGACTGGTTTCGATGTTTTGCTTTTTTTGAGTCATACCGTTCTGTTTTAACGTTAACTGTCCCCTTTTTTGGATACGCCGACAGTCCTTCCGTTCGGCTTGAAATCGCGGTTACTTGGCCTGCTACCCAGGCGACATAGATCCGATGTCCCAGGTGCTGAGCAATCTCCCATCCACTACGTTCCGGCCGAAAAGGATAAACAATTGAGGCGGAGGGATCGGAGCGATTCACCGGGGTGAAGATGACTGGCGTGGTGGAAGAGCCGAAGAGCTCCAGTTCTCAACGATCTCCACCTGCCGTATCAGGCGAGTTGATCATGAGCTCAAATAGCCATACCACGCCTTCAGGGATCCGGCTCAAGACTGAATTGCGCCGCATAGGCCGAGGTTTTTCAAAAGATCATGCCTTACGGGCAGCGCAGAGGATAACCCCGTTTTTGACGACTCAGTGGAACTTCTCCCGATCGCAGCGTTGATTCGCAAAGGCGCGATCTGAAAAATTGAGGAAGGGATCCCGGATACGCATTTGGGGTATGGAAAAAGTAGGCAAAAGGATCTCATGGAGGAGGCACTACTTCGATTTGCACGGGACTGATGCGCTTACGAGAGGGAAGTCCGAAAGGGGGTTTTGCACTAAGCTATGGGCCGATCTGGTCCAACTCGGCCACACTTTCTGCCTCCAGACCTTGTTTTCAAATACCAGGGAAGTGCTTACATGGTGAACGATCCGGGCAATGAGACTAGCACATCGAGGGCGCTTTAGCTGGATCGATTCGGTCGCTATTTCATGCTTGGGCATGCGCTCCAGTTCGCTTGCGAGGCCGTCTCTCTGAACTTTCGTTGACAGTCCCAAAACTTTCGATGCGCATGGGATTCCGAAGATAGGAATCGGGATTCCTATCTTCGGAATGGATGCGCATCCCGAAGTGGTGGGACTGTCAACGAAAAGTCCGTAGTTCGCAGAGAGATTTTCGGCCTGGATGCGAACTGCAGCAAGTTCCACCGCCCATGAATCCACTTTAGCGATCCCGAATCGAGAGTCTATTGCGCCGTCGATTCACCAGGTAGGCATCTTCACCAGAAGGGTATTTGAAAACAAGGTGCACGAGGCAGCGTGTGGCAGTTGGACAGATCCCCATAGCAAGTGCAAAACCCCCTATCGCACTTCCCTGGTGCGTAAGAACTATCGTCCCGTGCAAAAGGGCGATGAACGTGCTCCTCCATGAGATCCGCCTACTTTTTCCACATCACAAATCGTATCCGGGATCCCTTCCATAAGGAGCAGATGGTCGCCTTTGCGAATCAACGCTGCGATCAGGAGAAGTCTCCACTGAGTCAACTCAAAAACGGGGTAATCCGATGCGCTGCCCTGGCATTCTTTTGAAAAACCTCGTCCTATGCGGCGCAATTCGACAGTCTTCGAGCCTGGATCCCTCCCAATAAGGCGTGGTAGGATGTTGAGCACATGATCACTCTCAATACGGCAGGTGGGGTTGGAGCATCTGAAGCTCTGAGTTTCGGCGCTTCCTTCAACGCCATCATCTTCACCCAGGTGAATCGCTCCGAATCCCTCCGAACTTGTTTATCGGCTCGTTCGGCTGTCTCGAGTGGATGTTTATCAGCACCTGGGAGCATCCGGTTATGGCCTGGGTAGCAGGCCAGTAACCGCGAACGCACAGCCATGCGGAAGGACTGTCGGCGTATCCCAAAAAGGGGACAGAACTAACTTAAAACAGAACGGATATGACTCAAAAAAAGCAAAACTCGAAACAGCCCAAGGGTGGCGGCGGCAAAACTACCGCCAGCATGGCAAATAACGTTAGGAATAACGAAGTTTCCTGTTCAACCTTTAAACGCGCTTATTTTAGGACTAGTGATGTCCGATTTTCGACTACGATTATGACGACGATCCCCTCCTTCGGAGGGGTTAGGGGTGGGTTCTTTCTATGCCAAACGGGTTACTCCCAAAAATTCGGTGTCTGAGCGACGGGCCAGGAGGGACCTTCCGTTCGCACTTCTCGATGAAGTTTCACCAGCATTTCGGCCATTACGCCCAATCGTTGGGACTCTTTCCCTGCCAGATTTTTCGTCTCACCGATGTCCTCTTGTAGATTGTATAGTTCAAACCCGTTGATTTCGGCGTTTCGGATAGTTTCCATGTGACCCTCCGCTATGGGCCATTTGCGTAAATTTTCTGGCTGATCAATGAGGCCGAGAATTTTCCAGGGGCCGATTCGCAGTGCGGTTCGGGCCTTGCCCAGGGCGTTGAAGTAATACCAGAAGAGCGGTGTCTCTCGCTGAACAGGCTCTCCCTCGAAAATCGGGACAAAATTTGCGCCGTCGATGGGGCGGTCGGAGGGAACCGGTATACCGGCCAACTCACAGAGGCTCGGCAGCACATCCACACCGCTGATCGGTTCATTCGACGTACCACCGGCACCAATTCTCCCGGTCCAGCGAAGGATTCCGGGAACGCGAATTCCTCCCTCGTAGAGGTAGAGCTTCTCTTCCCGCAAGGGTCCTGCCGAACCGTATGACCGCCAGGCTTGGGGATGCCTGCCGAGATCTTCCGGGCCGTTATCGGAGGTGAAGAAGACGAGCGTATCGTCACCAAGTCCCATACTGTCGATCCGGTCCACGAGGCGTCCGACCGCCTGGTCCAAATTGGTCACGTTGGCCCGGTAAAGGGCTTCGCCTATGGTAGGAACGACGGGATAGAGGTCCACCATATGAGGGGGCGACTTTATGGGTTCGTGTGTTTCATTGTAGCAGATATACATGAAAAAGGGCTTGTTCTCATCGCGCTCGTGCTTGAGCCAGTAGACAGCTTCATCCGTTACGATGTCGCAGGAATAACCGTCGAGTTTTCCGAGGCGCAGGCCGTTGCGCACGAAATCGATGGGGTCGCGCATGGATGGCTTGTGATAGGAGGGGTTAGCCATCCAGTAGGCGAAACCGTGCTCATCCGGTTTCGGTTCGTGGGGAGAGTTGAACCGGCTGTTGAGGTGCCACTTCCCCGCCATAAAGGTTTCGTATCCCGCACCCTGCAGGAGTTTCGCTACCGTCACCTCTTTCAGGGTTAGGTGCATCTCGCAGTAGGGATTGATATGGCCGTAGATACCGCAACGGTTGGCATTTCGACCGGTAAGCAGCGAAGTGCGAGCGGGCGCACAAACTGGGGAGGCAGCGTAGCAGTCGGTCAACCGTAATCCCTGAGCGGCCCACCGGTCGAGATTCGGCGAGTGGGTTATGGTATTTCCGTAGCAGCCGAGGTCGCCGTAGCCGAGGTCGTCAACGAGAATCACTACGAAATTAGGTCTCTTTCGGCGAAACTGGGACTTGGCTAAGAGAGAACTCTGCGAGAGCGCTGCCCCCACCGAACCGGCTGCTAAACCGAACAGGAATTTTCGCCTGTCGAGAGAGTCAGATGCTGGTTTCATGGCATTTCAAAGTATTTTTTGTTGAGGAAGGTCCTCTGTGTTTCCGGGGAGTTGGATGCTATGAGAGATAGACAGTCAAATTCGAGAGATTTGGGTTAAATCGTGGTCTGAAATCGGAAGAAAAGAAGATCGACTGGAGATTACGATTAAGAGTCACGATGGGAGAGGGGGGCAATCTATTCGATCTTTAGGCTCAGATTGTAGTCGTTCGAGGACGAGCACGAGAACGAGGACGATAGGTTGGATATCACGAATCACTGATTGGTTTCGTGAGGTAGGGAGTGAGAAAGGCGATGGCGGCGAGGATGAGGTAGGCGAGAGTGACTTTAGAGAACTGGAGACCGAGAGTTCCGGTAACGTCAGCCTGGACAATTTCGTAGGCGTGAGTGAAGCCGATAGCAGAGAGGAAGGCGCCGGCCAGGAACCATCCGGCAGCGTAATTGAACTTCCTTTCAATGATGAAGACGGTGGCTGCGGCCAGGACCATACAGGAGTAGATATACCCCTGCTCGAGGGCGAAGAGGCCCGAGGAGAAAAAACCCGCTTTTTCCATGAAATCCTCATTCAGAGTCTGGGGAAAGGGATTTTCCGCTGTTCCGTAGCCGGTAGCGAGAAGGGTTCTTTTTACAATTAGCGAGGTGAAGGCGGCCATCGCGGGAATGAGCCCGATGAGGACGGCAGCGGTATGGCGACGCGGAACCGCCTCAAAAGCCTGCGCCGCCATGACGAGGCCTATCCAGATGACTAGCGCCATTCCGGCCTCGATCGGAATGATGTAAATTACAAGACCTATCGTTCCGGTAAAGCAGATGAGGGCAATGGAGATGGCATTGAGGGTGGAATAACCGGCGCGTGAGCCAATCGCTTTCCACCCCGGATGTCCCGGATAGATAGTTGTAGCGAAAGGGGAGCCGAAAAGGGCCGAACCCATGGAAGAGAGTCCGTTGAAGACGAGGGATGGCAAAGTGCGGTAGCGATCTCCGGCCGCCTCGGCCGACTCGACGTTCTGGACGGACAATACGACACTGAAGAATCCTATGGGAATGATAATAGGGAGATACTCGATCATGTAGGAAAAGGAGTTGAGAAGTTCGCCTATGACGGGAATAGGTGGATTAAAGCCAATGTTTTCGACCGACAGTTCTCCGACAGGGACAACATTCGAGCCTTCAATGAAATGCATGATCCACGCCAGAGTCGTTCCGATTATGAGGACGATGAGGCCGCCGGGGATTCCCAGGCGCGGGCGCATACGGCCGAAGTAGAGAACCATGGCGACTCCAAGCGTAGTCAGTCCGATAATGGGGTAGGCGTAGCTGCGAAACATGTAGTCCAGGGAAAGAAAGGCGAAGCTGATTCCGGCCAGAACGGTGAGAAGAGCGGCGCGAGGAGTTACCCTTCGCAGGTAATCGGCGACGAAGCCTCCCAATAGCTCAATGAGACCCGATATGAAGCATGCGATCAGTCCCGCTCGCCATCCCACAAGACTGGCCTCTTCGGGGGAGAGTCCCGCTGCTTCCGCTTTGAGTTTAGCCGGAAACATGACCAGGAAGACGAATGCAATAAACATGACCAGACTAATGCCGAAGGGCATGGCGCAGACATCGTCCCTGCCTTCGCGGGCAGCAAGCTGATGAGCCTGATAAGAGTAGAAGAGGTTTCCTATGAGGAGGGCGACAGCCGATGCCGGCAGCACGCGACTGAAGAAGAGATCAACCGGAAAGAAGAGGGGAAACCCGAGACACATGTTGCTCATGAGGATGAGCATGAGCAGGTTGTCCAGAAAGAGGGCAACGAATCCGTCGATGTCGCCTTTGACGAAGAGTTTCATGGTCGGGTAATTGGGGTCAAGAAGGCCCTAGCGCAACGTAGCTGCATCCAAAGAAAAGAAGAGAACCGGTCTGCCGTACGGCAGACCACTGGAGTTTGGCCTTTTACTAGATAGACCTTATCCGAAAAGCTACTGATTGGCCGCAAAGAGGCGCAAAAGGCGCAAGAAAAACTTGAGAAAAATCATTTTTTGGCTTGATAAAAAGTGTCGCAACATGCTAGTGTTTAACAACCTAAGATTAAGAAAGGAGTTAAACATGCCAACATGTGCGACAGAGGAGAACAAAAGCGATAAGACGCCCCTTAGCAACCTCATTCTGCCGGTTCCAGACACGGATTTCCGTGATTTTCTGGATGAAGTTGAAGAATTGGCCGGGTTCGCGGCGCAAATCATCGAGGCGATCGAGAAGGATCTGGACGCCCATGCGCGTGAGAAGAAGAAACTTCGATTGGAAGATCGCAGGTTCTTTGAAGGGCGCACAGCGGAGCTGCCGGAGCTGGACATCGAGGAGGAGAATATTCTGGCTGCTGAATTGAATCTTGGGGCAGGCCGGCCGCGGATGCCGGCTTATGCGGTATACGTGTTCGTGATGATTCGAGGGTTTCTGGGTTCGTTGACCACGAAACCGGCACGGCGGTTTGTGCGCGAGTCGATGAGCTTGTACGGATTTTTGCAGAGCGGGGGACTGAGAATGCCGGCGGTGACGACGATTCTGGAGAACGTGAACCTGGTCAGCCATACGACCCGC
>CBDCEW010000101.1:0-179568 GCA_965215885.1 Candidatus Moanibacter sp.
CCCAAGAAATTCACCTTCCCACGAGACCAACAAATTTGGGTGGCCAGCGATTGGCGGGAATATAGATCGGTTCCCCGAGGAAAAGCGCCAAGGATCAATATCACGGGAAAGATTAGACCGCAATTTGACTTGGATCATGTTAGAACGGAACTCAAGGGAATTGCAGCCAACCTCGCTGCGGCATATCCTGAAACCAATGAAAACCTTACCCGCTTCAGGTTAACACCCTTTCGTGATCAGTTTCTCAATACAACAGCAAAAGTTCTCCTTGGAATCGGAATTATAGCCTCGGTGTTAGTTCTGATTCTCGCGTGCACGAATGTATTTCACACCCTCATGGCACGAACAGCGAACAGAAGTCACGAACTAGCTGTTCGCTGCAGTCTTGGCGCCAGGCGCAGACATGTGGTTTGGCAAGTCCTTGTGGACGGAATCACACTTTCTGGAATCGGTGCTGTAATCGGAATCGGCATAGCAGCTTTCGGATTGAGAGTCATAACCGATCAGCTGTCCGTATTCGACATTCCTGGTAGATTTATTTTTGAGCTTAAGCCCAACGTAATATGGGTGATAATAGGGACATCTTTGGTTGCGGGGGCCGCCTCAAGCCTCATTCCGGCCTGGCGAGCGTCAAAGATAAACTCGAATGATATCCTTAAAGACGATTCAAAAAGCTCATCCGGTATCCACTTGGGATGGCTATCAAAAACCCTGGTCATTTCACAAGTAACCTTTTCAACAATTTTACTCTATGTCAGCGTGTCGTTCATTTTCCCCAACATTTTCGTTAGGTCTATCGAAATGCCTTATGATCAAAAAAACGTATTGGCGGCCAACATGAACCTGCGGGCAGATCCAAACTTTCAGGACCAGAATGATGTAGTTAGATTCTACACGGAATTGAAAGAAAAACTCCATTCGATTCCCGGCATTCGAAGTACCGGCCTTGTTTCATCTCCATGGGGAATGGTGCCCAAAATCGAAGGTATTGAAATTGAAAACAGAGAGATCACCTCCGAATTTAAAAAATCACCGGGAACGGTTATGCTTTCGCAATGGACAAGGGCTTCCCCAGACTATCTGGAAGTCTATGGGATGTCCTGCATTTCTGGTAGGATGTTTGGCAGGTTCGATACAAACGAGTCCATGAAGGTCTGTGTAGTGAATACCCGGTTTGTAGACGCTTATTTCCCAAACGAGATTCCCATTGGAAAGAGGGTTAGAACGGCAAAATCGAAAGATGAATCCGAGTGGTTTACAATAGTTGGGGTGATTCCAGATACTAAGCCTAAGGTTCCAGCCTTAACACCCACTGAGGAAGAAATGACGAACAAAATGTTTTCTGAAGTCGTGATTCCTTTTACTCAAGGGGGTATTTGGAATCCAAGCCTCATCGTGTATGCAGATAACGCAGAGTCACTCCAGACAAGTCAGGCGATTCGACAAACAATTTTGGACGTCGCTCCGAAAGCGAGAATCATTGGATCGCTCCTGACAGTGGAAAAACGGCTCTCTTTCCTAAGCCGGATAATTGATATTATTTATCGAGGAGGAATCACCTTCGGTACAGCCATTTTGTTGATTTCAGTTATTGGACTGTACTCAGTAATTTCCTTCACAACATCCCAACGTCGCAAAGAATTCGGTATTCGCATGGCAGTAGGATCCGGTGGTTGGGGTATTGCAAAGACCGTGCTTAAACCTTGGAGCATTAGCATCGGGATAGGACTGATCTTAGGAGGACTCGTCTGTTTGATATTAATAATCGTGATTACTTCCTTTGGAGAATACACCTCTGCGGTAGATACCGACTTTCTCGGCATAGCAATAACTTTTCTTCCGGCGGCGTTAATAATATGCGTTGCGAGTTTCGCTGCGGTCGCAATTCCCGCCTGGCGCGCGATCAAGATCTCGCCAATGGAAGTGATTCGAGTGGAGTGACCGGAAAGTAGTAGGCAGAAGGCAGAAGGATGAATGTCAACTCGCTCCTAACTACTTACTCCTTATTCATACTACCCGCCTTTTCCGCCGAACATATCTAAATCAGTATTTAAATATAGCCGCCTCATCCTGAAAATACGCCGTCTTCCTAACCTTCAGCTCTATTTCATTCAAGTTGGCAGGATTGGTAGCAAATCGCGGTTGTAACCAATCTCGGCGCGCACGACTCGCAGAAGATGCAAACGCAGGCCCTAAACGGCGTCGCCCTCTGCCCCGAAACCACTCGCTGTCTCAAAGTGCATTTCTCTTGACCATCACCAGGCCCATCTTGTCGATGTCCAGCGGCGTTCCGCTGCTGCTGCGGATATCAAGTTTCCGAATATACTTCCCAGCGGGTGCCTTCGCGCCGAGAAACACCGTGGCGCCGGCGGGGATCGAGGCCCGGGCGATCAACACTCCGTTGTCGTGATAGTTGTCATGGAGCGTTGCCTCTACGGTCACCTGCTGCGCGTTGTTGGACCGGTTGCTGACCGTCAGACCGCAGCCTTTCAACACGTCCTTGAACCCGGCGTAGCTGCTTTTGGTCCGTTCGAGTTTCTTTCCCTCGAACCTGGTCTTCCTGGGTTGATTTACCTTGTCCGCCTGGTCCACGGTGGGAATATGATTGATCGCATCCGAAACGCTGATGTCCAGTGCGGCGGTCGCCTGCCGATGGGCGCCGAACAGCCCCTCCTCCTGCGACAGGTACACGTTCCGCGTCTGTCCCTGACCGCCGTAGGCCAGGAACAGGTCCTTGCTCTTGGCGCTTAACCCGGACCCGTCCCAGACACCCCCCATGCCTGTGGCACAAGCAGTCTGCAGATCTGCCCGAAACGCTGCGGCGGAATAGTCTCCGGCGGCCGCGGCGACGTCGAAATCGGCTTCCGGATGAAGTGCAACCACAGGCGTGGTCCTGGCGTGTTCAGGATGTGATTCCATATCCTGTACAAGTTCGACCATCTGGTAAATGATTTCCACTCCGAACTCGTAAAAGTCGTCGAAGCTGGACATCTTCGGCAGCGGCGACGTCTCGTCGAAGAACAGCGTGACGGCCAGCCGGGCAAGATGGTCCGCTCGACGGAGGTAGATCGGGTTGTCCGTAATTCGGTAAGCATTGCGTAGCAGCTTGATCGCGCTGGCAACATCATGCGAGTTGACCACCCATTGCACCTCCGGGTGGATGGTCATATAGATGTTGGCTGTCTCGAGCACGGCGCGCTCGTAGACAGGCTTGTGCCTGGCTTCACAGCGCAGCGATCGGTCATAGAGGAGCCCGGCAAAATAGGCATAGGGTGCGCCCCACGGATCGCCATATGCCGGCGACATCGCCGGCCTGCCCTCTTGGTCTCGGAGCGGAAAACCAATGGACGGGTTTTCCACGTCTTCGTCTGCGGCGATCAACGTCCTCGGTAAGGGCTGGCCCGTCGCCACGTGGTACGCTGTCAGAAGTCCCTTCCCGGCCACATCCAGAATGGAGTCGTAATCGTGGGCAAGGAACTCGTTGTCGGTGTCGCGGGCGAACTGCCTCATCAACTCGGCCAGTTCAGGGTCGCGGGATTCGACCAGCGTCGCAGCGTCCTGAATATTGGTTGCAGCAGTCAGATTCATGCCGTTTTGGCACCGTTCCCGGCGGCCGGGAGCCGAGGACGTGCACCATGACAGGGACCCCGTCTCCGGGTGCCTCATCGACTTGAACAGTCCCAGCAGCGTGGTGATGGCCCGTTTCATTTCAGGATCACCGCTGCGAGCGAACTCGCGGGCCCAGGTATTGATGTAGCAGGATCCGGTTTGCGGGAATTCGAAGAGGTCACCGCCGGGGCCCCGTTTGTGATAAAGGGCATGCCGATCGAAGCGACCGGTCTTCTTGTCGTGGATCTGGTTGTCCCACAAGCCATGGGCGAACCTGGCAAGCTGCTCGGGGTTTTGGTCCCAATACGGCCAGGGAAAATTGTACTCGTGGCCGCCGTAACCCTGGTCGCCGTTGTATGCCCAGGTATCCGTGTGCACGTTCCAGTGCATATGCGTTCCCCAGGGATATAGGCCGGTCGCGGGGCTCTGGGTGTTGTCGAGAAACCACTTGATCGAGCGATCGGACTCTCGGGCGTAGTGTCTCTCGCCCGTAATCTCCGTCAAACGATAGAGCAGCTTGTACAGCGGCAGGTCGCGCAGCGGCTCCGCGCCGGTATAGGGCCAATCATAGGGCCGCCGCTTGCTCAGCTCCTGCAGGCCGGGTGCCCACGGCTTTAATCTCACGTGGGGGAACGGGACCTCTTTCCAGTGTTTGAAAGAGATGCGTCGTTTGCGGTCGATGACCGACACGAACAGCGGCGTCGGCTCCTTGCCGTAGGTGTCCCGCCCTTCGTGGATCATGTACTCGGCGTAGTTCCTGGCGATCCTCATATAGTCGAAGGTCTTCAGGTAATTGAAATCCTCGACAGGGACATACTCCTCTCCGGCCGTTGGCTCCGCGTTCGCCGGGGCTCCGCAGCAGACAAGCAGAGCGAAAAGAATCGATCGAATCGTCACGTTCTTGTTATTGCACAGCATTTCTTCGATTCCGTCGTCGATCTTCGGTCTTCAGTCGTCGGTCTTCCGCGTTCGGTCTTCACTTCAATCACCCGTCACTGGCACGATCAACTCCAAGGTCGAACTGATAGGGATTTTAATTTTCACGAAACTGGAAAACAAGGATAACCGGCGGCGTTCGGCCGGACAGACTCGCCAAGCTGGTACCAGTTTCAGACAGGTTTCTTAGCTTGGTAAAACCAACTGCTCACCGTGGTGTCATTCTGCCAGGGATTCTCCTGAATACCATTGAGCAGTCCCTTCTCCATGTCCCGTACGCACATACCCTCGCGATAAGGACCGTGGTTCTTTTCAATAGGAAACTTTTTGATGTTCAGCACAGCTTCGAGCCGACCGTCGTGCCACTTCTTATTCTGATTGTAGTACCATGAGGCCAACTTGCGCCCGACGAGACCGTCGTCCCTCGGAAAAGGCAGCCCACCGTCGAAGTAGAGCAGGTCAGGTTTGTGCTGCTCGCAGAGGTCCTGGGGTCGAAATCGACGGGAAGCGGGAAACTGCAGCCGGTGGGCTCGATGCGACGGAACCGTGAGATCGCAAACGTGGCTACCCGGATCATCGGCGCGATACGCGCGGTCATCGGATATTTGATAAAGCTGAACGTGAGCGTCTGCTCGCAGAGTATGCGAGTAGTGACTTGACGCAGCGCGCGTTCGCCCGACGAGAGGGGATCAACTACCACACGCTTTCGGGTTGGCTGAACCGATACAGGCGCCGGGGTCTGTGAACTTTGCAGAGATCGAGCTGCCGGCGACGGTGTCGAATAGCCGACTGGAAGTGCGGATGGCCGATGGGACGGTATTGCGCGGGAGCGACGCCGGTACTCTGGCGCAGCTGGTGCGTCTATTGCGGGACTGAATCGATGCTGAGTCTACCGGGCACGATGAAGATCCACCTGGCGGTCGAGCCGGTGGATATGCGCAAGCAGTTTGACGGGCTGTGGGCGGTGGCGCAGGAAAAACTGCGGGTAGACTCGAGCAAGGGGGCGCTGTTCGTGTTCGTGAACAAGCGTCGCAACCGGCTCAAGATGCTGTATTTTGACGGGACCGGCCCACGGTTATGTGATGTACGTCGGAAAAAGAAGACCGGCGACCTGACAAATAGCTGGTTTCGCCGTTAAACCTCAGTATGGTCGTATTGCCGTATACTGTTTGGACAACCAATCTCAGCGAAAATCATGCCGATGACGAGACGTGAATTTCTGGAAACAACCGGTTTGGCAGTGGCCGCTTCAACAACGGGACTGCCGGTAATGGCGATGACGGAGAAGATGAACGAAAAGCGGCGGCCTAACCTCATAATCATCCTCGCGGATGACCTCGGTTACGGTGATATCGGTTGCTTCGGCGGGAAAGCGGAGACGCCGCACCTCGACCGGTTGGCTGCGGACGGGTTACGGTTTTCGGATTTCCACGCCAACGCACCGGTCTGTTCTCCTACCCGCGCGGCGTTGCTGACCGGGCGTTACCAGCAGCGGATGGGAATCGAAGGCGCTTTGGGGGAAGGCGAGCTGGGCCTGGGCGCACCGGAAGCGCGGGGAGAGACCACCATTGCCGATTACCTGCGGCGTGCCGGTTACGCGACCGGGATCATGGGAAAGTGGCACCTCGGTTACAACGAAGAGCAAAATCCCGTGAATTTCGGCTTCGACACGTTCCGGGGCATGCTTCACGGCGCGGTGGACTACCACTCGCACATCAACACCTTCGGGCGCTTCGACTGGTGGCACAACGAGAAACTGGTCAAGGAGGACGGGTATGTCACTGATCTGATTACAGACCATTCGCTGCGATTCATCGAAGCCCACCGGGACGAACCGTTTTTCCTGTTCGTGTCCCACCTGGCCATCCACTTCCCGTGGCAGACGCCGGACGATACCGGACACCGGCAAGAAGGGAAGAGTTACCGGGATGTCAGCGGGCCGCTCAATAAACTCGGGCCGCATCCACCCGAAGAAACCGGTGCTGTGGTGCGCACGATGATCGAGGAGACCGACAAGAGCGTAGGAAGCATACTGCACAAACTTGAGGAACTCGGTCTGGACAAAGACACGCTCGTGGTTTTCACATCGGACAACGGCGGGTACAACGAATATCGCGGCGGATACACCGAGATATCCTCGAACGGCCCACTGCAGGGCCAGAAAGGGTCGATGCTTGAGGGCGGTCACCGCGTCCCGGCGATCGCGCACTGGCCCGGATGCATACCGGGCGGCAGTCGAACCGATCAGACCGCTTTGACGATGGATCTCCTGCCGACCGCGCTGGACGTGGCAGGCATTCCAGCAACCGTTCCATCGGGACGGAACAAGCTCGACGGAACCAGTCTGCTGCCGCTTCTCTGTCAACAGCAATCCCTGCCCCCGCGAACCGTTTTCTGGGCACTGGGAGGAGCCAAAGCCGCGAGGTCGGGCGACTGGAAACTGATCGTCGGCGAGGACCATCCGCCGCGGTTGTACCACCTGGGCAATGACATTTCCGAATCCCGGGATGTCGCCTCTGAGCACGTGCAACTGGTCAATCGACTGACGGCGGAACTGGATGCGTGGAGCGAAGAGGTCGGCGCGGGTCCGAGCGACAGCTGACAACCCCCTACTCGGCGTCTAACGCCGCCCAAAAGCAAATTCCTATCAGTAACCCGAGGAGCCCGCCCATGCCATCATCCGTCTCCATCCGCCACCACGATGTCGTCGTCATCGGCGGCGGCGCGTCCGGCATCGCCACCGCCTCGTCCGCCGCCGCCAACGGCGCCGATACGCTGCTGATCGACGCCGGGCCGGTCGTCGGGGGCGAGCTCCTGTCGGGCATTCCAATCGACGGCTGCCTCAACACCCGCGGCGAGTGGATCGTCGGCGGCTTCCTGCGGTCGCTGCTCGACGACCTGGAGCGAATGGGGGGCTTCGTCGGGGCCTTCTTCGACTGGCGCACGATCTGGGTCGTCTGTTGCGACCCCGAGCGGATGAAACTTGCCGTCATCAATCGGCTGCGGGTAACCGGTGTCAACCTGCTCCTCTACAGCTTCGTCGACGAGGTCGTCACGGACGGTGGCCGCGTGACCGGGGTCGTCGTCCTCAACAAGGCGGGCCGGACGTTGATCACCGGCGACGTCTTCCTTGACTGCTCCGGTGACGGCGATGTTGCCGTGGGCGCCGGTGCGCAGTTCCTTCACGGCGACGGCAAGGGCACGTTCCAGCCGGTGACGATGGTGTTCCGCATGGCCGGCGTCGACACGCAGAAGCTGCTCGATTTCGCCGAGGCCAATCCGGAGAACCTGGCGCTCGGCGAGAACCCCTGGCTGAACAAGAGCCGCGAGGAGTGCCTGCGCGAGCTGATTGCCCAGGGCTATCCGAAGGTGTTCCTGAAGGCCGACGGCCCGCTCCTGTCGAAGGCGATCGCGGACGGCGAGCTGTATCCGACCGCGCTTCTCGCCGTCACGCCGGTCTCGACGGATCGTCGCGAGGTCGCGCTGAACACCACCCGTGTCGCCAACGTCGACGCGACCGATACCGCCGCGCTCAGCGCGACGATGCCGCAGCTCGTCGACCAGGTCTGGAACTGCCAGGGCTTCCTCCGCAAGCGCGTTCCGGGCTTTGAGGAGGCCGCTTTCGCGGGTCTCGCGCCCCGTATCGGCATCCGGGAGACGCGGCGGATCGTCGGTGAGCACACCTTGACCGGGGAAGATGTGCTCACCGCGGTCAAACGCGACGATGGCATCGCCAAGGGCGGTCACCACGTCGACATCCACGGCGACGGGACCGACCAGGTCCGCAGGCCCATCCGCGACGGCGGCTCCTACGACATCCCGCTCGGCTGTCTTCTGCCCAAGGGGCTGGAGAACGTCGGCATTGCCGGCCGCTGCCTCTCGGCCGACCGCGAGGCCCACGGCTCGGCGCGCGTGATGGGGACCTGCATGGCGATGGGGCAGGCCGTCGGCACAGCTGCCGCCATGGTCTGCGAGGGCAACGTGCCGTCGCCGGTGCTCGGCGACGTCCCGATGCAGGCGCTGCGAGACCGGCTGGTCGCCCAGGGACTGCCGAAGGTGTTCTTCGTGCCGGAAGGGCCGCTCCTCAGGAAAGCGATCGAGGAGGGGCGCATGTATCCGACCTCCCTGGTCGCGCTCACGCCGAACTCGCTGGCGCGGCGCGAGGTCAGCGTCAACACGACTCGGATCGCCGCGGTGAACGCCACGGACACGAACAAGCTGAGCTCGGTGTTCGAGAGCCTCCATCGCCAGGTCGAGATGTGCGCGCAGTTCCTGCGGACGAGCGTGCCGGGCATGGAGGACGCGGTCATCTCCGCGCTGCCGCCTCGCATCGGCATCCGCGAGACGCGCCGGGTCGTCGGCGATTACGTTCTCACGGGCGACGACGTGCTGTCCGGCCGCAAGTTCGAGGACGGAGTGGCCAAGGGCTGCCACGAGCTCGACATCCACGGCAGCGAGACAGGGCATCGACGCGAGAACATTCGCGACGGCGGCTCCTACGACATCCCGTTCGGTTGCCTCGTGCCGAAGGACACGAAGAACCTGCTGGTGGTCGGGCGCTGTCTCTCGGCCGATCGCGAGGCCCACTCGACCGCCCGTGTCATGGGCTCGTGCATGGGGATGGGGCAGGCGGCGGGAACCGCCGCCGCGATGGCCCGAGAGATGAACGACTACGACGACATTCGTGCGATCGACGTCGGGGCGCTGCGCGCGCGGCTGAAGGAACAGGGCGCCGTCCTCGACGGTATCCTTTAGCTACAGAAGCTCTTCAATTTCATCCAAAGAAACCTTCAGCACTTCAGCGGTTTGCTTTTTCCGGGAAAAAGCAATCAGGAGACTTCCGTCTTGCTCAACGACATGAGGATACTGATAGGAATCGTATTCGGCATCGCTGTACTTAATGCTGTACAACGTATCACTTTCCCAGGCGACTCCGTCGATGGAGGATGGAATGGGTAGTTTGCGCAGTGAAGAGAAGACGAGTCCGTCCCTCGAAACGGAAATACAAAGCGGATTGCGAAATGCCGGATTGGCGTTGTTGACCAACACGTAAAAACCCCGGGATACCTTCAGCACGTTAAACTTGCTTTTAGCATCAGGAAAATTGGTGCGCACGGGCACCGTCCAGCTTTGCCCCTCATCTGTGGAAAATGACCGCAAGAGCCACCCGGAGCGGCTGTTATCCCGGGAAAGAGCAACCAGATTTCCGCCAGAAATCTCATACCAGTAAGGTTCCGCGGGTTGCATGCCGTCCGGTCTGTTGATGATTGAGTAGGGTACAACTTCCCAATCACCGATTGAAGGCTCTCCTCCCCGGAGAAAAGAAATAGCCCGATTGGCTTCCCGTCTCGTCATCATCCACCCACCACTGGGCAGGCGTTTCGGTGGGAAGTTATTAATGGCGTCATCAAAAACGATTCCCTCAAACTTCCAACTTTGACTTGCCGGATCCCAGAGGTAGGAACGCAGGTCGAGGCTTTCGCCAAAGAAATGGGTTTTTCCATCCTTCAGGGCTTCGTCATGACTGGCCAGAGCCCGAAGTTTTCCGTCTTCCCGCAACCAGAAGCCACGGGCGATATGACGGAATCCTTCCTGTTTGGAGGGACCAACAAGTATTTTCGGCTCTGTCCATTTCAAACCATCCCGACTCGTAGCATAGCGGATATGCTGGGTCGGCTTGTCTTCAACGATGGGACCATGGCTCCACATACACCAGTAACGATCCTCAAAAAATGCCAGGTAGGTGTGCAGGCGGAAGTGCCAGGTTTCATCTCCCTTGGAAACCACGGCATGCTCTCCGTCAATAACTGGAAGCTTTTCAAAATCGATCGCCTCCGGGTCACCACCCGAATACATCATTTCAGAAAAGGGATTACTTTCTGGATGTGGATAATCCGAAGTTTCCTTCACACACGACATATAACCCCCTAATCGGCGTCTAACGCCGCCCAAACCACTGTTCCTCCACCTTGTGCAATCCCGGCATCGAGATAGGTCAGAGAAGAAACGCGAAACGTCCCAGGAAAAGTCTTGAGAGGTCGATGCCCGCCGTCGACATGCGCCTTCTCATACCTCCAAGCCTCTTTCACAGGAAATACACTACGTGTTCAGAGTGCTTCTGGCTCAGACTTTTGGCAATGGAAAGCATCATTACCACCAACGAGTTTATCTAATTTTATTTGACGCCAAGATAACGAACCAGGCAATAAAAGACAAGACCGTAACTCGGCCACAAAAGCCCGCTTCTGAAAACTTGCAATAGATACCAACATGCCTATAATCCCCTACTCGGCGTCTAACGCCGCCCCAAAGCAAATTCCTATCAGTCACCTTCTGTAGCACAGGCGGTTCGCCTGTGACCAAAAAAAGGCGGAAGCACCGGCCCGAGGCAAGGCTACTTAAAGGAGCATTCAGATGACCCCTTTCAAAGAACCCGAACGCGAAATTCCCGTGGTGGAACATACCGATGTGGTGGTATGCGGCGGTGGCCCCGCCGGGGTGTGTGCGGCTATTGCCGCGGCTCGGACGGGCGTCCGGACAAGGTTGATTGAAGTGCACGGCTGTTTGGGCGGGGTGTGGACGGCCGGTGTGTTGAGCTGGATTATTGATTCGGCGGACAAGCCGGGGGTGATGGCCGAGATCACCGGGGAACTGGAGCGGCGGGGCGCACGGGCGACCCGGGTGCCGGGCGGGAAAAATTTCGCCTACGATGTGGAGGCGATGAAGCTTCTGCTGGAGGAAATGTGCCTGGAGGCCGGCGTGGAGGCGCGCCTGCACACCCGTGTGGTGGCTGCTGCCCGTGATTCAGAGAACCGGCTGGCGGTGGTGATCACCGAGTCCAAGTCGGGGCGGGAAGCCTGGGCGGCCAAAGCGTTTGTGGATGCCACGGGCGATGGCGATTTGGGCAAGCTGGCCGGGTGCGGCTTTGACATGGGGCACCCCGAAACGGGCGCGGTGCAGCCGATGAGCCTGGTCGGCCTGGTAACGGGCATTCGGTTTTCAGAGGTCGAGCCTTTTGTGGGCGGCAGCCTGAACGCGCCCAAGGAGCGCCTTTTGGCCGAGATGCACCGGGCGGGGGTGTCGCCGTCTTATGCCAAGCCCACGCTGTTTCGCATTCACGAGGAGCTGTTTGCGCTGGTGGCGAACCACCAATACGACACCGATGCCACCGATGCCGATGCGGTGACCCGGGCCACACTGGAAGCCCGGCGGGAAGTGCACGGTCTGGTGGCGGGCCTTCGGTCGCTCGGCGGCGTGTGGCAAGGTCTCAGGCTTGTTGCCACCGGCAACCAGATTGGGGTGCGGGAAGCGCGCCGGGTATACGGGCGCTACACGGTGTCGCGAGAAGATTTGCTCACCGGGGCCTGTCACGACGATGCGGTGTGCCGGGTGACGATGGGCATTGACGTGCATTCCACCAACGAAGCGAAAACCCGGGGCATTGAATCCAAGCCGTTTAAATCCAGGCCCTACGACATTCCGCTCCGGGCGCTGATTGCAAAAGACGTGGACGGGCTGCTTCTGGCCGGCCGGTGCATCAGCGGCGATTTCCTGGCCCACTCCAGCTACCGGGTCACGGGCAATGCGGCGGCCATGGGCCAGGCGGCGGGCGCGACGGCAGCGCTTTGTGTAAAGCTGGATCTGATGCCCCATGAGGTGCCCTGGGACGGGGTGTCACAGGCACTGGTGGTGTTGAATGGGCAAGGAGAAACCGAATCGGTGCCCGCCGATTGAGCGCTGTTACCCGGCCAATGCCTTCGTCGCGGGTGAGGATCCAGCCGATGGGTTTGCACAGGTCCAGGGGCGCATCGTGGATGTCCACTGCAAGGACGCCACGCTCGATGATGCTGAAACCGGCCTGACTTCCTGGGCGCGCATCGGCGACGGCCAGAAAGGCATGACCCTGGTTCGAGGGTTCGTCAGTGTCCGCCACCCAGCTCTGCACGCCGCTCATCATCGCCGCACCATCAATCTGTTTGCAGCGAACCATTTCTCTATCAATTGTTGTCGTGGATAATCCATAGACCCTGAGCAATACACAGCCACAATCCTGAACGAATGACACGGATCGTCCTCAGCACCCTGCTAACCCTGATCTCCGCCCATTCACTAGCCGCGGATCAAGGGGAAACGATCCATGTTCACCCCGGGAAGAGCATCCAAGCCGCCCTGGAACGCGCCGCGGAAGAGGGTATAGGGAGAGTGATCGTGCACGCCGGCACCTATCGTCCGCCCTCTCCACGGCAGGCCATGATCTGGTTCAACGCACGCCACAACGGCATCACCCTCGAGGCAAAGGGAGAGGTAATTCTGACGGCCGCCAATCCCGACCTGGCGGATCCGTCCGCGCCCAGTTATCCGGCGATCGTCAACCACGTGGTCTACTTTGGCGACGGCGTCAGCTCACGGACGACCCTGCGGGGATTCAAAATCACGGGGGCGAATAACTTTGTAACCAGGTCGAGGGAACCTGAAATACAGCCCGAAATCGCCGAAGAGAAACTCAATAAGACGCTTTTCTTCTATACCGACGGCGGCGCCATAAAAATCTTCGGTCGGTCCTATCCCACCTTGGAGAATCTCGAAATCTACGACAATTACTCGAGCCCTTGCGGCGCCGGCGTGTCGGTCGAACACCGTGGGTTTCTGCAGGGGGCGGTGACAATCCGAAACTGCATCTTCCGCAATAATCGCGTTCCCGTAACGGGAGCGGCGATCGATCTTCTCGATCATGAATTGGGGAGTTCAGCGGTCATTCAGAACTGCCTCTTTGTTGGGAATCTCTCCAACTGTCCAATGGATGAGATCAGTCGGGAAACGGGATCGCCCAAACCAAAAGCGGGACACGGAGCTTTGACCGTTTTCCCATACTCCCAGGCCACAGTCAAACGATCCACCTTCGTCGGCAATCGAAACGGGGTCGACGACGAAGGCCCCGAAAGCGTCTACTCACGCTGTATCTTCTGGGAAAACACCGCTCCCGGGGGTTGGCAATCGGGTCCGCGATATGAGACGGATATTAAGAACGGACAAGGGGTGTCCGACTGTTTCATCGGGGGCGTCGTCGTTGATGAGCGAGGCGATATCAGCCCCGATCAAAACACTCTTCATCCCAAGGACCCTCTTTTCGACGATTCTTATGATCCCCTGAACAAATCTTACCGCGACGTGGGCTATCGAAGCGAGGCTGCGCCTGCGAACTGACTAAACCCGTCACGGGTGTGGTGACTGGAAGCCAGGCAAGGGCGGGAAGATGGGGATGAAGTGATAACTCGGAAATTCCCTGGAGCTCGCGACCAAGGTTTCGACAAAGCTTACGACGAAGCTCGCGACAAAGGTGTGGTTGCGTCGCGCACACCAAATCTTCCGGTCACTGAACACTTCCGCACCCACTTCCTCCTCCCACCTCTTCCCGTTCGTCACGGCATTCCGGGACGAGGAATTACCGAGTTCAAAGACTCTCGAACAACCTCCCTATTCGTGGACGAGGAACAAGATTGCTGAATAATCGGAGGGCTATTAGCCTCCGTATAAATATGAATCGAAAGTCAACTGCCAACGAGTCCCGGCATCGCCACTTTGCATCCGCTCTCCGGACTCAGTCATATACGCTTTTGCTTCTCGGATTCAGTGCCCTGGCTCTCTGCGGGGAGAGCGGCGAAATCACCTCCCGGCCGCTCGCTTCGAGAGACGCCGGCGTTCACCACCATCGCCTATTCTCTCTCCTGCCGCCCGCGGTGACAAACATCACCGCCGACAACCGCTACGACGACGAGAGGATCTGGCAGTGGGAAGAACTGTTTCTCGAATTCACGATGAGCTCGATCGGTAGCGGCTTGTGCGTGGGCGACTATGACCAGGACGGTCGTCCCGATATCTACGCGGTTGGAAAGATGAGTGAAAACAAGCTCTACCGGCAGACCGCTGACTTCGTCTTCGAAGACGTTACGGAAAAAGCGGGTGTTCAAGGCGGCGAAACCTGGGGCGCGGGAGCGACCTTCGCGGACGTGGACAACGACGGGGACCTGGACCTGTATGTCTGCCAGGTCCGGGCGCGGGATATCCTCTACATCAACGAGGGCGACGGCACCTTCCGGGACGCGACCCTGGAGTATGGACTTGACCTGATCGCGGGAAGTGTCACGGCCTCTTTTGCCGATTACGACCGCGACGGCGACCTGGATTTCTACCTGGTTACAAATATCAACGAATACAGGGCGGAGCCTAACGGCGGTCGGGATTATCTCTACCGCAATAATGGAGACGGCTCGTTTTCAGAGGTTTCCGTAGCGGCGGGAATTTCCCGCCAGGCCGGCTTTGGGCACGCGGCAATCTGGTGGGACTATGATCGCGACGGATGGCCGGATCTATACGTCGCCAATGACTACGAACAGGCCGATTTCCTTTACCGCAACAAGGGCGACGGAAGGTTTACCAACGTCATCGGTTCCGCCTTACCCCATACTCCGTTCTTCTCCATGGGCGCCGATATCGCCGACGTCAATAACGATGGTTGGGTGGACCTTCTTGCAACCGACATGCTGGCGACCACTCACTTTAAACAGAAGGTGCAAATGGGCGAGGAACCCAACAACGCCTTCGCCATTTCTCTCCTCCCGACGCCCCAGTACATGCGCAATGCCCTCTATCTGAATACCGGGATCGGGCATTTTCTGGAAGCCGCTTTTCTCGCTGAACTTGCGGCCACGGATTGGACATGGTCTCCCAAGTTTGGCGACTATGACAACGATGGCTGGGTGGATCTGTTTATAACCAACGGGCAGGTCCGGAACTACATCCACGCCGATGATTTCGAGAGAAATTTCGCGTTATATCAGACAGCATCCGGCGGCCAGGTTATGGTGGATTCGACGAGGGCCGATCCCGTTCTCAACGAGAAAAATCTTGCCTTCAAAAATTACGGCGACCTCGTCTTCGAGGAGGTCGGCCCGGAGTGGGGCCTGGATCATTCGGGGGTGAGCGCCGGGAGCGCCCTGGCCGATCTCGACCGGGATGGCGACCTCGATCTCCTCTATTCGAATTTCGACGCTCCCCTTACCGTCTGCCGGAATAACAGCGCTGAGGGCAATCGCATATTGCTGCAGCTGGTCGGACGAACCAGCAATCGCTTCGGAATCGGCAGCGAGGTGAAGATCACGAGCGGGTTGGGCACGCAAGTGCGATACCTCACTCTCGCCACCGGCGTGCAATCCGCGAACGAACCGCTGCTTCATTTTGGATTGGGCGGCGATGATGTCATCTCGGAGTTGACCGTTTCATGGCCGAGCGGGAAAAGACAGGTATTCCACGGGCTCGAGGCAAACCGGTTCTACCGCATCACCGAACCGGACGGCCCAGTTTCGGACGAGCGGGACGGCGAATCCGCGCGATCGTCGAACAACACGCTCTTTGCGAAGTTGAGCGATGAGAACGGGTTCAGTTTTACCCACGCTGAGACCTGGTTCGACGACTTCAAAAAACAGGCCTTGGTGCCGAGCCAGTTCTCGCAGCTCGGACCCGGTTTGGCCTGGGGTGACCCGGACGGCGACGGCCGTTACGACCTTTTTGTCACCGGCGCCGCTGGGCAAAAGAGCCGTTTATTTCGCAACAGGGGCGGAGGGGTCTTTAATGAGCCGGATAATGAACAGGCCTGGGACGCGCAATCCGTAGGCGAGGACCTCGGCGCCTTGTGGCTGGACGTGGATGGCGACGGCGACGACGATCTCTATGTCGCCGGAGGCAGCAACGAATTCGATGAAGACGATCCCAGGATGATCGACCGGATCTATCTCAACGTCGGAAACGGAACTTTCGCCGAAGCTCCCGAAGGCACCTTGCCCGAAATGCGCACCATCACGGGCGCAGTGGCGGCGGCCGATTACGATCGGGACGGCGACCTCGACCTCTTCGTCGGCGGGCGGGTGATCGCGGGAAAATACCCGCTCTCTCCGGACAGTTTTCTGCTCGAGAACCGAGGCGGAAGATTCACCGACGTTACCGATGAATACGCTCCTGAGTTGCGCAAGGCGGGGTTGGTAACCGGAGCGCTATGGACCGATGTGGACGATGACGGTCACATCGATCTCATGATCGCCCGCGAGTGGGGGCCGGTCTCGTTTTTCCGGAATACGGGCGATCGCTTTGTCAATGCCACCGAGGGGTCCGGCCTTGCCCGGCATCTGGGTTGGTGGAACTCGATCGCAGGGTCCGATTTCGACGGGGATGGTGACGTCGACTATGTGGTGTGCAATGTCGGCTTGAATACAAAGTACCATGCCGCTTCTGGTAAACCGGTAACGCTTTACCACGGCGACATGAACCAGGGCGGTGGCGAGCTTAACCTGGTTGAGGCAACCTACGAAGGGGATGTCCTCTATCCGGTTCGCGGAAGGAGTTGCTCTACCGGCGCCATGCCTCTTATCGCGGAGAAGTTCAAGACTTATGCATCCTTCGCCGCGGCGTCGATTTTCGATATTTATAAACCGGGAATTCTCGCGGCCTCGAGACAATTAACCGCCAACACGCTTTCGACCGGAATCCTGATAAATTCCGGGAACGGACGGTTCGAATTCAAGCCCCTTCCCAGAATGGCCCAGTTGTCGCCTGGATACGGCGTCGCCGCCCAGGATTTCAATGGCGATGGGAACTCCGACATCTGCTTTGTGCAGAACTTCTTCGGCCCCCAGGTTGAGACCGGACGTTTCGATGGCGGCCTCGGACTCCTGCTTCTGGGCGATGGGAAAGGGGCCTTCCAGGCCATGCCGGCCCGCCACAGCGGGTTTTTCGTGCCGGGCGACGCAAAGGCACTGACCGTCTGCGACCTCAATGAGGATGGCTGGCCCGATTTCGTCGTCGCCCGCAATAATGATTCGCTGTTGGCCTTCGTCAACCGGCACGAATCGGGTAACCAATCATTTTCTGTCAAGCTCATCGGGGAGAACGGAAACAGGGACGCGATCGGCGGAAGAATCACGGTGCATTACCGTAGCGGGAAGCAGGCATCTGCTGAACTGTCCGCCGGTTCCGGATACCTGTCCCAATCTCAACCGCTGATTTTCTTTGGCTACCGCTCCGATAACGTTCCCACGACCATCGAAGTACGTTGGCCCGATGGTGAGGTGACGGAACACTTGTGGGATTCGGGGAAGAGGATGATTGAGATTAGCCGTCAATCCCGCTGAGCGGGATCGGTTTTCTCCGTGTGTCTATCGTCTAACCCGCGACGACGCTGATTCGAACGGTAAGCACCGTTCCCGGCGTGCCGGGATAGGAAGGTCGCTCTTGCCTTCCGTCGATTTTAGATCACGATTATGATTCACGAGGGGAAGATTGAACTGGTTCCCAGCTCCCATCGTGATTCCCAATCGTAATCTCCAGTCGATCTTCTCTTCCGTCGATTTTAGATCACGATTAGGATCACGACAGGAAGATTGAATGGGTATCCGCTCTGCAATCGTGCTCTAGTGTCGATCTTCCCTTCCTTCGATTTTAGATCACGATTAGGATTCACGACAGATAGATCGAACAGGCTCCCACCTCCCATCGTGACTCCCAATCGTGATCTCCCATCGATCTTCTCTTCCGTCGATTTTAGATCACGATTATGATCACGACAGGAAGATTGAATGGGTTTCCGCTCTGCAATCGTGCTTTCAATCGTGATCTAGTGTCGATCTTCCCTTCCTTCGAATTTAGATCACGATTATGATTCACGACAGGAAGTTCGAATAGCCTTCCCTCTCCCATCGTGATTCCTAATCGTGATCTCCCATCGATCTTCTGTTCCGTCGATTTTAGATCACGATTATGATTCACGACGAGGAGATCTAACGGATTTCCCTCTCCCATCGTGATTCATAGTCGTGATCTACCAGTCGATCTTCTTTTCTTTCGATTTTAGATTACGATTATGATTACGAGCGTAGATTCGACCAACTCTCTCTCCCATCGTGGCTCTCAATCGTGATCTAAGGTCGCTCTTCCATATCTTCGATTGCAGATCAAGACCAGATTCATGACAGATAGATCGAACAGGTCCCCCCTCCGCGTCCACTGTCTCGGCGAAGCGGAACGAAGACGGATCCGTATCCCCGCATCTCCGTGTCTCTTCGATCCTCTCCTTTTGTAATACTATCCGTCAGAATTTAGTCTTTTGAGCAAGTTTCTGCGCAGAAAAGATTGGCACTCAAAGGATTACGATCGACACGTCGTCGCTGCGCTTTGCTGAGATGGACAAGGTTCGCGACGAGGTTACCCAAGGGAAGTAGGAGTTTCCTTCTGCATTCGCGTCCATCTGCGTCCATCTGCGGTTCTCTTCTTCTTTTTTGGTTGCGGCTATGCTGCACTAGGCTCTCGGGGACTTCTGAAAAATGGGAAAAACACCCGAATTTCTGTCATAAATCCCCTCCACCGCTGAATGGATATTTAGTTCGATAATTCTCTAATTCGTTAAAACTCAATAACTTGTGAAATTTCCACGAAGTCAGGATTTTTTTCAAAAATATGCTTTTTCGGTTGACTTTCGGGTTCACTGGGAAAGGATCTCCGTTACTCCTTCTTGACTCCATTCTAACTCCAGTTTGTAAGAACCTCCCTTTTCGTTCCACTCCACTATTCCAACGAACCTCTCTACCTCTGCGATTTTTTTCTTTCGAATCGATTCGGCCATTTAACGAACCCATAACAAATATGAATGCACAAAAGAACCATTCCACCACACCATTCTGGAGATCACTTATTTCCATCCTCTCAGCTTCGGCCCTCCTTCTGCCGGCTACACTGGCGGGACAGGAAGAAGCCACCGAGGAAGAAGAATCGGAAGAAATCCTCGAATTGAGCCCCTTCCAGGTCGATGAACGCCGTGTCACCGGTTACGAGGCGACGGACACTCTCTCCGGCTCGCGAATCCGCAGCGATCTCATTGACATTGCATCTTCCATCTCGGTCGTTACGGAACAGTTTCTGGAGGATACGTCATCTGTCGGAGCCACGGATGTCTTCGATTACATGGCGAACACGGAGGGGGCAAACCAGTTCGCGGCCGCCGAGGGATTGGGCGGCGGGTTTCCCAATGAAAATGGCCTCAAGAGGGGCGCAAATCGGGCGCGGTCTTTACGCATACGCGGACTTACAGGTCCCGATAACTCAAGGAACCTGCAGCTGGCCGACCGTGAACTCTCCTTTGATTCCTACAATACGGAACGCCTTGATATCAATCGCGGTCCTAATTCGATTCTCTACGGAGCGGGAAGCCCGGCAGGCATCCTCAATCACCAGACGAAGCAGGCCCGTTTTCATGAAAACTCCGGCCAGTTAAAAATCCGCTTCGGAGAGTACGATGATTTTCGGGCTTCCTTCGACTACAATCGCGTCATTGCCGGGAAGGACGGAGACGGTCAGCAGCTCGCCATCCGGTTGGCCGGGTTGTACAGCGACAAGGGTTACCGGCAGCAACCGTCGCACGAGTATGATCGGAGATTCTACGGCACCGTTGCCTGGAAACCCTTTTCGTCGACCCTGATCCAGTTTAATTACGAGAAAATAGATATCAACGCCGCTTACCCCAATGCCATTCCTCCGGGAGACGGCATTACTCCCTGGATCGCAGCCGGGAGACCGTTGTGGAATTCGTCGGTCGACGAGGGGAGCCCGGCCTCTGTGGACGGTCTCGGGGTCTGTTGCCCGAATCCAAGCGGCGGAAGGTCAATGTATCACTTCTTTGAACCGGGCCAGCAACAGCCCTTTTTCACGCATCAGATATCGAGCGGCGACCCCGGTACGAATGGGTCCGGTACTTTCCGACTGGCAGGTTCCTCGACTCCTTTTCCTGGTTTCTCGTCACCCCTCAGGATCACCGATCCCAACCTGTTCAACTTTTACGATATCAATTTGACACCTGACGGTAGGAGCGATCTCGCGGCGGATGTTTATGAGCTCACGCTTGATCAGGATGTCGGGGAAAATCTATCTTTTCAGTTTTCCTACTACAGGGAAAGTATTGACACTGAAGGTGGTCTGTTTGCAACCGGCCGCGACTATAAAATCCTGGTTGACACGAATTCGCACTATTTGGACGGCTCTCCCAACCCCCACGTAGGCCGCCCTTATGTACAGTCCGCAGTTGCATTAGAAACCCCTTTTGGATTCAGGGACAGGGAGTCGTATCGGGTCACCGGAACTTACGAATTGGACCTGACCGAGACAAACAGGTGGCTCGGCAGCCATAGGCTTGTCGGGCTCTTTCAGGACCGGTGGACCGACTCCTATAGCTTTTCAAATGACTCCCGGGAACTGGCCCCATACCTCACCCCCACCCCCAGGAGCGGACAGGGCATCGCGGGTCGCTGGCAATATCTCGGTCCGGATGTGAACAGCATACCGGATAGCCTGGATTTAAGGATAGGGAATGGACCCCTTCAAACGTCGAACGTTCTCTACTATGACATCAATACCGAGACCTGGCAGACGGATACCACCGGATTTGAGAGCTTTGTCTACCCGGAGGCTATCAACAGGTCACGGGACGATTTTAAGACCTATTCGTTCATCGTGCAGAGTGAAATGGATCTGCCCTTGCTGGACCGAGCCGTAGTTACCTTTGGCTGGAGGCAGGACGAATCAGCGAGCCGCGGCGGTGTTAATGGTGGGAATATAACCTACGACGGACCCCGTCCTCTAACCGATTTCGCCACCCTTGCAGAACTCTCAGACCCCGTGACTCCGCCGGCACGTACCACGCAGACCCTGGGGATAGTCGGTCATGTGCTACCGTGGTTGAGTGTCCACTGGAGCGATTCCGAAAACTTCAGCCCAGGAGGCGAGGCCTTCAATATCTTTGGCGAAGACGTTGGATCGCCGCTCGGCGATGGAAGGGACTACGGCTTCTCCATGCGATTGTTGGACAAGAAGGTTTCTTTGAAAGTCAACTGGTTCGAAACAACGCAATTGAATAACAGGGTCGGACGCACGGTCACCGTGGCCTACTGGCGGGGATGGTTTTTCGAGGTTGAAGAATTGCCCCGCGTGGTACAAGCGCTTACCGATGCCGGGAAATCGACACAAGTGTTCGAACCCTTGACGGCAAGGGGCGTAGATTGGTGCTGCCCAACGGCGCGTCCGTCACCCAGGAGTCTCGTCACCTCGAGCGGAAACCTCGCCGCTAAGGGCGTGGAGATTGAACTCACTGCCAATCCCACCCCCAATTGGACGCTACTCTTTAACCTCGCGCGCCAGGAAACCGTGGAGAGCGATATCGCCGGCGGTATTGTAAGATGGATCGACACGCTCCAGCCCTACTATGAGACCCTCGACGTCTGGACCAGCACGGAACCGGAGGCCCTCAATATCTGGACCGGAGCAACGCAAAAAGAGGCCTGGACCAGCCTTATTCTCGGACGGACCGGCAGCGCCACCGTCAGGGAGGGCGCGCGCAGCACGGAGCAGCGGGAATGGCGGGCAAACTTTGTAACCAATTACCGCTTCAACGAAGGCGGCCTGAAAGGATTCAATGTTGGCGGCGGGTTACGCTATGAGAGTGAAGCGGCGATCGGGTATCGCGTCGAGGAAACCGCTGAGGGTATCCCGTTTTTCGTTGCCGACAATCCATTTACGGATGACGGCACTTTCGATCTTGATCTCTGGTTCGGATATACCCGAAAGATCTCTAACTGGGGAGAAAATGGAATCACCATGAAACTGCAGTTGAATTTCAAGAATCTGCTGGAGGGCGATGGCATAACGCCGATCCATATCAACCCCGATGGGGTGATTTCGACCTACAGGATCGACCCGCCAAAGGCGTGGTTCATCACCACCACATTTGACTTCTAGCGAGGGCCAAGGCGCGTACGTCTATAATTAGAGTTTGAACTTTAAACAGGCGGCCCCGCATCGAGCAGGATGCGGGGCTGTTTTTTGTACGTAGACCCGCCAGGGAACCTTTGTCGTAAGCTTCGCCGTCAACTCTGTCGTACTTTTCAGTCGATCCTCCCCCGACAAAGCTCGCGACTAAGCTCGCGACAAAGTTTGGAGAGAACCTCTTCCACCCGCCAGGGAACCTTTGTCGTAAGCATCGTCGTGTTTTCCAATCGTTCCCTCGACAGAGCTTACGATTAAGTTTTGGGAGGCGCCTCGTCTACCCGCCAGGGACCCTTCGTCGTAAGCTTTGTCGCGAGCTTTGTCGATGTCTTCAGGCGGATGAGAAGGCAAGGGTGAAGAGTCAGCCGGCCGGTGGGGGCTCCGGGACAACTGCACAACCCCAAGGGCGGCTTTACTCGTCTTTTTCTTCCTCCCATCTAAAACCGGAAGTCATGGTAAGAAGATGTCTAATAGTAATACCTTTTTTTTGCCCATCATCCTCTTGAGATTCGAGCTCGGGGATATATTCCAATACCCTATCATCGACGCTGGCGATGATACCTTGGTCAATGGCAATGCCGATCAAGGTAGAGACAATACTTTTAGTGATGGAACGCAAATGAAGCGGCCGGAGGTCTCAATCTCATAGAAGTTCCCTTTGATAACTTTGAGCTTTCCCTTGGAGAAATGATCGGCCAACCGCCTGGCACTGGAAACACAGGCATCTACGATGTCGCAACCACCGTATGGCCGGCAAGGGCTATAGCGGCAGCGTCCATGCCCCCACCACAGCCGAGTTCGAGAACGCGCTTGCCATTCCCGGGCGCCAGACGATCAACAAGCGCAGCTTGGCGCCCCGCTTTTTCCGGCAGGTCGCTCGACGGCAACCACCGTATGGCCGGCAAGGGCTATAGCGGCAGCGTCCATGCCCCCACCACAGCCGAGTTCGAGAACGCGCTTGCCATTCCCGGGCGCCAGACGATCAACAAGCGCAGCTTGGCGCCCCGCTTTTTCCGGCAGGTCGCTAATCGACAGCGTCGCCCAATATCCTGCACTACTCAGCCACTCGCGCTGCTTGGTGTAGAAATCTTTCACCCATTCCATCTACCTCTCTCCTTTCGATTCAAACCCCCGCTTTGTTGTACAAGCCTGGTGAGACCGTTTGAATCAGGCGACCTTGAAAACATGCAGCTCACGGCGGTTGTAGAACATGATTTCGTCCTGTCCGTCACCGTCGATATCGTAAGGCTGCCCCCAGAAACCATAACCGGTGTCACCCCCATACAATGCCTCTTCCCCGCTGGTTGAGGGTCCGGGAAGTGGAAACTCGGCTACTTTTTCACCCAGGTGATTCATGAGATAGGGCCCCTCGCCACATGCCGGCGTGAAGTTGAGAACAAGATCAGAGCCTTCAGGGCCAACCCCCTTGACTGCGAAAGCCCTTCCTCTTCCGAGAGACTTTTCCCACAGGCGAGAACCAGAAGCAGACAGCATATGGGATGGACCCTCAACATTTTTCTCAGAGACGTAGACAAGTTGATCCGGACAACCCGGGTCAAAACGTCCGACAGCATACCACTGCAAGTGTTTTCCTTTCAGTCTCCACCGCTCGGTGCCGTCGCTCGCGTCCAGGCAGACTGCGTCTCGACCACCAAACCAGAGCACTTGGAACTCATCGGAATTGTAATGGAGCTTTTCGACCTTCACGTGGTCAACGTGCGGGCAACTGCCCATTTCCTCCATCGCGTCATCAAGGTCGGGGCGCCACCAGATTCTGTCTGCATTCGCATCTAGGCGAGAGACTCCGATAAAGAGATCGTCAATGCCCTTGCACTCAACGTCGCACGCCGTCAATTCGTGGCCGCCGCCGAAGATGTACTTCCACTCCCAAATCGGCGTCAGGTCTTCTGTGTACGCGAAGTGCAGGGTGAGAGCATCATTCACGATAATGTCCCGTTGCTCCCCGTTTCCGCGCAGGTCTGCAGAAAAAAGACTCCAGCAGGCACCTGTCTCTCGTTCTGCAGTCTGACGTCCGTCTTCTCCCCGAAGAAGATTCAACCAGACGCCCCCTTTATCCGCATCGGCAGTCACATAGACAATCTCCGCCTTTCCGTCGCTGTCCAAATCACGGACCAGACATGGGGTAGCTGGGTAGCCGGCGTGGTATTTGCGATGTCCGCTGCCAATGGGTGTCCCGTTTTGCCACAGCACGTTCCCATCGATGTCGATGGCTGTGACGCAGTGAATCGTCTTCTCATGATTGTAGCCTCCAGTGGACGCCTTTTTACGGGAATCGTCGACGCCTTGAGGTATGATGAATTCGACGTGTCCGTCTCCATTTATGTCCCCCGGTAGAACAACGACCTCGCCAAAATCTTTCAGGTCTATGCGGCTCAGGAGCTCGATACTCACTGCTTGCATCATATGTTCTCCCTCGATCAATATCAGTTCTGGTACAACAAGTTATTGGATAGATCCCTTTGATTATTCCGGAGTGTTAGGATGTCAAGTTCCGGAAAGACCGATTAGGGCATTTTACTAACTTGTGCTTCTGCAGAAAAAGGGATAATCGCATTTTCTGTCTTTTCCCATGAAAAGGCTGCGGGAGGTATTGCAAACTGCGTTCGGTAAGAAGCCGCGGGAGGAAGGGATGGCGCAGCGTGAATTCGGGGACACCCTGAAGTGGCTGCCTTATTGCCTCGATTTCTGTTACAAGTACCGGCACCCGCCGCGGGCCGGGGAGCGTCAGGGCTTCTTCCCATTCCTTTGCCGGCTGTATATACCATAGCGTGGTCACATGCGCACCACGATCAAATTCGTCGTTTCCTTCGCCGCCGTCTTTCTGCTCCTCTTGCTCGCCGTGGATCATGGAGCGGCCGCCGCCGGCCCGCCCGGTCCTTTTCAGCCGCAATCCGTATTACTGGAAAGTCGACCCCGACGGCCGCCAGCTGCCCTACATCGACCATCAGAGTTATGGCATTTACGATGTCGAGACCATCAACCTGAAAGGCATCCAGGGAGAGATCGGGATGCAGTTCCGGCACATCATCTTTCAAAATTACCAGCTCTTCATGTCCAAGCAGGAACAGGGCAATTACCGCGTGCTCCACTGGATCAGCGGCGGTGATGATGCCCGGTCGCTTTCCTTTAACCTGGCCCACAAAGACCCCGTGATGCGCGAGATACTCCAGAATCATCGCTTTCGGGTCGCCATGTCCCACGCCATCAATCGCGAAGCCATCAACGAGGCGATCTATTCGGGTATCGGCACTCCCCGCCAGGTCTCGGCGACGGCTATTTCCAAGTTCTACCTGCCGGAGCATGAACGGGCCTACATCGAGTACGATCCGGAGAAATCAAATCGTATTCTCGACGAAATCGGGCTCGCGGCCCGGAATGCGGACGGAGTGCGCCTGCGTCCCGACGGCAAGCCCATGGCGCTGCACATCGAGGCCGGCACGAATGTCGTCGGCGCCGATCGGTTGCTGGAGATGGTGGCGGCGGACTGGCAGGCGGTCGGTGTCCTCACGCAGCCGCGCCTGATCGTCCGGCAACTCTTCGACCACCGCATCGCCGCCAGCCTCGGGGATGTCAAACTCGGCGACCAGCTTGGCGCCATGAACCCGATACACTCGCCCAGGGTCTGGCTTCCCTATGAGGAGGTAAAATTGGGCAGGCCTTTCTCATCTGGCTGCAGACGGACGGAAAAGAGGGCGAAAGACCGCCCTCGGAGATCCTGAGTCGCGCTCGGTGGATAGACCAGATCCGCCGAACCATGGACGAGTCGGAGCGAATCGGGTTATGGGGCGAATTGCTCAGGCGTAACGAGCTCTACCACATCGGGATCGTGGGTGATATCCCGTCCATCGGCATTGTCCACAACACCGTCCGCAACGTTCCCGAAGTCGCCCTCAACGCCTGGTACGTGCGCCGCCCCGGCGCCGCCGCCCCGGAGTCGTGGGCGATCGTGGAGTAGCGCGGCGCGGAGACGCGGAGATGCGGAGAGGGGGGAGGGGGTGACGCAGAGATGCGGAGACGCGGAGATGCGCGATGCGGGATGCGAGAGGACAACAAACCTTTGTCGCGAGCTTCGTCGCGAGCTTTGTCGATTCGTGAGATCCGATGGGAGGGAAACCGCGGATTGGTTGAAGAGGGAGTTCCCAACGGATTCGAGAAGACAACGGATCTGCTGTTCAGCAGACTCTTCGAGATTGGGGAGAGGGAGACAGGGAGACGGGGAGAGGGGAGAATTTTGAATCCCGGCGTGCCGGGAGAAACAGAGAGAAACAGAGAGAAACGGAGAGGAATAGGGGAGGAAGAGTAGGCCCATCTCGGCGCCTCCCTTTCCTACTCCCTGGCTCCCCGCGACGGTTTCCCAGCTTTCCATCGGTACTATTAAGGCACTAAGACTTCCTTGCTCCATTTCGGGCGCTTCGCTTGCCGCTCGCTCAGCGATACTTCCTGCTCTATCGGTCTTCGCTCGTCTGTGCCCCGATACCAACACAGACCAGGGACTTTGTTTAACCGGTTTCGCCCCAATCCGGTTGTTTTCAGGAGGAGACTTGGGGATCTCCCGTGTTCCTGGGCTATCCACACAAGCATCTGCCCTGCTCTCTGATCCCGGTCGGGCCGCACAGCCCATGGCCTGCCTCGCTTCCTTGCTCGGACTTACTTCGGCTTGTGCGATGCTGCCCCCTAGTCGACCTTTCCGCTCTCTTTCGATCATGCTTACCACGAAGCTTACGAGGAAGTTTACAATTAAGTTTGGGAGAGTGTCTCGTCTCCCCCCGTAAGGGAACCTTCGTCGTCAACTTCGTCGCTCAATTCGGTCTATCTTTCGACCAGGTTTCGGAGGGGCTTCTTCCACCCGCTAGAACATATTAGAGGGACAGGCTATCTGTCCTACCTAAACGCAAGTGTTCATATTGCGAATGCCGTACAAGATTCAGAATCAAAAATGGATGGACGAAGTGCAGTGTATCATTCCGGCTGCCACGAAAAGCGGGCTCAGCCTGGAAATTTCGTGAAGTTTCCAGGCTTCGGCCTAGACGACACTCGAATTCGTTGACAGAGTAACCGATGGATGAATAATCTGAAGATCGCCCATCCAAAAACGGAACGACCCGTGAAGATTGCGAACGAAATTACAAAATGACTGACGAGCAGAAATACTTATTTGATATCAACGGATACCTGATAATCGAGAACGTCCTCACGCGCGATCGCTGCCAGCGGCTGATCGATGCGGTCTATGAGGGGATCGCCACTCCGAACGAGGAATTGCCAAAGGGCGTTCGTCATGCGAGTCATTTCAATGGCACCGATCTGTCGCTGGGTGATCTGACAAGTATTGGTCCGATCTTCGCCGACCTGATCGATTTGCGGACAGTCCTCGACGTGCTGCATGCCGTGATCCATAGCGAACTGCGTCTGGAGAATACCTACGCGCGGGTGCGGCGAAAAGGAGACAAGGGTCTGGATCTGCACGGTGGCGGGCACTGGGACGGTGGCGGGCAAGATAGGCTGTTCCTCTACCGGCACTTCAACGGAGAGATTTTCGCGGGTAACACGGTCGTGACGTTCAACCTTACCGATGTCAGCGAGGATGAAGGTGGTTTCCTCTGTGTTCCCGGCAGCCACAAGGCAAATTTCAGAATGCCCGAATCCTGGCGCGATGTGAGCTCGGGCCAATTCGATCCAAACCTGGTGCGGTCCGTTCCTTGCTCCGCCGGTTCGGTCGTGATCTTTCCTGAAGCCCTCTGCCACGGAGCAAGTCCATGGAGTAGCGATAGAGATCGAGTCAACCTGTTCTACAAGTACAATCACGTCGGAATGAAGTTTCGCGATTTCTATCCAACCCCGGACGCCCTAAAACGCATGACACCGAACCAACGCGGATTCTACACCGAAGTCGCCTCTGATTCTCGCTCGGAGCGCGTAATTTTCGCGGGCCGACCGAATTCCGAATGAGCCCGCCATGATCAACTCCGGTCCAGGTCATGAACAATCTCCGGAGGGATGGATGCGACATGGATCTGCGGGCGCCCGCTGAAATCCGAGGTGAAGACCAGCCACTTCATGTCCGGAGATGCGTAGGCGTGGGCGTGCGCCCGCTTGACGAGAATGGTGGTCCGGGCATCGCAGAGCACGGTGTTTTTTCCGGTCCCGATGGACCCGATGAGCAGCTTTCCGGACCCCTGCCAGTGATCGGCAAAAAAATAGCGGCTGCAAGGGGATGTCCCCAGATGGTTGAATTGGTAGCCCTTTGAGACAATTCGAGGCGGTGATCCCGCCTTAACCCCGAGCAGATTGCCCTTTTCGGGCATATAGTCACCTTCGTCGCCACAGTAATACCACTCCTCGGGTGTATGCAACCCTCTGGCATTGGGCGCCCGCACTGTGAGCAGAATCTCATTCTTCCCCGCGATCCAGGCTTCGTGCCCCGTGATCGTGGGCGTATAGGGAAGGCCCACTTGCAGCCGGGTCACCTTTCCATCAGGAACGTCGAGCAGGTAGTCGGTCGTCCCTTCTTCTCCAAATATCGACTCCAGGGTACCGTCGGGAAGCACCGTGCATCCCCGGTTGTGCTGCACCAGTAACTGCCGGCCCCAGGTGGGTTCGAATTGGGTGTGGGGATTGCAGATGTCCGGGTCCGTATTGATAACCTCGCGATCCCCTTTTTTCAGATCCAGCAGTTCAATACCAAACATCTGGGGTTCCAGACTGAGCGTCACCCCGTAGGCATAGTACCGTTCATCGGGCGACACCGTATCCATTCCCCTGTGCCGGAAATCTTCGGGAAATTCAAAAAGCACTTCCGAACTACCCGTCGCGAGATCCACCCGAGTCAGTTCCTGACATTTTCCCGGAATTACATGGCGGTAATAGAAAATCCCTGCATGGCTCATCCCCGGAGCGCGCAATCCTCGTCCCAGAATCTCGGTCTTCCAGCTCCCAAATTCGCACATCACGTACTCGGTATCGTTGGGCGTCGATTCCGGGCGTTTCTGTTCGTAGACAAACATCCGGGAATCCGCCGAGCAGTAGGGCTGTTCACAGTAGATATTGCACTTCTCCCGTGAATCGTCCGTCACCTGATAGACGACCACACCATTGTCCAAAGCCTCTACTTCAATAGCCATAGCCCGCTTTCTTTACGTATTTTCGTTGCCTCTGTTGCACCGTATTCCTCTTGCCAATTCCTTGCTGACTGCCGGCCCCGAAAAGCGGGCTGGTTACTTCTCAAACTCGCTTCGATTGCCAAAACTTTGGACCTTTCCTTGCACTGCCCTTTCGGACATCTCCAGCGACAACTTGCGCGCGATCACACTGTCCGCGGGCGTAGGCAGTCGCGATGCGTCTCCAGTATCGAGAGCGCGCGCGAATTCATCGTAGTAAATGTCCAGCTTCTTTCCTCCGTAGGGCATGGTGCGATCGACTGTCCTGGTTCGCCCGTGCATCTGGAGCGTGACTGTCTTGAAATCGTGCGTCAGCCGAATTACGCCGGACGAACCTATAAATTGCTGCCCGCAATGGGCGATCCGCTCATCTGCGAAAGTAGCGTAGGAAAAACTATTGTTCAATTCAAAGACGATACCGTTCTCAAATGTGCCGTGAACCAGAAAATGGTTCTCATAGAGAGAATCGAAAAACCGAGCCGCGCGCACCGAGTACTCCTTTACTTCGCTTCCCGCGAACCAGCGTGCGACGTCTACATAATGCATTCCACAGAAGGTCAGGACGTGTCCCTCCACGGCATAGTCCTGTCGGAATTCATCGAGACGTTCGTTGGGATCGGTGAACCGGCGGCCAGGGGTACAGTGATCGATTCTGATAACGGCGAGCTGACCGATTTCTCCGGAGGCAATGAACTCCCTCGCCATATGCAAATAGGAAGCATTCCTGTTGAAGAGATTTGCCGCAACTAGAAGGTCCGAGTGGTTGATGTCGCTGAGGAGCGCGTCTTCTTCCTCCGGAGTGGAAGCGAGCGGTTTCTCTGCCAGCACGTGCTTGCCCGCCTGGAGCGCCGCGCGGATGAGCGCCGGACGCGCGTCGGAAAGGGTGTTGACGCTTATCGCATCGATCACTGGATCTTGCAGGATGTGCGAACAGTCCCGGGTGCAATTCGCCCCGGGTGCGTGCTCAGCGGCCGCTTGCAATCGGCTCTCATCGAGATCGCACACATAGCGCAGAATCCATCGCGGGTGCTCGGCCAGGGTCCTTATATGTGCCATGCCCATGTTTCCCGCCCCAATGGAGCCGATTGCGTACTTTACGGGTGAATTCGCTTCAGGCATTGGCTTCGTACTACTCGCCTTGAGAGTCTAAGTTCCCGTATGCGTTTTGCAAGATAAGAGAAATGTCCTCAAAGCCCGCGAAGATTCAGCACTTAAGTTCTCTGATTCGATGTTCATGTAGCCGCGGCCGCCAAGGACGCGGTCGATAAGAACATGATCGCTGGCCCATCCGTTCGCGTCCTTAGCGGTCGCGGCTAGACCTTTCTCGTTCTGATTGATCGACAAAGCCGCCGACTAAGCTTACGCCGCGCCGTGAAAGAATCGCGAGAGCGGATCGCCTGGAACTGCGGGGGTGCGGTCGGGTAACCGGCCGCACTACCCGGAATTAAGCTTGGAGGGAGCTTTTTCTACCCGTATGGGAATCTTCGTCACGAACCTTGCAAATCCGATCCGTCCGAGGCACTCGGACGTTGGGAACCGAGCGAAGCGCATCTGCGAATGCGTCCGCGGAATAACCTTTTGCCCCCTCTGTGAAAAAATCGCGCGTCTCCTTACGCACAACCTCGTTCGACACGGAATTAACGAGAAATGCGTTCAGAGACACTCCCTCTCTCGCTGCCAGCTCTTTTACCCGGTCATGAATGTCGTTCGGCATCCTGATCTGGATTGCTTCGATCTGTGCTTCCGTCAGCTTCGTTCTTCCCTCCCTTATTGCCGCCAGCATCTGCTCGCGATATTCGATAAATAAGGCAACCGAAATCCCCAAATGAAATCGTCTCAATGGTAGTTCTGAAAGAAGTGCAAAACTTGCCCCGCCCCGGCAACAATCCTGCCAGCGACCGCGGTGAGAAATAACTCTCAATCGGCTACACGGGGAACCTAATACATGACTTGCGTGCCGATGCATATCGTCGAGCCGTTCGAGGACTGCAGCGACGTGCTGATGTTTCACAGCCTGACCATCCACCAAGGCCGCGACAATGTGACCGCCGATACCATTCGTCTTTCGACCAGTGCCCGCTATCAACCAGAGGCTGAACCTGTGGACAAGCTCGCCCTTGGACCGCAGAGAAGGTGGGCCGAATGGGAGGAACTATTCGCCGACTGGGCCCCGGACGATCCACTCAAGCACTACTGGCAGCCCTACCCCTCAATGTGCGGCGCATCTCCTTCTGATAAGCGGCCCATTCGCGCCAATCGCGCATTTCCCGTTCCGGGTTCGATCGGCTGCGTGCGATGAATCCGGGAACCAACGTTTGCCTGGGCATGCCGGCGCTCTGCCCCATCTTATGGCTGGTGGGTTGATAACGCAGATCAAAGCTGAAACGAAGCTGATCGCTCAAATGGCGAAGCGAGCCGTGTTGCATCCTGCGGTGGTGGAAATGGACGTCACCGGCCTTCATTTCCACGTAGTGTCGTCGCTCACCCAGCATCATCTCGGGGATGCCTACTCTGCGGCTGTCGCTGCTGCCACAGTGCAATGACAGCCCCCTTTATGGCTGCCGGGCACCACCTGCAAACAGCCCATGTCCTTGCGCGCGTCGGTCAGTGGTAACCAGACGGGTGAGCATATCGACGTCGGAGAAGACCCAAGTCTGGATGATCCTGGAACCAACGATCGCGCCTTCTGCGTCGGGACCGACCTGAAAGACAGGGCGGAATACGGTTGGGATAATCACCCGAATACGAGCTTTGCCCGATTGACGGAGCCTTTCGACCTCACCAAACCCGTTGTAGCATTGAAAAAGCACCACTTAGCAACAGTTGTCTAGAACCTATCTCAAATTCGAAGATGCGCGATTTTCGGAGCGCCACAAGGGCCGATGCCAGACGATTAGAAGAAATCCCAAAAAGAGAAATTTTCTCCATCTCCGAAGCTAAAACATACCGTTTCGGCGTCATCACCGACGAAACATTCGCGAAAATCTTGAAAGGACTGCAGGTCGCCTGCGACCGGCTAGCTTCCGAGGGACTCACACTGGCCCTGGAGAACGCAAGATCCCTCTATGCGAATACGGGCGGAAACATGGCTCGCCTGCTCGATGCGGTACGTGCTCACGGTCGAAACCCATTGGCATCCCGACGGTTGGGACCGGGCAGATAACACCAGGGATACGTTTTCCAGCCTTAAGCGGATCGGGCAAATGTGAAAAGCCGCGGGAAACGGTGGGTTAATATGGTAGCATCCTCGGGCACGAAAATGCCCTCGGTGAGGGCTCTCTCCCGTTTGTTCCACTCCATCTCTCCCGGTAGGAAGATCGTTCCGCCTTCGGCTGCGGAGGCGCTCTTGATCTCTTTGCACATGGCGGTAATCCGGGCATGGAATTCCTCCAGAGGCATCATCGCGCCAACGTTGATGGCCAGAAAGGCATGACCCTGGTTCGAGGGTTCGTCCGTGTCCGCCACCCAGCTCTGCACGCTGCTCATCATCGCCGCACCATCAATCTGTTTGCAGCGAACCATTTCTCTATCAATTGTTGTCGTGGATAATCCATAGACCCTGAGCAATACACAGCCACAATCCTGAACGAATGACACGGATCGTCCTCAGCACCCTGCTAACCCTGATCTCCGCCCATTCACTAGCCGCGGATCAAGGGGAAACGATCCACCTTCGTCGGCAATCGAAACGGGGTCGACGACGAAGGCCCCGAAAGCGTCTACTCACGCTGTATCTTCTGGGAAAACACCGCTCCCGGGGGTTGGCAATCGGGTCCGCGATATGAGACGGATATTAAGAACGGACAAGGGGTGTCCGACTGTTTCATCGGGGGCGTCGTCGTTGATGCGCGAGGCGATCTCAGCCCCGATAAGAACACTTTACATCCCAAGGATCCCCGTTTCGACGATTCGTATGATCCCCAGAACGAATCCTACCGAGAGGTGGGCTATCGAAGCGTTCCTGAACAAGCGAACTAACTGAAACAGTCACGGGTGTGCTTACAGGGACAAGATTGCTGAATAATCGGAGGGCTATTAGCCTCCGTATAAATATGAATCGAAAGCGAGAGACTCCACGGAACCGTTGCATAGCTGCGATGCCGGGATTGATGGGCTGTTGAGATTCCTTCCATTAAAAAACGACCGTTAATCGCCTTTAGATTATTCAGTGATCGCATCCTTCGTCAACGAATTCGAACGTCGTTTAGGCCGCGAAGTTCCCAGTCTGTGTTAACCCACAGATTTCACAAGCCATCTGCTTCGAACGCGGAGGTCACGGCGCCTCAAGGACTTCCCTTGTCCGCCGACTTCGACGTGTTCCAACACGCCGTCACCCGACGGACTTTGGTAAGCCCTTGATCCGCCGCAACCTCCGCCGTCTCGCTACGAAGTGTGTGAAATATGCGGGTTAATGGTGCTGGACCCCGGCAAGCCGGGGTTCAGCTCTGCCGTACGGCAGAGTAAATCATTGACAAGGGTAGCCGGATCGCTGCGCGATTCGCAGTTTTTCACCGAAATCAGGATTAATGTCTCTTTTACTGATTCTCTCCTTTCGTTGCCGGCAAGCAGCCCAGATATGTCGTTGGAATCGTTCGGTTGTGCACTTTGGGAAGAATCGAAGATCAAGCGATGACGTAGCCGCGGCCGCTAAGGACGCGGACGATGGGATCGCAACACTGTTCCAATCCACCGCGTCCTTAGCGGCCACGGCTACAGAGGGCTTTCCTTCTGGAATCCTGCTGAGCATGACGCAGACCGCCGAGTTTTGCAGTGGATCGGAATAAATAAACGAAGCCGAATGATACTCTCCACTTCGTCCATTAGCTTTTGATTCTGAGAGTTGTGCGTGTATGGGAAAATAGCGTCGATGTCGGTTGTTCAGTATAAATTACCTGTCCCTAATATCCTTCTGAGAATATAATTGACTAGGAACAGAACTATAGTCATTTTAATGGTTATGGTCATTTCCAAAACAAAACTAAAAGCAAAAATGCTTGCCGTTTTCCGGACTATAGAGCGATCCGGGGAGGAAGTAATCGTGACGGACCACGGCAAGCCGACGCTCAAGATTTCCCGTCTTCCGAAGCGCGAGTCGGTGGAGACCGTATTCGCAAGACACCGCAACGGGGTCCGTTACAAGGAGGACATCATGTTGCCCACTACCGAGGAATGGCCATAGACCTGAGGAATCTGTCGGACTGCTAGACCATGATCGTATTCGACACCCATGCCCTTCTTTGGTGGACGCTTGACCCGGAGAAGCTTTCGCCAAAAGCGAGATCTATCTGTGCCAGGATCGAAGACCAGGGATCTTACATGTCCTCCATATCAATTTGGGAGCTGGGCGTTAAAATACGTAATAAAAAATTGGATATCGGAATGAGCATCCGTGAATATGCCGAAAAAGTGCGACGTTTGGGGTGCGTTGAGACGATTCCGGTGGATGAATCGGTATGGATTCGAAACGTGGAGTTGGAGTGGGACCATCGGGATCCGGCTGACAGAACGATCGTCGCCACCGCTTTGATTCTTAGTCTCCCCCTCTTATCCAAAGACGATGCCATTCGATCGTACCATGGAATTGAGTCCATCTGGTAAGAACCTTGGGAAGTTCAAGATTCTTGCGAAAACCTTGCTATCCGGTAAGCCCCTGGACCCAATCCATCGGGACCACAGACTGTTGAGGAACCTTGCTGGACGACGTGACTGCCATATTGAATCCGATTGGATATTGATTTACAGAATCGACGGAGATCGACTTGTGTTCGAGCGGATGGGAATGCGTTCGGATCTGTTCAAGAAATGACAGGGCACAGATTGAGACAAATCCGTGGTTTTCTCGTGGAAGAGGCTGGTATTCAATGAAGTTCAGTCGACTCGTCGCAGCGTCGCTCCTCCAGGCCTTTCTGTGGTCCCCCTTCTGTCATGCATCAGAAGATGAAGTGTTGACGAAACCGGACGACGCGATGCATGAGCGCCTGCCGGCCGTGCCGGATACCGGCGACGGGCCGCAAGCGCTGGCCGACGCGATTCGCGACGCGCACGAGCGAGCGCAGAGCGATGCCGGGCAGGAGGCGATGGATGGCTTGTGGGACCTGGCGACACTCTATCACGCAAACGACTTCGTTCAGGAGGCGGAGATCTGCTACCGGCTCCTGAGGGAAGCACAGCTGGATGAACCGCGATGGATTTACCTTCTAGCCGATCTTCGCCTGCGGTCGGGCGATGCGGAAGGAGCGGAGAAGCTGTTGGAGGAAGTTGTCACTCTGCGAGCCTCCTACTATTGGCTTTGGCTGAAACTTGGCGCAGTCCGCCACCGCCTAGGTAAGTTGGAGTCGGCGCAGCAAGCCTACCTGCGTTGCCTGGAGTTTGAAGCGAACAATCCCCACGCCCTGCTTGAATTTGCGCGGGAGCATCTTCGCCATGAAAGGTGGGAGGAATCGCAGGCAGTTGTGACGCAGTTGCTGGAACACAACTCGGAGTTTTCACCGGGATACCTCCTGGCGGCGAAACTTTTCGAAAATCTCGGCAAGAACGGGGAGGCGGAGGTTGCTCGCGCCCGGGCCGAGGAGTTCGGGCATGTCCCGGAACCGCCTGACCCGTGGTTGGATTCCGTTGCTCGCCGAACCTACGAGATGGATCGCCTGATAGAGTTGGCACGAACCAAGGTGGAAACCGGCCGGATGTCGGAGGCTTTGCGCATCCTCGCAGGCGCAGAGGAGATTTTCGGGGAAAATGAAGCGATCCATCGAACACGCGGTTTGGCCTATGCGGAATTGGGAAATAACAGGGAGGCGATAAAAGCTTATACAGCAGCTCTGCACATGGGGGGAGAGGCGGTTGCGATCTATACGGAGTTGGTCCGCTTGTACAAGAGATTGAACGATTTCGATTTTGCCATCGCGATGGCGCAGCAGGGGTTGAAGCGAGATCCCAATGCGGTCGAGTTACTCACGCTGTTGGGTGAGCTTCAACATGAGCGAGGGGAGCGGGAAATGGCGGAGACCCATTGGCGCAAGGCGAAAAGTATCGATCCCGAGTATGTGCCCGCGATCCGGAATCTGGCTGAGACGCTCTTCGAGCAGGATCAAAAATCCGAAGCGATCGAACTGTTCGAAAAAGTGCGGGAGCATTCGCGGTTGGACTCTCATTCACGCGCGATTCTGGGGCAGTACTATCTGGAAAACGAAAACTTTGTCAGATCCGTGGAGCCCCTGCGGGAAGCTCTGGAGTTGCATCCGGCTGATCCGAATCTGACGGAGCTCCTGGAGGCCGCCTTTCAGAATCATGGAAATCGCCTGGCTGGAGCCGGTAGTCACACCGAAGCGGTTGAAGCGTACCGGGAGGCGTTGGCACTGAATGCCGATGCGGTCGAGCTCTATGGCTACATTGCTCTCGTTTACGGACGCATGGGCAATTGGACCGCGGCGGCCGAGAATTTTTCCCGGTATCTGGAACTTCGCCCGGGTGACCTGTCCGCCCGGTTGAATCTCGGTGATATCCTCTGGAGGAAGGAGGATTATGCGGGTGCCCGGGAGCAGTGGGAATTAGCCCGGGAACTCGCCCTCAAGATCGAGAGCACGGAGCGATTTTTGGAGGCTGTTGAGAGGCGCCTGGAAGTGGAAATTCCGGAGCGGGAGGAGGAGCCCTGAGAAAGGGAAAGAAGAGATTGGTAGAAGAGGGAGAATGCCTGGATTGCTTCGTCATTCTTCCTCGCAATGACAGGCTTTAGATAGCGTGCATAAGGGAGAAATATGGGATGGTGGGAGAGAAAATGTAAGAGGAGGCGCGGGGATGGGGATTCCGAATTTCACGACCGGGGTCCATGCAATATTCTCTTCGTCGTAAGTCCCGCTGAGCAGGATCGCGAGCTTTGTCGTCAACTCAGTCACCGCTTTCGGTCGCAAACTGCGTCTCCACCATATAGGCGGGATAGGACGCCAGATCGAATGAGATTTCCCGCGGCCGGCGAGGTGTCCTTGCCAGGGTTTGAACCCGTTGAAGAGTCGGAAGATTCATGTCGAGTCGGATCGCTCGATCGACACCCGTTTGCGCAACGAACTGATGGACGGACCGCAGACTCCCCGCTTTGCCGGCTTTGACTTCGATGGGAACTATGTGCCCTTTTGGGGAAATCACGAAGTCGACTTCGGCATTGGTAGACCTTCCCTATCGAAGCCAGTAGTCTACTTCTGGATACTCCAGGCCTTGATGGCGATAGGCGAGGTGCTGGGCCACGAACTGCTCGCTTATATTTCTCCGATTGATCAGCAATGCATCGCTTTCAGTCAGATCTTCCCATTGGGTGCCCGATAAGTAGAGCGCCAGACCTACGTCCACGAAGAAAAGCTTGAACGCTTTCTCGTTTCTCCCTGCTTTCAAGGGAAGCCCGGAACAACTGGTGTGGTAGACGGGAAGCGCAACCCTCGCATCAATCAAAGCCTTGATCACTCGATTGAGGACTTTCGCTGATTCCTCTCGGGAGATATTAACGTATTTCAGTTTCTCGCCCAAGTGCATTGGTAATTGACCTCACTTTTATGTCGGATCAGTTATTTTTAACCCCTTTTATATTTTATTCGAGAAGACTTTTCGAAATACAGAGCGAAGGCTCGGTTAGAGTCGAAACGAGATGGGGGGCCGCGGGATGCGGGATCCGAGATGCGTGAGCCGGTATGCCGTATACGGTGAGTGGGAGACCCGGTTTCGCGGTGATTGGGAGACGCGGAGCGGGCAAGAGCGGGGCCGCTACCCTTCGTCACGAACCTCATCGCAAACTTTGTCGTGAGCTTTATCGCGAACTTTGTCGATTCCTTGATGAAGGTCGTGCGGGTTCGCTGGAATCCCTGATGGCGCGTATAATTTGCAGTGCGCCGGAAAAGTGCCACACTTGGCAGTAAAATGGAAACGGTTAGAATTGGTATCATCGGCGCGGGCGGAATGGGGAGGCACCATTCCCGCACTTTGTTGAGTGGGAAACTGGACAATATGGAATTGCGGGCTATTTGTGACGTCGACGAAGCCCGTCTCGCTCAGTTTCCGGATCAGATTGGATTCACCGATTCCGGTGTGCCTCTCATCGCCCCGGCTTCGGAGGGTATAAGGTCGGTCGAACTGACGAATGCCATGCTTTTTTCCTCCCTCAATGAGGTCACGGTGGAGCTTCCCCTGGACGGCGCCGAATTCGAGGCTCTGTTGCAACGATTAGTCCGCGAATCTACGGCAAGAAAAGTGGCGAACGAATCGGCCTGAACGCGTCCTGGATGGTACTGGCCAGTTGCCACCCAGGCAGGCAAGGAATTTTCCTCTAGAATTTTCGCGATTATCCGGCGTATCGTTCTCCGAGTCACGTAATAGGCTGCGTTCGAAAGAGAAGAAAAATCGACTTTAGATCACGATTGAGAGTCACGATGGGAAAGGGGCACTCTGATCAATCTTCTGTCGTACATCATAATCGTAATCCAGAGTCGAAAGAAGATAAGATCGACGGGAGATCACGACTAAGAGTCACGATGGAAGAAAGGATCCCGCTCAATCTAATGTCGTTTTGCGCCTTTATTTTTCTGCAGTTTGCCCTCTTTTTGCCCTGATTTGCTAAAAAAATAGCTACATTTTGCATTGATATTTATGAAGATTTGGAAATGTTTGCCTTGCCTTTTCGTAATCCACCCGCCTTTTGATCTCTGAAATGATTCATCGCAGGACGAATGAGCATCTTCAGATGTGGAAAACAGCACCACGTCGTAAGCCGCTTTTGCTTCGTGGCGCTCGGCAGGTTGGCAAGACGTATACGATCAGGCAGTTCGGCGAAAGTTACCCTCGCGTGCTTGAGGCTAATTTCGAAGAGGCGAGGGATATCCACCAGTTCTTCGAGGGAAGTCTCGATCCCAAACCGATTTGCGAAAAGCTTTCGAATTATTTCGGAGTTAAGATAGCGCCTGGCGAAACGCTCGTTTTCTTTGACGAGATCCAGGCATGTCCCAGAGCCTTGAGTGCATTGAGATTCTTTCATGAAAAAATGCCGACTGTGCATGTGATCGCGGCTGGTTCCCTTCTGGAATTCGCGTTAAAGGAGATTCCGTCCCAAGGCGTGGGTCGTCTCTCCTCGCTCTACATGTATCCGGTGACTTTCGAGGAATTCCTATTGGCGATCGGAGAGAATGGTTGCCGGGAGATGCTGCAAGAAGCGTCTCCGGAGAAGCCGCTCGAGATGGCGTTTCACCGGCGTCTGATCGATGCCCTGAAGGTTTACTTGACGATTGGAGGGATGCCTGACGTGGTACAGACCTATTGCGATTCACGGGATTTGCGAGAATGCCAGGAAGTCTTGAGCGACTTGCTCGTTACGCTTCGAGACGACTTTTCGAAATACAAAGCGAAGGCTCCGACGCTTCTGCTTAACGAAGTCCTTCAATCGATATGTTATCAGGCCGGAGCAAAGTTCAAATATTCCTCGGTTGATCGAGCACTTGCTTCGAAAACCATTAAGGATTCGGTTGAACTGCTGGTACTCGCCGGACTTGCGCGAAAAGTTTATCACAGCGATGCTCGAGGGCTCCCGCTAGGCGCCCAAGTTAATCCGAATCGGTTCAAGGCAATGATAATGGATGTGGGGCTGCATCAGCGTATTCTTGGCACAGATATATCCGAAATGTTGACAGCGAGAGGGCTCGAGGTGGTGAATAAGGGATCGGTAGCGGAAGTATTCGTTGGGCAGGAATATGTAGCAGCGCAGTCAAGCCGCGAACCTGCCAGCTTATACTACTGGCACAGGGAGGCTCGTAGCAGCAATGCTGAAGTCGATTACGTGGCAGTGCGCGACGGGCAGGTTGTTCCTGTCGAAGTGAAATCCGGAGGAAGCGGCAGTATGCAGAGCATTCGGTTGTTCATGAGGGAGCGTAACCTGTCGAAAGGAGTACGCGTATCGCTTGAAAACTTTGGAGTGTTGCAGGAACTCGATATCGTACCGTTGTACGCTATCGGCCTTTACTTGCAGGGCAAAGGGTAGGGCATGTCCGGAATCTTCTCGCCCCTTAATCGAATCTTCGTAGTAAGCTTAGTCGAGAGAGGAGAGACCGTATACACAAGAAACTGGTTGCCAACACCACATTCGCACTTTCACTTTTGGAATGAGCAGAGCGAAAGGAAAGGAAGCATCATGATACCCGTAGTCGATACTCATCAACACCTCTGGGACCTTGAGCAGTTTGACCTGCCTTGGCTGGACGACGAAGAATATGGGGTGCTGAGGCGAAACTTCCTGATGAACGACTACCTCGAAGCCTCCCTCGAGACAGGTGTAACGCAAACGATCTACATGGAAGTCGATGTCGAACCCTCCCAGCGGGAAGCGGAAGCTGAGTTTGTCATCGCCCTGGTCCGACGCGATGACAATCCGATGGCGGGTGCCGTGATCGGGGGTCGTCCGGAAGCGGAGGGATTTGCTGACTACGCGGCACGGTTCAGGGATGTTCCCGAAGTAAAGGGGTTTCGAGACGTAATCTTTCTGCCACGCACGGAGAAAGGGCATTGCCTGAAACCTGAATTTGTGAGGGGTGTCCGCGCTCTGGCGGACCTGGGCAAGAGCTTCGACTTATGCATGCGACCCTACGAACTTGCAGATGCGGTCGAACTCGCCGACCTGTGTCCGGACACTCTTTTCATCGTCGATCATTGCGGCAACGCGGATCCCATGATTGTCAACGGCTCCACTTCAGGCGACCCGGAGGGGCTTTTATTCCACGATGCTGAACGGTGGCGGAGAGATATGGACGCCTTGGGCGCGCGGAAGAACGTGGTGTGCAAGATATCCGGGATCGTCGCCCGAGCGCCGGCGGGGTGGACGGCGGAAACCCTGGCACCGACCGTTGAGCATTGCCTTGAATCTTTCGGGCCGGATCGCGTCGTGTTTGGCGGCGACTGGCCGGTGTGCACTTACAGGGCGCCCCTCAGCGAATGGATCAAGTCGCTGCGTGAGATCGTGTCCTCACGCCCGGAAGTCGAGCAAGCGATGCTTTTTCATGTCAATGCCGAGCGCCTCTACAAGCTCGTGTAATCAATTTAGCAGAGCTGCAACCAATCGACAAGGTTCGGGACAAGGTTCGCGACGAGGTTTGCTTCGCTTAGTTCTAAGTGGGCCTGCAGTGAGTCTGTCGAATCCGCTGATCGGCAAGTCATTCTTGGTCAGCTTGTTACAGTCTGAGTTAGAAAAAACGTGCTTAAGAAACAAGAATGTGAAAGATTGTAGTTCAATTCGTGAGAATTTTGTTTCTTTTTGTTCTAGTTGCGGTAGTCGCCGGGGATATCCGCGGCGAGATGGGCGGCGAGGATCGGCCGACCGCGCTCCGCAAACCGTTAGTGGTCGATATCACCGGCGCGGAGTACGAGTGGCATATGCGTTATCCGGGGTCTGATGGGAAGCTGAATACCGGTGATGATGGGCTCGACAAGCGGCACTTACACCTTCCGGCCCACACCGAGGTGAAACTTCAATTACACAGCGAGGATTATCTTTACTCCTTCGCCCTGCCTCACCTCGACCTCAAGGAAATCGCGATTCCCGATCTGGAGTTTTCGCTCAGCTTTACGACTGGCCCGGAGGGAACCTTCGACCTCCTCGGAGACCAGTTATGCGGCTATGCTCACCCCAAGCTGATGGGAAAGCTGATCATCCTCTCGCCGAGCGACTTCGCCGAGCGGATGAACCACCTGAGCAACCCCCCGTCGCATGGCCTCAAAAGAGATTTAACCACGGATCACTTGGCGCAGCAGAGCCGCAATCCCGCTAAGCGGGAAAATGGGTCAGTCCCGGCAGGCCGGGAAATGAAGGGCAACGAATGGAGACTGTGAGAGCATTGAAAGCAACGGATCAGGAACGGCGAGGAATAAATGAAGAAGAGAATCCAAAGGAAATGACTGAGAGTGCTCCCATGCGTATTACGACAAGGTTCGGGACAAGGTTTGCGACGAGGTTTGCTCCGCTTAATTCGAAGCAGTCCTGCGGTGAGCGACTTGAAGTCCCGTCGAACCCTTTGACCGGCAGGACATTCGTGATCGGATTGAGAAAGCAACGCCTACTTCCCCTGGGTAACCTTGTCCCGAACCTTGTCGATCACAATACATTGAATATCAGCCCCTTCTACTCAGAATCTTGCTCGAAAAACAGGAAGTTGACGGATTGTAGTACGGATTGACACGGATGCGAAAGGGAGGGAGAACGGAATGGGCCACGGTATTTTGATTCTCGGAGCATTAGGTGATGATATTGATGGCCTTATGTAAGTTAAAGACGAAATCATCACAGAGTGCGGGAGTGGATTCAGCGCCCATGGAAGACTTGAGGCTGAGAACCAGTTGCCTGCATGCAGCAAGAATTCTGGCTGCGTTATGATTACGGATCATACATCGATCTTCATCGAAGAAGCGATCCCTGGGGTAATGATTTTTATTTTCGATCGAGCAATGGTTGCGAATTTTCGAGAGGAACTGTTGAGGGCTCAAATCGGCGGGATCGAGACTGCTTACGTAGTAAGAGCGTTCAGAGGAAGGTTCAGCTTTGTTTGGATAATGGAAGGTGCGTTGCACACAGGCGAACTGGCGGGCATGGGGCAGGCCGGCAGAGGGAGCGCTTAGAGAATGGGTTGCTATTTGACGTATTTCGAGTCGCCCATGGTCATTGTCCACGGTTTGGTGGAGAAAAAGGGGGTGGAGCTGAAGAGATTCTGAGCGTATTGATGCATGTTGGGCTGATTGTCTTTAATTTGAATAACATAGTCAGCACTGAGTTCTTCGACGACGATGTGGGCAGTTTCTTTTTGATTATGCATGGCGTCGAAGGTGAAGGTGGAGCCGTCCAAAATGGGCATCTTTCGCAAGAGAGTCTGGGCGGCGGTGATCTCGTTGGATTTATCGGCGGTAGCGACTTGGGCTAAGGTTTGAGCGCTTTGGTGATCGACTGCGGCCACCAGGTGCAGAGCCTTTGATCCTTCGGTGTTTGTGCCTTTGAGGGTCTTGCCGTCGACGGCAATATCGCGGGGCAAACAGCCGTCTTGTAAGCAGATGAATTCGGTGAGGGTTTTATCGAAGAGCTCGGCCTTTACGTTTTGCAAGACCCGATAGAAGACATCATAGCAAGGGGCCTTATAGCGGCCTGTTTTGGGGTTTTCCAGGAGCGTAAGGCGCGCAATTGGGCTTGATTGAGATGATGGGCCAGGCGCACGATGCCCTTGAGGGTCTGTTTGCCGCACATCGTGCCGAGCACAATCATGCTCAGGACCGTGGCGAGCCGATATCTAAGGCCCGCTTTACGACGGAAGTCTTCTATCTGATTGAAGCGTTCCCACAGGCTGCTCATCTGTTCCACTTTGAGGCAGACCGCATGGGAGTTATCGGTTTCATTGAGCGCCTGGCTCTGTGCCGCGGGCAATGGCCCTGAAGCGCGCAAAAGCTCAAGGGCATTAGCCTTGAGGGGTTTGACCCAGATCTGCTTGGGACGCTCATGGCGTTGATAGAAATCTTCGCGTTGGCGGCCATATCCCGCGCTCAAGCCCAAGGGCGTCCACCCGCTCGCTTCGTAGCAAGTGCCCCGGTGAATCTGTGGGTCCACGAACGTTTCCGCTACTAAGGGACGATAGCCAAAAGCCTCCTGCCAGTGATCGGCTAAGACTCTCAGGCACATACCCAACGTCTTGGAGGCCAAATTTGCAAGATCCACCCCGGGCAAAATCAGAAAACGCCGGTTCTGTACTACCAGTTTCAATCGTGCATGCCGTTGCGCCCCGTCCCACCCGATCCATTCGTCTCGATCCTTCAGCCGGTAGGATGCGGCCCCCCACAAGAGCAGGCCCATCCATTGCCCGTCGATCTGCGCCACATAGCGCAGGGTCTCTCCTGCGCTGCCCGCACTGTGTAAATAATGATGTTGTTTCAATAGATCATTGAATCGCTCCTGCTCTTCGGGCAGGACCAGACGCAGAGTTAAACGATCTATCGAAGGATTCAGTTGGTAAGATTTTTTGTCTTTCATCCCATCTTAACATGACTGATTCCCTCGGGTTTGTTTAGCTCTTTTTTTATCTTCTTGCTTATCAGCTAGTTGCTTCCTGGAATCCTTTTACCCTGCGGAATGGGCGTCCCAGCACCGAGAGGAGTTGACGGACAACTTGAATCGAGCTAGACTTGGTCAGGATTTTACTAAAATTGCCCCCTTGATTGAGATGGATCTAAGCCGTTTTCATGTCGTTTCCGCCCATCCGTTGGGTGATCGTAGAGTTCGTCTTTCCTTTCGAGATGGGACAGAAAAGGAAGTTGATCTAACTTCCTTCCTTGCTGGACCGGTTTTCGAACGGGTGCGAAATGATAAGGGTGTATTCGAATCAATGGTCATTGAAGGTGGAACTATCTGCTGGGAAACCGGAGCAGATATTGACACAATAGTTCTCTACTTTGGCAGCCAAGAGGAAGCCGAACGGCACCTCTCGCACAAGGCGGATCAGGCAACCGTATAAACGCAACGGCTATCTTCGACGTTCAGTTTCCATATCCATGCTCTTCAACCCATCCCGCGGCTTCCTCGAATTCCCGGCTTGCCGGGACGAGACTGCCGAATCCGTTGGGCCTTTCTCTTCCATTCGTGCTTGCCTCGGGGAAGCTCTGCCGAATGGCACGTACCTGTTTAGCGTGTCTGAGGCTGCCCCGGTCTTGTGCCGGGGTGGCGCACGTTCCGGGCTACCGAGATCTGCCCCCATTCCCTCTCCCGGCGATTCTCCCGCTTGCCCAGTCCCTGGGTGGGGGAGAATCGCCGGGAGAGGGGTATGGTATTCCCCTCGTCTTATGTAGCTGAGTAAGCGAGCGCCACCCCGGCACAAGACCGGGGCAGCCGGCAACGTATAGGATGACGCTAAAAAAATACAACGGCAGAGCGAAGACGGGTCCAATCGCGTTTCCAGCTTAGCGGGATGCTTTTCCTCTTCTCTTTAATCTCGCTGGGTTCAATTCCCCGAAGCTTGCTTCGGCTTTAGTGGTATATGATGATAGCGGATGGGAAGTCGTTACATCCACAAAAGTCACAATGTATCGGTGCTGATGTATCATCTGGTGTGCGCAGCGAAGTATCGTCGAGTTGTGATGAGTGAGCGTGTGGACGAGGTTCTGAGGGCAACCTGCATCGAGATTGAAAAGCGCGGGGAGATTGTCTTCTTGGAAATAGGATTAGATCGAGACCATGCACACTTTCTGATCCAGTCGGTGCCGGCTTACAGTCCGACGAGGATCGTTACGACGGTGAAGAGTGTAACTGCGCGCGAAGTGTTTGCGAAAGCACCGGAGGTGAAGAAGCAACTGTGGGGCGGAGAGTTCTGGGGAAAAGGGTACTTCGTAAACACGGTGGGGCAACACAGCAGCGAGAGCGTGATCGCGGCCTATATCGCGAATCAAGGTGAGGAGGCAAATTACCAGCGATTGCATAAAGGGCAGTTGGAGTTGGGATTATTTTGAAAATGCCTCGGGGCTTGCCCCGAGGATCTTTACTCCGTAGTTTGATGAAAGAACCGCTCATGAGATTCGTTCACACCTCTCTAGCTGTTGCCGGTTTTATCGCGACAACACCGCAAAGCGCACGCTCTGAGACCTCGCAGGGGGCAGGCGAGGTCCGAGTACTCGCCATGCTACCTGAATTCCGCCTGACGAACCAGTCGGGCGAGGCATACGGGAGCAAAGAACTGCAGGGTAAAACCTGGATTGCCAATTTCATCTTTACCCGTTGTCCGGCGACCTGCCCGAGGCAGACGCGAAACCTGGCCCAATTGCAGCAAAAACTAGCGACGCGTTCCGACTGGAGCGGGATTCGGCTGGTCAGTTTCACGGTCGATCCCACCTATGATTCACCGGATGTTCTGCAAAGGTATGCAGCGAAGTACGGCACCGATCCGGAGCACTGGCATTTTCTCACGGGCTCGCGCCGGGAAATTTGGGAATTGAGCAAGAACGGGTTTAAACTGCCCGTCAGTGAAGCGCCGGCGGATGCGGACTCACCGCTGCTTCACAGCCGTTACCTCGTCCTGGTCGACTCGAAGGCCCGTGTCCGCGGTTTCTACGATGGATTGTCGGAGGAGGGATTGAGCGATATCAGCCGCGACTTGGAGACCGTCGCGGGCGAGGACAAAGGGGGAGTTCTATGGTCGGCGCCGGAGGCTGCGGTGACGGCAACAGCCAGCGGAGAGGTGGCGATTCCGTCGACTATCACGGACCCCCCGTGGCTCGAAATACGCCGGCAGTCGCAGTTAAACACCGTCTGGGAGTTTGAAGTGTTTCATGATTTCAAGTTCCTAGACGAGCGGGAGGCGAGCGGTATCCGCTTCCTCCATCGCGTTGTCGACGATGCTGGAAAGACTTACAAAGCGGTGCACTACGACCACGGCAACGGTATCGCCATAGCCGACGTGGATGGCGACGGTTATCAGGATATCTATTTCACAAACCAGGTCGGCAGTAACCAGCTGTGGCGCAACCGGGGAGATGGTTCCTTTGAAAATATGACCGACCAGGCAGGAGTTGCGGTGGCCGATCGAATCAGCGTCACCGCCTCCTTTGCGGACATTGACAATGACGGTGATCCCGACCTCTACGTGACCGCTGTTCGGGAGGGAAACGTGCTCTTTGAAAACGAAGGCAGGGGAAGTTTTAAGGAAATCTCGGAAGCTTCCGGTCTCGGCTATAAGGGACATTCCTCAGGGGCGGTATTTTTCGATTATAATCTTGATGGTTTACTGGACCTTTTCCTGACCAATGTTGGCCAATACACGACCGAAGAGCGGCGCAAAGTGGTCCACGATGCCACCACCCGAAGGCACGAAGCCGGGGATTTCTATTTTTACGATGGACTGAAGGATGCTTTCGGGGGCCACCTTAAACCGGAGCGGACGGAGCGAAGCCTTCTCTTCAAAAACACCGGACAGAACCGGTTTGTGGACGTCACGGAAGAGACCGGCCTGGTCGATACTGGCTGGTCGGGCGACGCCAGTCCGATCGATGCGAATTCGGACGGATGGCCGGATCTCTACGTGCTGAACATGCAGGGGCATGACCACTACTACGAGAATGTGGAAGGCCGGAAATTTGTCCGGAAAAGCCGGGAGGTATTCCCCGCCACACCCTGGGGTTCGATGGGTATCGAAGTCTTCGACTACAACAACGACGGCCGGATGGATATCTATATTACCGATATGCACTCGGATATGAGTGAAAACGTGGGGCCGGGAAAGGAGAAATTAAAGGCCAATATTCAGTATACCGAATCACTTTTAGACCGTAAGGGGATCCCGAGCATATACGGTAACGCAGTTTTTCAAAACGAGGGCGACGGCAATTTCAAGGAAGTCTCTGATGTTATCGGCGCTGAGAACTTCTGGCCGTGGGGTCTGAGTGCCGGCGACCTCAACGCCGACGGCTGGGAGGATGTATTTATCGTTTCGTCGATGAATTTCCCGTTTCGATACGGGATCAATACCGTTTTATTGAATAATCGGGGTGAGAGTTTCCTCGACAGCGAATTTATCCTCGGGGTGGAACCCCGCCGAGACCACCGCACCACCACACCGTGGTTTGAGCTCGATTGTTCCGGCGCGGATAAGGATAACGTTTACTGCGAAAATCTGGAAGGACGGGTAGTAATAACCAGCGCTTTAGGCTCACGTTCGTCCGTGATCTTTGATGTGGAAGGTGATGGAGACCTCGACATCGTAACCAATGACTTCAATTCCGAACCCATGGTCCTCATCAGCAATCTGACGGAACGACGGGAGATTCATTACCTGAAAGTGCGGCTCGTTGGAACGACATCCAACCGGAGCGGTCTGGGGGCAACCGTTCGAGTCACCGTCGGTTCAAATACCTACACCAGGGTCATGGACGGGCAGTCCGGTTACCTATCGCAAAGCATTTACCCGCTCTACTTCGGACTCGACGGCGCCTCGACGATCGACCGGATAGAAGTGGACTGGCCCTCGCGGAAGCAATCGGTGCTCGCCGGCCCGATTCAAGCTAATCAACTGAGGGTCATCGAGGAACCGCTAGCAGAGCAGTAAACAGTAGACAGTGATCAGTATCGACACCTCGTGCTCAATATTCGTCACTGTCTTCTGTTCACTTTTATCCACTGTCTCTTTCACTTCCTCCCCCATTGGATGCCAATGCTCCCTTGCTGCCTGCAACTGATTTTCGCGGTTTAATTCCACATCATTAATAGGTGCGTTGATCCGTATTGACAGTTTAGACTTGGGTCGGAATAGTCAGCTAAGAGCATGAGCACAGAACAGATTCTCAGTGAAGCCTTATGTCTTTCCCGTCAATCCAGGGCATTGATCGCCGAAAAGCTTCTTGTGAGTTTGGACCTCGGGGATGACTTCACCGTCAGTGAAGAATGGCGGAAGGAAATCAGAAGTCGCTGCGACGAGTTAGATCGCGGAGACGTGGAGTTGGTCCCTGGCGAGCAGGTGTTCGATGATGTATCCAAAGCCTTGGGATGCGACTCATAGGGTTTCATCCGGAGGCTCGCTCGGAATTCCTGGAGTCGGCGCGGTACTACCAAGCCCAACAGGAAGGCTTGGGACATCGATTCGTCGAAGCCGTTCGGACCGCGATCGGCTTGGTCCAGAAATACCCTGACCTATATCGCGAAGTTGAACCTGGGGTTCGGCAGTGTCGAGTCGTTCGGTTTCCATACGGCATCATCTACCGGCGAAGAGCTGATGGGTTTGAGATCATCGCCGTGATGCATCTGCATCGTCAGCCCGGTTACTGGCGGATAAGGATGGAGGGAGACTGAAGTACACACCAGCATTCTTAATCTTGCCCTGAAACTCCTGATGCTAGAATCTGTCTATGAATGAACCCCGTGGCCTCAAACGGCTTCAAACGTGAGGGGTGTGAATTTGAACCATGATTCCCGTGAAAAAGCCGTCGTTGCGGAACTGTCGGCCAACCTGCCGTACGGCAGGTTGGCTACAAATATCAACGACTTACGAAGCTGGGTAGCCGCGTTCGCAAGAACGTGGAGGTTTTTCCGTTGGGGTAAACCTGGTGAATAAGAAGTGAAATTCCCAGCAACATTTGAACCTCGGAATTCCAGGTTGGCCAATTCTGCAGTGGCCTTGATTGCGCTCACGGGCTGGCACATTCTACCCGCGGGTGAACCATTGGGGATCGGTGCCGATCAATCTTCCAGTGGCACGCCCGGCGCCGACTCCCGGTCCCCGCTGTTTACGTTGATGAAACCCACGGAGACGGGGATTGCCTTCACGAACAAGGTCTACGAGGACGATGACAATCATCCGTTTGGTTATACCTATTTCTATAATGGGGGAGGTGTGTCAATCGGCGACATCAACAACGACGGGCTCTCCGATCTCTTTTTTACGGGAAACATGGTGCCGAACAGGCTCTACCTCAATAAAGGCGGTTTCGTTTTTGAAGATATAACCGATCGGGCCGAGATAGGTGAAGCGGGAGGTTGGTCGAACGGGGTCACGATGGTCGACATCAATGCCGACGGCTACCTCGATATTTACATCTGCCGTTCCTATTACGTAAAGAATCCAGCCCTGCGGGAGAATCTCCTCTACATCAATAACGGCGATCTGACATTTCGCGAGGAGGCGAAGGCCTACGGATTGAATGATCCCGGATTCTCCGTCCAGGCGGCCTTCTTCGACTACGATCGCGACGGCGACCTGGATATGTACCTGGGGAATCACTACAACAATATCGAAGGGTACGATCGGAAAATCGTGCGGCAGGAGAGGATCGCACCCGACTTTGTGGGCGACCGGTTGATGCGCAATAACGGCGACGGAACCTTTGACGATGTCACAAAGGAATCGGGCATCGAAAACATCGGGTGCGCGCTGGGCGTCGGGATCGGCGACATGAACGACGACGGATGGCCGGATATCTACGCGGCAAACGACTTTCTCGTGTCGGATGTGTTCTTTATCAACAACGGCGACGGCACGTTTACCGAATCCATTCATGCGGCCCTGAAGCATTCCTCGTTTTTCGGAATGGGCTCCGCATTAGCCGATTTCAACAATGACGGCCTTCTCGACATCGCCGTAACGGACATGCTGGCGGCGGATAACTATCGGGAGAAGACGATGATGTCGGCGATGGATGTGGAAGGCTTTCGGAGACTCATCGAGTCCGGTTTTCACCACCAGTACATGCGCAATACGCTGCAGCTGAACAACGGCAACGGCACCTTCAGCGAAATCGGCTACCTCGCCGGAATCGCCCGGACGGATTGGAGCTACAGCGTCCTGCTGGCGGATTTCGATAACGACGGATGGAAAGACATGTTTGTCGCCAACGGCTACCGGCGGGACGCCCGGGATGTCGATGCTACCAATGTGTGGACGGGTGTTGTGAAGCGGCAGGGAATGAAGTTTCGACGCGGGCAACTGAGAGAACTCCTCGATCTCCTGCCGGTGAATCGGTTGTCGAACTACCTGTTCAGGAACAACGGCGATCTCACCTTCTCCGACCGGACAGCCGAGTTCGGGCTCACGCAAAAAAGCTTCTCAAACGGCGCCGCTTACGGTGATCTCGATAATGACGGCGATCTGGATTTGGTCATCACCAACTTGATGGATCCCGCATTCGTCTACCGGAATGATTCCGAGAGCCGGAAAGGAGGAAACTTTCTGCGGGTGCGTTTAAAGGGGTCCGCTTCCAATCCTGCGGGCATCGGAGCCAAGGTGAGAATCGCTCACGGTGGCGGGATACAGCACCACGAACTTCACGTTACCCGCGGATTTCATTCGTCTGTCGAGCACGCCCTCCATTTCGGGTTGGATGATGCCGCGCAAGTCGACTGGTTGCAGGTTACCTGGCCGGACGGCCGCCTGCAGGAGATCGGTTCGGTGGGAGCGAATCAGGTCATTACGGTTAATTACGCAGACGCGCTTGAACCCCCTGCCGGGGCCGGCAGTTTCGTCGCAGAAACCTTGATGAAAGAGGTGACGGTTGCAGTCGAGGTGGCGTTTGCGCATCGCGAGAATGACTACGATGACTTCATCAAAGAGGTGCTGCTGCCGCATAAGATGTCCCAGTTCGGTCCAGGCGTCGCGGTCGGGGACGTCAACGGGGACGGGCGGGACGACTTCTACGTTGGGGGAGCGGCGGGACAGGCCGGAAGGCTTTATCTTCAGGACAGCGAGGCCCGGTTTCGGCAAGCCGGAAGAAGCCCATGGATAGGCGATGCGGGATTCGAGGACTTGGGCGCGCTCTTTTTCGACGCGGATGGGGACAGGGATCTCGACCTCTATGTGGTGAGCGGGGGCAACGCATTCGCGCCGGATTCGCATCTCTACCAAGACCGCCTCTACATTAACGACGGCGCGGGTCGGTTTGAGAAAAGCGCGGAACGGCTCCCGGCCGTCACCGCCAGCGGGTCCTGCGTCGCGGCGGGAGACTATGACGGCGATGGGGATCTCGACCTGTTCGTGGGAGGGCGCGTCCATCCCGGCAAATACCCCTTCCCGGCGAGGAGCTACGTTCTGAATAATGACGGGGGTGTCTTTGCGGATGTTACCGGCGATGTGGCGCCCGATCTGCGGGAGCCGGGCCTGGTGACATCGGCGGTGTGGAGCGATTACGACAGTGACGGCGCCCTCGACTTGATCGTCGTCGGAGAATGGATGCCCGTCAGCGTCTTCCAGAACTCCGGTAGCCGACTGATCGAAAGGACAGCGGACTACGGCTTGGAAAAGACAACCGGTTGGTGGAACGTTATAGAAACAGGCGATTTCGATAACGATGGAGATAACGATTTCGTTCTCGGGAATCTCGGGTTGAACTACAAGTACAAGGCCACCGAAGCGGAACCCCTGCACGTCTACGCGCATGACTTTGACGAAAGCGGGACGTTAGACATCGTCCTTGGGTACTACAACCAGGGGATTTGCTACCCGGTGCGGGGTCGGGAGTGTTCCTCTCAACAGATCCCCCTCCTGAAAACCCGGTTTCCCAGCTATTCCGCGTTCGGCAGAGCAACGCTAGCCGACGTCTACGGTGCGACCACATTAAACAAAGGCCTTCACTATGAGGCGAGGATGTTTGCCAGTTCCGCCATGGAGAATCTGGGAAACGGCCGCTTCGCGATCAAGCCCTTACCGGTGGAGGCGCAGTTCTCGACCGTTCAGGGCGTCGTCGTTCAGGATTTTGACGGCGACGGAAATCTCGATCTGCTGGTGGCGGGGAACTTTCACGTATCCGAGGTAGAGACGGGGAGAGCCGATGCCGGGATCGGCCTTCTCCTGACCGGCGACGGCCGCGGGCACTTTCGTCCGGTTCATGTCTCTAATAGCGGATTCATGGCGGACCGGGATGTAAGGGACCTCGCGATGGTCCGCTCCGCCCATGGCCCGCCCTATATCCTGGTCGGGAATAACAACGATCGTATGCAGGTGTTTCGGGTGGGGCGGTAGATTCTGCAAACTGCGGATTGAGGAAAAGAGGGACACCCTCAATCCGAACCCGGAAGACACTGAGGATGAAGTGGGTCACAGGAAGAACGGGAAGGTTGGGAAAGGGAGAAACGGAGACGCGGAGATGCGGGGATACGGATCCGTCTTCGCTCCGCTTCGCTGAGACAGTGGATGGGGAGAAGGCGCCCATTCGATCTTCCTGTCGTGGTTCATAATCCATTCGACCAGCTCATGGCAGGCTGTGATCTAAAGTCGCCGGGCGCCCTTCCCCGACGTAGTGGCCACCCACTCCAAAGCCCCTCCCAGGAGGGGATCGACGGAAGATCACGGTCTGCCATGAACCCCTCGACGAGTTCGTGACGGGCTCTGCCGCCTTGTCATTGCGAGACCCGCCTTGCGGGTCGTGGCAATCCAGAGAAAGGTAGGTGGGGACTTTCCTATTCATGGATCGCCGCGCCTCCCCTCGGTCGGCTCGCGATGACAGTATGCTAGTGCGCCAGGAAAACGCTGAGGGTAAATCCAGGAAGCTCCGCTCCTCGAAATCGGTTCCTGGGTCGTTGAAACTTACCGCAGTTGCAGGACGAAATGCTTCCGCATTCCGCTACACGCACCGATTCCGAACGTAGCGGAATGCGGAAGCATTTCGGCGATCGTGCGGCTTCAGCTACTTTGATTCGCTTGCCCGCCCGCATTTTTCATTTGCATGGTGATCGTAGAACCTTGCACTTTTAGGTAATTCCCTCAACTCCATAGACTGCGAGAGTCAATCCGGGCCAGGCGAATCGAATAGAACGCAACCCCTCTACCTCTAAAACTCATGAGAATCCTTCCTGTACACTACCGGTGCATTGCCGTGATCATCGGCGCTGTCTGGTTCATTACGCAGGAATCCGAAGCCCAGGTGCTTCCTCGTTTTACGGATGTCACGGAGGAAGTGGGGATTAGCTACAACCAGGGTGGGGAGTTGATATTCCGGGCCAACGAGGGATCCTCGGGGGGTGCGGCGGCGGGGGATTACGACGGCGACGGCTGGGTCGACCTTTTTGTCACCCGGATCGACGATCCTCCCATCCTCTACAGGAACGAGGAGGGGGTGGGGTTTACGGACGTGACGGAGGCGGCGGGACTTGCGGCGGCCCAGCCCACCGGCTCCAACGGGGCGGCGTGGGGAGACATCGATAACGATGGTGATCTCGACCTCTACGTTACCGCGTTCAGGACCTCCCCGGAGATACTGGCCTATCGCTATTTTCTCTACATCAATAATGGCGACGGCACCTTTACGGAAGAGGGCAACGAGCGGGGCGCTTCCCTCGAGAGCGGAAATCCTCACTACGGCCAGAGCGTCTCATTCGGAGATTACGACCGGGACGGTTTTCTGGATATCTACGTGACGGAGTGGGCCAGCCCCATACAGAATCCGGACAATTTGCCCTCGCATAACCGGCTCCTGAGGAACCTTGGTATGGCGAATCCGGGGTATTTCGTCGACGTCACGGAAGAGGCCGGAGTTTCCGTGGACGAGGTTGTGGGCGATTTTACCGTCAGAGAGGGCGACTTTGCCTTCACACCGCGCTTCTCCGATCTCGACGGCGATGGATGGCCGGACCTGGCGATTGCCGCGGACTTTGAGGAGAGCGTCCTCTTCTGGAATAACGGCGACGGGACCTTTACGAACGGAACGGAGGCAGCCGGAGTCGGGCTCGACCAGAACGGCATGGGGGCGACCACGGCCGATTTCAATGGCGACGGGCTGATGGACTGGTTTGTCACCGCGATTTGGGAGGAAGGTGAACCCGAGCACTCTGGGAATTTTCTATATATAAACAACGGCGATCGCACGTTTGAGGACCGCACCGATTTCGCAGGAGTACGGAACGGGTTCTGGGGTTGGGGCACCACCGCCCTCGATTTCGACAATGACGGGGACCAGGACATCGTCGAAACAAACGGCTACTACGCGGAAGATGATGCGTTATTTCGACACTTTGCGCGAACTCCTCTCCGGCTCTGGCGAAACGCTGGTTTCGCTAGCTTTCTCGAACTCTCCTTAAGTGTGGGAATGGACGACGACCATTCGGGACGGGGGATCCTCACGTTTGACTACGATCGCGATGGGGATCTCGATGTCTTCGTGTCGCTCCACTCAGAACAACCGATTCTCTATCGGAACGATGGGGGCAATGCGAGGGCCTGGCTGCGGATCCAAACCGTCGGCACGCTTTCCAATCGCGACGGAGTCGGCGCCTTCATTAAAGTCGTCCCCGACGCCTCGTCGCCGTCCTTGTTTCAAGTGCATGAGGTCAGCGGCAGCAGCACTTACCTCAGCCAAAACGAGATGATCGTCCACGTCGGCCTGGGCGATCACGAGGGCGCGGTCGATTTGATCGAGATTCGCTGGCCGAGCGGCGTCGTGCAGGAGATCGAAGGGGTTCCCGCGAATACTGTTATGGAGGTGGTTGAACCGGCGGGTTCCAGCCTGCTGGTTTCCGGTTCAGCGAAGTTGGTCAATGACGGCACCATTTTTCAAGGGAATACCTACAACGGCTTCGAAATGACCGGAGCCGATGCCACCGTGTCGTCGCTCGCCAACGAGATTACGCGGGTATCCTTTCTCGATCCTGACGGGGATCTCTGCTTTGCTGAGTTTGGCAGCAGCGACCCGGAAACACTGCTCACGATCAGGCTCGCAGATTTCCGCGCCCAGGTCCCTTCACCCTATAACCAGCCGGGAACGACCTATGTGCAGGGACTCGCTTCCATTACGATCGAGAATGCCAATGAAGCGACCTATTTCTCGATCTTCTCGCTCGGTAACGACCAGAACCGGGTCGATGGATCACTGATCGGGAGCACGACATTTTCGGGAACCGTCGACGGCGTCGCCGATATAAGATCGATTACCGTGGTCGACCCGGGGAACGGTACAACCCGCATGGGAGGGATCAACGCGGCCAACGCGAATTTTACGGGAACCTCGGGGGTGATCGGAATCGCGGCCGAGGGCGTCCGTTTCAGCGGGTGGCTCTACGTGTGCAACATGACTCCATCAGGCACCGCGGAACCCTGGTTGCGGATCAGCCCGGAATCGACTATCGCCGAAATCCTCATCACGGGTGGGGATCTGGCGGCAGCGACAGGCGATCACCGTATCGACACAAACGGCGAAACCTATTCTTTCCCGATCCGTGCCACTGACGGGCAGCGATCGATCAGCAACAGCCCCCTGAGGTCGGATCTGGCCGACGGTGTCCTGCCTCCGGTGTTGAATACATTTGTCGCGGACAGCAGCGCCTACTTCCTGAGTTCCCAGCAGGTGCAGTAGGGAGGGTCGTTCGGCGGTATAGTAGCGAGGCAGGCCATATTTTTGCGCAGTGTTTATGAGTTCGGCAGGCTTATTGGCTTTAAACGGGTTTTAGAGCGAGAATTTCAGTCCTTTTACCAATCTCACAGGTACTGTTTAGCAAATTGGTCCGTCGCAACCATTGCTTGCTATTGCCGGTAAGAACTTGCTACAATCTAGCGCGAAGTTGGTGAGCGCCGATTTGGCTAAATTCGTGAAGAACAATTTCGAATTTGATCGATCTTTTGTTAGCAAGAGGAGGTTGTCTGATCCTGAACCCGTCACGACGGATTGGTTGGATGTCCCCCCGCGGGGCGACTAGAAGCACTTGAATTCCTACGGAGAAACCGCAACCAAATCGAAGAATAAAACTACGAATTCTGCCGAGCACCGAATTATGATCGAAGACAAGATTGAACGATATCTCTGGCGTTCAGTTTAGCGAATGCTACAGCGAGAGAGTTGAGGAAAAGATCGGGAATCTCGTAATCCCTTTCATCGACTCTGAGAACCTGATTAGGAATTAGAAGGCAAGCCGGCGTACCGGACGGCGAGTGCGCGACATGTGTGAGACGACGCTATCGAGGCTCCACACCCCGCTCCCGGCCCCTCCCGAGCCACTGAATCGCACGGAAGAGAGGGGCCGGGCGTGAGATATTCGGACTAACCGGCAATCAACCGCCTCAGATACGCGCCTTGGTCGGCGATTTTCTGTTCGTCGTCACCTGGTCCGAACTCCTCGAGGGAGATGTATCCGCGATAGCCGACATCCTTCAAGTCCTGTATAATCTGCGGAATGTTCGCTACGCCCTCCCGCAGGTCGCAGAACTCCCATTGCCACTGCATTTTTCCGGTTTCGTCGCGGTCGGTCCGCACGGGAGCGCCATTGCCGATGTGGCAGTGCGCGAGGTAGGGGCCCAGCAGTTCCAACCCCATTCGGGTGTCTTCGATCGCCACCCGGATCTGGTTGGGCACATCAAAAATCGCCCCGATGTGGTCGGGATCGAGATCCTTGAGCAGTTCGAGGGTGCGGGAACAGGACACCGCAACGGTGCCGACGTGGATCTCGTATACGATTTTTACGCCGAAGCCGCGTGCCATCTCGACGAGGTTCGCCAATCCGGTGCGGGCATTCAGGAACTGCGGCTGGTAAGGGCAGGTTCGGTCGTGCCCCGGCGCACCCACCCGGACCAAGGGGGGATTATCGGGATCGATAGCGACCGCGCCTTTGAGAATTTTCTCGATCGTCTCGGTTTTGTCGTAGGTGAAATTCGGCGCCAGCGCCGCGACGGTAACTCCGCTTCTATTGGAGGCTGCGCGGATTGCGGACGCTTTATCCAAAACGTTGTCGGGGCTGACATCGGTAAGGTGGCGTCCCCATGGGGATGGTTCGACGTTTGGATCCTCCGGGTTGTAGCGACAGCGCAGTTCGATACCTTCGTAGCCGTGTTCGGCCAGCTTGTCGAAAGTTTGATCCAAGTCCCACCTAGGGAGCATGACGGAAGTGACGGAGAGTTTCATTATAAGTGCGTAAGATTGAAAAAGATGGCCAGAACCGTGGGTAGGTATTTAGGATCCACCGAACAGCTTGCGGAGCAAAACTATGAAAGGGGTCGTATATCTGGGCGAGAGCAAAGTTGAGGTTCGGGATTTTCCCGAGCCAAAACCCGGATCCGGGCAGGTGGTCTTCGGCTTGGGGCCGGTTGGGTTGGCCGGCTTACTGCGGCGACCGGGGAGATCACGTTCCAGGGCCGCCACATCCGTCCCGAGGATTTCACACTGTTGATGTCGGGCCGCAATCACGTGATCGATGACGGAGGTCCGCTCGCGTTCTTCGTCGCGGGAGAGCCCTACCGCCTATTCGGTCTAATCCCCTTCGAGACTCATTTTTTCGGAGTCGATCGGGAGGTGTGGAGGGACGCCCATCCCGATCAACCGGCCATGCCCTGGTATTTCCTCGGGGCGGATCGCTACGGGCACGACCTGTTCTCACGGATGATTTACGGCGCGTGCGTCAGCCTCTTCATCGGCGGCGTCGCCATCGCCATAACCTTCATCCTCGGGGTGTTGATCGGCGGCGTTTCGGGATACCTCGGCGGCCGAACCGACATCGTTATTCGGCGCGGCATCGAGATCATTAACGGCTTTCCCCAATTGCCCCTGTGGCTCGCGCTGGCCGCCGCCATGCCGGGCGACTGGTCGCCGCTGGGTGTCTATTTGTTTGCGCAACAATCTGATTGACTGACCGCAAACTCCCTGCTTTCAATGGAAGCCGAAAATCTTTGAGATTTTCGGCTCAGGGGTTTGGATCTGATGGCCCGAGGCGCGCCTTGATTACAGCCAAAAGCTCCTCGGTCCCTTTTTGCTTTTCGGCGAGTCGTTGGGCATGGCGCCAGCGATCCCTGGCTTCGGTGAGTTTCCCTGCGGACCAGTAGACATCGCCGAGAACGACCCACGTTTTCACATCACCCGAGTGCATGTTCAGATAGGTTTTGAGATTCGCCTCGGCGGCATCCCATTCCTGCAAATTGGCATGTATGAGTGCGATGCTGCGAATAAGATCGAACCGGGTGGGATCGAGACGCACGGCTTCGCTAAGTGTAGCGACCGCGTCGGGCAGCTGCCCTGCCGCGGCCTTGCGATTGCCGTTCGCGGTCAGGATATCGACCGTAAGCTTTCTCAACTCCGGATCTTCGGGTTCCAGTTCCTGCGCCTCGCGGATGGGCGCCTCCGCCTTATCGAATGCTACGTGTTTGACGTAGTGGCGGGCCAGGGTGACGCGAGAGTAGACATCAAGGGGCGACCGTTGCCGAAGCTTCTGAAAAAGATCCATGGCCTCGGTCTCACGACCCTGTTTCAAGAGAAGATTGGCGAAGGATTTGATCGTCTTTAATTCGTTGGGTTCCTTGCCCAGTGCGATTCGCAAGTGATGCTCCGCCTGGGCAAGATCGTCCTGCTGCAAGAGAAACTCGCCCAGTATAGAATGAAACTTTGCCGACTCGGAAAACTGTGTGAGACCCCGACGTGCTGTCTGGATTGCTTTGGCGGTTTCGCCTTGCGCGATGTAAACCCTTGCCAGTCCTATATAGGCATCTGTCGAATGCCCGGAAAGCTTTATGGCCGATTCAAATGCTTCGATGGCGGCTTCCGAATCTTCCAATTCAGAGAGTCTAAGACCGCGGAGAGTGTGGACTTCGGGCGAATCCGGTGCCACCGCTTCGGCCTTGTCCAGATAGAGCATTGCTTGTTTTGTTCTGCCTGCGTGTGCCTGCGTATCTGCGAGGACCGTCAGACGGTAGGCGTCGTAGCAACGACGCATCACTTCATCCATCCAGGGATCCGGAGGTTCGTGAAAGCGGCCATATTTTGATCCCAGGGCCCTCGATACCTTCGCCTTGCGTGTATCGCCCGTGCGATCATAGAGTTGTGCCATCAGCATGTGCCCGGGACCGAATTCGGGGGAGCTCTCGACAAGGCGGGAAAGAAGAAGCAGGGCATCGGTTGTCTGTCCACGGCGCATCCGATCCCGAACCATCCCGAGTAACGCATATGGATTGTTTCGATCGAGCCGAAGGCATGTGCGGTAGGTATCGAGCGCCGACTCCGGCTGGTTCGACTTGAGCTGGGCATCTCCCAGTTTGAGGAGCACGTGAAGCGCGTTCGGCTCAAGCGAAAGCGTCTTTTCGAGAAGCTCCACTCCAGATGCGAGATCGCCCTGATCGAAGTGAATAAGTGCCCGGAGATAGGGCCATCTCGGCTCGCCGGATTCGCGATCCTCGAGCAACCGGTAGCACGATGCAGCTTCCTCCAGAAATCCGTTCGCGTGATAAAGGCTCGCCAGTTCGTCCAACCCTTCGACATCTCCATCTCGCCAGGCCACGGCCTCCCACGCCGCGTATAAAGCCTCTGTAAATACCTGTGGCCAGTCGGCGGTATCGGGTAAAGGCGGCAGCTGCCCGCGAATCGCGGCGCTCTCCCATTTCCGGTCCCGGTAGCCTGGAACGACCCAAAGACTCACCGATATCGCGACGATCAGAAGCGAACCCACTGCCCAGAAAAGGTGTTTTCGTCGAATCCGGGGGGCATTGGCTATCATTCGATCAATTCCTGCATTCCTTATTCACTCTCCCCTTGGGCAGAATCTGTTGTTCAGTCCCGCTCAGCGCGATGGTAAGTGATTTCTTATCCCTGCGCCCCGTAAATGATCCGACTGAACAGATCGCGACCCAGTGAATCGGCGCCCAAAAGGAAAATCGTAGCGCCTGGATCGACTCCGAATAGATGCAGATCGGTTTCGAAAGTGCCCCAGAACCGGTAGGTTTCGCCTCGAGCAAATAACCTCAATGGATAGGTGCGGCTGCGATCCTCCACGTAAAGTCGCTGCAGGGTCTCCGGATGCCGCGCGCCTTTCAGGGCGTAGACGAAAGGCCACAGGTGCAAACCATCGTCGCTGATCATGTGAAGACGCTGGGGCGGGTCGCTCTCGGGAGAATCGGAGAGGGGGCGAGGGGGAGACGCGGAGACTACGGTCGCTTCCTGCTCTTCCAGGGTCGCGATATAGGCGGTGAGATAGTCCCCCGGCGGGAGCTGGATGATGGCGAAAGACATCAATGAGATCAGCAGCAGGGTGGGGATCATCCAGAAGATGCGTTTGAAGATCAGGGTAGGCATTTTCCGTTTCTGACGACGTCGCTTAGAGCATGGGAAGCATGGGTAGCGAAATCTCTTCTGTCAATTGTAGCAGGTGAAGGAGAAAGGAGATTGAAGAAGAGAAAGGCAATCTCTTCGCACTATGTTCGTATTTCGGCGAAATACGAACATAGTGCGAAGGCAGTTACCCGATCGGCAGAGCTTACGGCTTTAGGGTTTGGGCAACACACCCTTTAGTCCGCGATCAAAACGGAAACTTACCGCCCCGGGATATCCTGCCGCAGACGCTCCTCCACGGCTGCAATGATTCGATCCGAGTTGCGCATCCCTCGCGCCACGATGAGGGCCTTTTGCCAGTACTCTTGAGCCATGGTGTGTCCGCGTGCCTTCCAGGCCACGTCGCCGAAGACAATCCAGCCATTGACGTCTTCGGGACGCTCGGCGGTATATATTTTAAGACTCTCGGTAGCAGCTTCGTAGGCGTTCGATTCCGCGTAGACTTGACCGAGGTTCAGGTGAATCTCGATGTTGCTCGGATCGACGGCGAGCGCCTCTCTATAGCCAGCGACCGCCCCTGGATAGTCCCCTTCCCTCGCTTTACGATTTCCTGACTGCAGCAGAAAGGTCAGTAACAATTCCCGCAATTCGGCGCTGTCCGGTTCCAGAAGTTTCGCCTCGCGCAGGGGTGCCTCAGCCTTCTCGGGATCTTCCCTTTCCAGATAATGCTGTGCCAAAAAGGCGCGCGAGTGGAAATCCAAGGGTGAAAGTCTGCGCAACTCCTGGAAGATTTTCATCGCTTCACTTTCGCGCCCTTCCTCCCAGAGGGTTCGGGCGAGGTTTCGCAAGGCCAGGCGATGAGAAGGGTCTTCTTGCAAGGCCTTGCGCAGGTGGACTCTCGCTTCCGCGCGATTGCCCTGCTCAATGAGAAGCTCGCCCAAAACGGCAAGCAATTCCGGCGAATCCGGATTTTCCTCCAATCCTTTCCGAGCCATTGCAATCGCCTCTCCATATTCCTCCGATTTCTTGTGGAGGTTCACGAGTGCACTATAAATCACGATTGTGTCACCGCCTAAAAGCAGAGCCCTCTTGTAGGCCTTGATGGCCTTGTCCTTCTCTCCCATTCCCGAGTAGGCCATGCCCCGAATGAGGTGCACATCGGGAAACTCAGGCGAGATATTCACAGCGCGATCGAGAATGTCCAGGGCTCGTTCGAATTGGCGAATGGCCACGTTCATGTCCGCCAGCACGGTCAAGCGATCCAGATCGTAACAGCGAGTGGTCACTGTGTCCATCCAGGGGTCCGGGTGCTCGCGATAGCGCCCGTGTTTCCGCCCCAGGGCGCGGGCCACTTCGGCTCTCTCCTTTTCACCCCTCTTTTCGAGCAGTTGCGCCATCAGCATAAAACCGGGGGCAAATTCCTCATTGTTTTCCCCTAATCGCGACAGCAGGGTCAGGGCCTCCTCCTCCGCACCTCCTCGAAGGTGCTCGCGCGCCAGGCCGAGCAGAGCGTATGGATTATTCGCATCCAATTGAAGAGATCGCAGATAGACTTCACGCGCAGCTTCCGATTTGCCCGATTTGAAGAGCACGTCGCCCAATCGAATCTGGGCCGGAAGGTAGGACGGTTTCAAAGCGGCCACTCTTTTCAACAGGCTCTCGGCGGAAGCGAGGTCGCCCCAATTGAGACGCACGTCTGCCAGGTAGTAAGCCCATCGCGCTTCTTCCGGATCGCGTTCATTCAACAAAGTGTAGCAGGCCTCTGCCTCCTTCAAGAAGGCGTTGGCGTGGTAGAGCATCGCCAGTTCACCGAGTCCCTCATCCGAACCCCTCCTGCTTGAAACCGCCTCGCTCGCCTCCTGTAGGGCGAGGGTAAACGCTTCCGGCCAGTCGCTCGTATCCGGCAGAGGGGGCAGCTCCTCACGAATCGCGTCGCCTTTCAGCTTACTCTGTATGATTCCCGACCCGTACCACAGACTCAGTGGAATCACGACCACCAGGATCAATCCTGCCGCCCAGACAAGGCTCTTCCGTCGAAAACCGATAGCTTCATCTGATTCCGTCATGGGCCGGGTATACTTGCAGGTTATCTGTTTTCCGAGACCGTCGCAGTTTCGATTTCTTAAACCACAACGAACAGAAGGTTTCAATTGAATAAGCGGTGGGTTAGCCGCATCGACAATCTCCCTTGGATTCTGGAACCGGCGATGGTTCGCAAATCATCGAAGTTCCCGATCGGGAATATTTCTGCCGGGACTTTCTCTATCCTTTAAAATATTACCGGCCGGTAACATTTCCCTTTGACAAGGAGCCGCAATAGCATCATGTTCCCGATCGGTAAAATGAATTTTCGGAATCCAAAGCAACTCGGTGCCGCAATCCGCGCGAGGCGCAAGCAGTTGAAGGTCACCCAGAAGGATCTGGCGATGACATGCGGGACAGGCATGCGCTTCATTGTTGACCTCGAGAAGGGCAAGCCAACCTGCCAGATCGGAAAGACGCTGCAGGTTGTTCAAGCCCTGGGACTGGAACTCCGAATGTTTATTCGTGCCGCCGACGCCAATCATGGCCGCGAACGATGAACACGTTGATTGTCTACCTGAACGGGGAGAGGGTCGGAAGTCTTGAACAAGACGATAGCGGCTTGCTCCAATTCTCCTATGATCAAGCGTGGCTTGAAAAACCAGACACGACTCCGCTTTCCCGGTCACTTCCACTCCGGAACGAGATCTTTGTCGGGAAAAAGGCCAGGCCTTTCTTTGCCGGCATACTGCCTGAAGAGGGGCCCCGAAGGCAGGTAGCGAAAATCCTTGGGATCAGCGACATCAACGACTTCGCGATGCTGGCCGAAATCGGAGGCGAGTGCGCTGGCGCTGTCAGCTTGCTTCCCGACGGCGTCGATCCAACGGATCCGCAAGACACCCACCGCCGCGAACTGACCGAACCCGAGATTCGACAGATCGTGGCCGAACTGCCTCGTCGCCCCTTGATGATCGGCAGGGACGGACTCCGACTCTCACTTGCCGGCGCGCAGGACAAACTGCCTGTCGTTGTTTATGGCAACGCAATCTATCTCCCCTTGGGCGGCACCCCCAGCACCCATATACTGAAACCGGAGCCGGAGCGATTCCCGGGACTGGCCGGTAATGAGATGTTTTGCATGTCCCTGGCGCGGGCTGTCGGATTGAAAGTACCCGACACAGAATGCCGGCTTGTGGGAGAGAAGCCCTGCATGCTTGTTGAAAGGTACGACCGCAGGAAGGGTGAAGACGGCTGTACGATCCGAATTCATCAGGAGGACTTCTGCCAGGCGATGGGGTTTCCGCCGGAGCGAAAGTACCAGGTGGAAGGCGGGCCCATGCTGCGCGACTGCGTTTCGCTGCTTCGGGAGTGGTCCACAGCGCCGGCAATCGATATTCCGTCTTTTATAAAGGGCTTGATCTTCAACGTGTTGATTGGCAACGCCGACGCCCATGGCAAGAACTTCTCGATCTTGTATTCCAGTGGCGAACGGAGGCTGTCTCCCTTTTACGATCTGGTTTCTACGCTCGCCTGGCCCGAACTTTCCAAGAGGCTCGCGATGAAAATTGGCAGTTGCGACTCGGTAAACGCCTTCACGGTAGGTGACTGGAAGAGGATGGCAGTCCATGCCGGCCTCGGTTGGCCGATGTTACGAGAACGAATGGCTGAAACCAGCCACGCGATACTGAAGGAACTCGATACCGTGCGGATGCAGACCAGAGAACACAGTGGAGAGATGGCTGAACGGCTCCACGAAATCATCGGCGGCCGTTCCAAAAGAGTGCTCGAAGTGCTTGCCAAACAGCACCCTGCCAGGGCGAAACGGTTGCACCTGCCATGAGTCTTCGGATTTGAGAAACCGTGTCACCGCAAAGAAGCTGTTGCAACAGGAGCAGCATCACCTCAATCGAGTAGACCGGCCCGGTTGCGGAGCGGCCCGCGCCGCACGCGACGTCTACAACACCCAACCCGGCGGAAATGGTTGAAATCCGTTACCACGCCAGATTCGATCAACCGCCATGGAATTACCATCGCCTCGACCAGCTGCTCCCGAATGCAGGGAACAGACAGGGAACAGAATCTGCAGAATTAAGGCGAATTTGGGCGAAATACTGTTCCCTGCGAAGAAGCAAGCGTTAGCTTTAGGTTTTTGTAAGTTGTTTATCTACAACTTTGTAAAGTGGTCGGGACGACTGGATTCGAACCAGCGACTTCCTGCTCCCAAAGCAGGTGCTCTGACCAGGCTGAGCTACGTCCCGTTAATCTGCGATCGATTGCTTATTGAGGCTCCTTATTGAAGAGTTTCTCAGCGAATATCAATGCCATATAGTCACTACACTTTCTCCGCGAGCATTTCGTTAAAGTAGCTCTCTGCCTTGGAGAGATTTTCATAGGTTCCACTCTCGACGATCCGCCCCTCCCTGAGGACGACGATCAGGTCGGCGTTCTTGATCGTGCTGAGCCGGTGGGCGATGGTGATAACGGTCCTGCCGTGGCTCACCCGTTCGATGGCTTCCTGGACGAGACTCTCGCTTTCGTAATCGAGTGAGGAGGTGGCCTCATCGAGAATGAGGACTTTGGGATTGCGCAGAATAGCTCGCGCAATAGAGATTCTCTGGCGCTGACCTCCGGAAAGCTGCACTCCGCCCTCACCGACCTCGCTGTTGTAGCGGTCGGGCATCTTTTGAATAAACTCGTCGGCATTGGCCTGTCTGGCAGCTTCGCGAATCTCGAATTCAGTGGCGTTGGGCCGGGCGAAGCGCAGATTGTCACGGACTGAGCCGGATAAGAGCATACTCTCCTGCATAACGATAGAGGAATTCCTCCGGAACCACCGCATATTGAGGGCGGATTGCGGAACTCCATCAATGAGAATCTCACCCTTCGTAGTCCGATATAACCCGAGGATGAGATTGGTCAGGGTGCTCTTTCCGGAACCGGACGGCCCCACGAAGGCGACGTGCTGTCCCGGTTCGATATGAAGATCGATGTTTCGAACGGCGGGTAATTGGGACTCTTTGTAGGTGAATGTAACATCCTCGAAAGTGATCTCACCGCGTAAATCACGGAGTTTCATGGTACCCTTCCATCCCTCCACATACTTCGAATCGAGAAGCTCTTTAACGCTGCGGAAACTCTCCCGGGCGAGAAAGTACTGCTGGCTGAAACTGACGAACGCCTGGACGGGTGACAGGATGATGGGCAGACCGACGAGGAACGCGACAAGGGTACCGAAGGAGAGGCTGCCGTTGATCACGAGGAGAGCTCCGCCGGCCACTACGATGAGAGAGAGTGATTGGGTACTGACGTATGCGTAAGCCTGAAATATCGCCGTGATCGACGACAATTCGGCGCGTGACTGGGCCAGGAACTCGCTTTTTTCGTGCATCGACTGCCGGGCCGCCCGTTCCTCTCCATAGCCCCTGATAAGTCTAGTGGCGCTGATCAGTTCACTCGCCTGGCCAGTGAGACCCTCTTGCGCTACGCGGGCCGCCCGTTGGCTTCTTTTCATTCTCCCAAAGAAAACCAACCGGCCGATTGCGTAAACGGGCACTATCATTCCAAGGATGAGCATCAACTGCCAATTGAAATAGGTGAGCAGTGCGATGGTGCACAGGCTGACAAGGCTTTCCGGCAGCAATTGCCGGAGGACGGGCAAGACAGCCGTTTCGATGCGCTGGGTGTCGAAAGCGTATTTCGAGATAAGGCGCCCGGTCTGCTGTTCGTCGAGGTATCCGAAGCTGAGGAGTTGCAGTTTATGAAAAATCCGTCCTCGCAGGTCCATCATCATCCGCGCCACCGCAACGGCATAGAAGCGTGATGCAGACACGGCGAAGAAATAGTGTAAACAGAGCAGACCCAGGAAAGTGAAAACGGAGCTGGCGATCCCCAGGAGATTGCCGGTTCGAACATGCTCATCGATTATAATGCGGAAGATAAAAGGAAGCGGCGCGATGAGCGCGGCACGCCCGAGCGTCAACCCGATACCTTTGCCGAATCGAAACCGGTAGGCCCAGATGTAGCGGAGGAGGGTGGGAGAGTCGGTGGGATCGTTCTGTTCTATCGAATCCATAGCGATCAGTTGCGTCGCTCCTGAGGCTGATTAACTAACATTTTCAGGAGGGATTGCTTGCCGAGGAGAAAATAGACATCGATTCCGGAGCCGAGCACGAGGGGATGGGGAGTTTCCTCAACCTCGATCTCGACTCTGAAAATTGAAACACCGCTTGTATCGGATTCCGACTGGGTGCCTTCGGGATCGATAATCGTGACATGCCCATATATAGCACCCTCGAGGATTGAATCGAAGACCTTGGATTCCATGCGCACCCGCGTGCCTTCGCGAATGAGATCGAAATTTCGCTCCCCCACCTGGGCGATTACGATATAGGGACTTTCCGGATTACTGATTTTCAGGATCTGCGCGCCTTTCGCCACGGCCATACCGGCATATTTGTAAATGAGATCGGTCACCCTTCCGGTAATCGGAGCGGTGAGCTGATAGTCGCGCTTTTGCTCCTCCAGAATCGAGATTTCGCGGTCGATAAGGTCAATTTGCCGGCGCAGTCGATCACGATTCAGGATGAGGCGTTCCCGCTCGATTTCAAGAATGTCGTTGTCCAGCCAGGCGACGCGCTCCGCTGCTTCCATTCTCTCCAGCTCCACTCTCAGATGGTCGACGGCCTGCTCCTGATAGGCTGTCTGGGATACGGCTTTCTTTTCTACGAGCGACTTCAATGTGTTCAGGTTTTCGCGCTGTATACTCTCGATCTCGCTAAGCAGCGTCAGGCGATCGGATGCTCTTGCCAGTTCCGGATCGGAAGGTCTTACTTTCGATTCTTTCAGGTTGAGCTCGTTTCCAGCCAGTTGAAATTCAAGTATTTGGCGGTCACGCCTTTTCTGGAGGAGTTCCAGATCGATTTCTTTGTCATCGAGCGCACAAAGCGGCTCGCCTTTCATGACGAGGGCACCTTCGAGAATATCGACACTGGCGATGACGCCTTCGGCCGGTGAGAAGACTATGAATTCGTCATGTTGCAGGACGACACCCGTTGCGCGAACCGTCAGTTCCATGCGGAAAAACGCGATACCGGCGAGGACGAACATGATGCCGGCGATTATTAATAGCTTCATCTGAAGCGATCGGCGCCGCGTCAGATCGTCCTCTACATGGGCGAGGGCGTCGTCAGGTTCGTCTCGCAATGGAAGTGCGGGCATTAGTTTTGATGAAAGTCGCAAGGTGCAGCGATGCGGGTACACCGATCATGGCTATTCTTCTACTCTTGTAAAGGATGGGCCCAAATCCGGCCTGCAGCCGCGAGTCGACAGAGACGCGATAAAAGTTTCTTGTATAGTGAAAAGTTTACGAATATTAGTCTCAACATTCATGTATAAGAGAACATTGTATCTGGAGAGGATCGCTCCGTTCATGAACAAACCGGTGATCAAGGTAATCACGGGGATGCGCCGGGTGGGAAAGAGTTTTCTCCTTCGTCAGTTCATTGAGCAGCTCGTGGAAGATGGCACTCCAAGGGAGAACATTCTCTATATAGACAAGGAATCGCTTGATTTTGAGGAGATCCGTACCTACCTGGATCTGAACAGGATGGCGATGAAAATCTTGGGCCCGCGTCCTGTTCCCAAATATCTGTTCGTCGACGAAGTGCAGGAAATTCAGGATTGGGAAAAGGCGATCGCCTCTCTCGCGCGAAGGCAAGACATCGACATCTATATCACGGGCTCAAATGCCCATCTGTTCTCATCCGAACTGGCTACTCTACTCTCCGGTCGCTACATAGAGTTCCCGGTCTACTCACTGAGTTTCGATGAATTCCGCCTCTTTAGCGGTAGGGAAAGTTCAGAGATGCAGGAGAGTTTCCTCGATTATCTACGCTTCGGGGGTTTGCCGGCGATCCACCATTTCGAGGCGGCCGATGAGGTCGTCTATGAATACATCGGCTCCGTCTACAATACGATCCTCCTGAAGGATATCGTCAAGAGGCACAACATTCGTAACGTGCAACTGCTGGAAAACATCGCCCGCTACCTCTTTGACAACATAGGCAACATTTTCTCATCCAAGAAAATCGCGGATTACTTGAAATCACAGCGCCTGCGTGTCGGAGTGGAAACGGTTCAGAACTATCTTGGGCATTTCCTCGAAGCGCTCATCGCTCACAAAGTGCCCCGTTATGACCTGAAGGGAAAGCGCCTGCTCGAAATCCACGAGAAATACTATCTGGGTGATATCGGGATTCGCCATGCCCTGCTTGGCTACAGGGAAGCCGATATCTCGGGCATTCTGGAGAATCTCACCTATCTTGAGCTGAAACGCCGTGGCTACGAAGTCTATATAGGCAAGTTCGGGGATCGCGAGATCGACTTTGTCGCGACGCGTGAAAAGGAAAAACTTTACATCCAGGTCGCCTATCTGCTCGCCGCACCCCAGACAATTGAGCGCGAATTCGGTGCCCTGCTCGCTATCCCCGACAACTATCCAAAGTTCGTTCTGAGCCTGGATACCGCCTTCGGCGAGGACTTCGAAGGTATCCGTCGGCTCAACCTGCTCGACTTTCTGCTCCAACAGGACTGAACGTCTAGCAGCCGAGGGGCTAAGTCCGACAGATATCTAGAGCTTGCGAATAAAAAGCGGTACCGGTTCGGAGCCGTCGATTTCGACGGTTGTGTCGACGGCTCCGTAGTTGATGCCAATGGAGGTATGACCATTGGCATCGATCATGGTGAACCATTCGCCCGTTTCGTAATCCGAGTAATTCTGGCCGAGTTTCGACTCAAAGGTCATACCTTTAATGCGGACCTCGAAGCGGTCCCCAAGTGCGATATCGAGGCGCCTGAAGTCGGCTTCCACGAAATCGGCCGTCGCATTCCCGTAGGCGGCGTCGATCGATACGATATTGGCGTAAGCTCCGCCGTCAGCAAAACGCGCTCTTGATGCGGGTGGCGGCGGATTAATGGTAGCGTTCTTGAATCGCTCGACGTGCCCCGTGTCGAGCCAGCGGTCGAGTCCGGCGAGGGCGGCGATGTACTCTTCGGAGGAGAGTTTGACGTGACCGAACCGGTCGATCCACCAGAAGGCGGGGAGCACAGTCGCATTTCGCGCGTGATAGATATACTCGAGAACACGTGGAGTCTCATTGCTGTTGCACAGAAAGAGAAGAGGCGCCTCGGGATTGTGCGAGCGCGCGAGCGGATACTGCGAATCGCGGCTGTTTCCAATCGAAATGGCGATAGCGCCATGGTACTTCTCAGGTTCGCTTTCGACCATGAGGAGACTGATTGTGGCCCCCATCGATTCGCCGAGAAGGACTGTGCGCTTCGGCGTGCCGAATATGGACACGATGGTGTCGTAGAGAGTACTCGAGTCCTCGATGGCGTCGCGAATGATGCTCACCTGGCGCCGGAAGCTGCTCGAGGCTACCATCCAGCCATCCCCCAGCCACTTTCGATAGCGTTTCGATCGCAGCGGCAGGTCGCTTGAAAGAGGCCGCGGATCAAACCGCCCTCCGTGGTTATAGAGAAGAAGCTTCCCGTTCCAGGCGCCTTCCGGGTAGGCGATTGTGACGAGGCAGGGACCCAGCGTCCCGCTTTGGACCGTGATCTGCTGATCGTCAAGAGTGAGGCTGCTTTTTTCCAAAGAAGCATCGCCGCTTCCCCAACCGGATTCTGCAATGAGCAGAAATAGCGTGATACTAAGCGTCGATCGCGCGAGACGAGAAGTCAACGAATCTGAAGTGTCTCGGACGAAGTTGGTTATTGCGTGAAAGTAATCTACGAGCGTTCTCATTTCCTTAGAATTCGTGCTGTGCGGTGTGTTCAACAGCGCACTGATCCTCCTGGCAATTGTCCTGGTGCGAAAATCAGGGTAACTGATGAGTGCCTACCCGCAATCAAATAAGGGTTTTCTTATCAAGCGAGAACTACCCCCTATCCCAGGGGAACAGCAGGGTGGGTGAGTTGGCGTAGCGTTTCATTTCAATCTTGAGACGGCTGCCGCAACCTGGCGCCAAACGCACTTTGAAGGCCGAATTATCCACGGAAACGGTCTGATCGTCGATCGAAACCGTTTGAAACTGATGCTCGGCGTAGGCGCCTCCCTGGACGATAACGGTGCGTTCCTGGTGGGGGTTGATGTTGACGAGGCTAACCGTTGCCGCGTCGTCCGTCATTCCTTCGACGAGGGCGGCTACGTCGGGTGGGGTTCCGGCCCGCCCCTGGTCGGGATCGAAATAGCGCAATCGGCAATGGAGAGGGAATCCGACTCGGCCGGTCGGAAGGCCGCCCAACATCAGTTGAGTAAGCGTTTCAGTAGTAGCCGGATTAGTAGAATTCATTACGTCTGAGAGTCGGGTATCGGGCGTCGACATATCGTTTCGCATAGTTTCGACCTTGATTCGGACTCTTTCTAAATCTTCCTGCAGCGCCTCCACCGGGTATTGCGAATTCTCGCCGTGCAGATAGCTTATCCACTGGTCCGAAGCGACCCGCTTCAGGTCGTCGGTATTCATCGACCAGTAGTAGACCTCGAGGGCGCCATCATCAAACGGCTGTGTCGTGTAGTCGTACCAACCGTCATCGCCATGCATGTGGGGGTAATGCGTTTGCCCGTCAATTTCGCGGGCGTTTTCATTCACCCTGTCGATGATTCCCCGCCAGGTGTCGACGTAACGCTGTTTTCCGGTCTGCAGCAGGGCATTACCGAATCCATAGGGAGCCCTCCAGAGAAACGATGGCCGGTGGGCGAGTTCGCCGGTTTGCGGCACCTCGACCGAGAAACCCCAGCCGTAGACGCCGCCGTACCATTTACCGTCACAAGCCCCGCCGATGGCGCCGTCGAGACCGATATTGGTCGGAATGATTCCGCCGTTTGCTTCCGTGCGTTCAACCCACGCGTCGACATAATCGATGAGCCAGTTCCGGTACTTTGCCTCTCCGGAGAACATGTATGCGTTCAGGGCGAGCGTTGTCGTACAGAGGTTCAGGGGATGGTCGCCGACGACGTCGTTGTAATCCTTGAAGTGCGCCACCATTTCCTCGTAGCTGCGCTCGCCGTGAAGGAGCCCGAACCGCTCGACATCGATCGGATCGCCGGCCCAGTCAAGCCCGGTGGCTTTGCGCATGAGGGGACCGCGGCTTCCGTTGAACATGCTGCGAATCACCCTGTGCTCGGGGTCATAGTTTTCCGCGAGCGGATCTTCGTTCATGTAGAATCCGCAGTACCTCCGTGTGCGCTGCTGAAACAGTCGATCGTAAGGGTCCGAGAGTCCCTGCAGAAAAAAGGCCGAGAGCCCTTCACTGTGATGCATCCAATCAAACATGACCGGAAACTCCCGAAAGTACATACCGTCGCGGGCGAACGGCACATCCACCGTTTTCGCTTCTGTGTACTGCTGCAGGTGCCCCTCCCAGCCCCGCTTGTAGAGATCCAGGATGATGTCGGGGGCGCCCAGGGCGTGCAGGACCGTCCAGTTGAGCAAATTTTCGGCCGCGTCGTCCGGACCGTCGTCGCCTCCCCATCGCGGAACGCATTCCAGGTAGCCGCGTTCATCAAAATAGTGCGCGTAAAACTCCTCGACCGCGGAACTCTGTGTGCACAAAAGTTCGCGTTCGAGCAGGGCCCAGTATGGAGGTGGAGTGGGTGTGTTGATTTCGAGAGTCGTATTCATATTAAAAGGAAATAACGATCAAATCGTCAATGGCTTACATCATATCTAGACCACCAGCCATCAAGTAAAAAACATCCGATGTACGTTTGTAAGTTGGCAAAAGATGCTATGCCGTCACTTGACCGACACCACAATATGTGTCATATTTTGACACATGGCAACAAATCTAAAAATCGACGATAAACTTTTGGAAGAAGCACTGCGCCTTGGTCAGTTTAGGACGAAGAAGGAAGCAGTAAATCAGGCATTGACCGAATTCGTACAACATCGCAAGCAACTTGAGATTCTTGACTGGGAGGGCAAAGTGGAATTTTTCAATGACTACGACCACAAGAAATTGAGGAATCTGCGATGAGGATCGTTGCTGATACCTCCGTATGGTCACTGTTTCTGAGAAGAAAAAAAGAGCAAGAATCAAAGGAAGTCGATCTCCTCAGGCAAGCTATTGTTGAGCGAAGGGTGCAAATGCTTGGCATTATTCGTCAAGAGCTCCTCTCAGGCATAAAAGGTAAAAGACAGTTCGCTAGCATTTCAGAGATATTGGATGGATTCCCAGACTTACTTGCAGCTACGGCTGATCATACTCTAGCAGCAGAGTTTTTTAACAAGTGCAGATCTAAAGGAGTTCAAGGATCACCAATAGATTTTTTGATCTGTGCACAGGCCTACAGAAATGGATTGAGCATTCTATCTACAGATAAAGATTACTCTAACTATTCGAATCACCTTCCGATTGAACTCTCAATTCTATAATGCCAATGCGAGGGAAGCGGCGCCTGAAGGGGTGCTTCCTCTTTAGCGTTCTACGATTCAAAAGATATTCAGGATTCGCTAATGAATCGACAGCAACTTACGACGAAGCTCAGTACTGTGACCACCGAACTCCTCCGCGATAAAGGGTACATCAGCTTCGTGGAAGTTTTCATGAAGCTTGGTTACCTCGATCAAGCGGATTATGAAGACTGGAGGCGGAGGCGCATCTCTCACCTCGAGAGGGTGATCAAGGTCAACCTGAGCAAGATCAATTTCATTATGCGCGCCGTCCGGAAGAATTCCCTCAACGGAGGACTTAGACCGAGTTGGACGGGATACAAGTCATGGGGCAAAGGCAGAAAGACGCTTCTACGGTTTTCGAAGTCAGGACAGGAGACGATCGAGAAGACATATGCCACGCATTTCGTTGGCGGGAAAAGGAAGACCGAAGAAGCAAGGTGTTCACGCAACGCCCGCTTACGCCATCGGATGCGAAACAGGACGTTCTGAGAAGGAAAATCTGATAAGTATTGATACCGGGAAGGAGAATCGAATGCCATGAGTTTCTTGTTTTCTGGGGTCCAAATTTGGACAAGAGTAGAACAGATCAGGATTATGAATAAGGAAAGCAGGAAGGCAGGAAACTATAGGAAGATGTGCCCTTCTCATTTCCTTTTTGAAATAGTTGAACAGAATGCTAAGAACGATGCGAGGGGGTTACGGCCAAAGCCGCACCTAAACTAGAACGTTTTGAAAGGAAAATATGATGATTAGAAAAGCATTCATGATGGAAGTGAACCTCGAAAAGCACGAGGAGTACCGTGAGAGACACAATCCGATCTGGCCGGAACTCGAGGCGACCCTCAAAGAGCATGGTGTGCACAACTACTCGATCTACCTTCATCCGGAGACAAGCCAGCTCTTTGCATATGTCGAAATTGAGGATGAAGCGCGCTGGCAGAGCATCGCGGAGACCGACGTCTGTAAGAGATGGTGGGCTTACATGCGCGACGTTATGCCCTCCAACCCCGACAGTAGCCCCTGTTCCGTAGACCTGCGAGAAGTCTTCCATTTCGACTGAGAAACAGGCGAGATTTTACAGGAGAAAACGGAGGGAGCAGAGAGTAAACTTTCCAGTGAATCTCGACAATCCACAAGGGGCGAATGGTGGGGATTCAGGTATGGTGCTATCATTCCTGAAATCGAAGGCGGAGGCCGGGGGTATTGCTGCACACTTTCACCTGCAATCTCGGGTCAGATCTCTATTGCGATCATGTCCACTTCCCTGAGCACGTCCGGGAGAAGCAGGCGGCGTTCATTGCCGGTTGGTTGAAGGGATTTAAGGAAGCCAATTGATGGATGTTGCTATGATTCAATTACGGGATTATTAGTAGCGAACTGCCGGGCCGCCCCGCTTTCATTGCGAGACCCGCGTAGCGTGCCGTGGCAATCCAGATCGGGGTGGAAATGTCCTCCTGCACTTCTGGATCGCCGCGCCTCCCTTCGGGCGGCTCGCGATGACAGTGTGCTACTATCGAAGTGCGGTACTAATAGATACCACAGACTGCGCCGGCATCTTTCAGGATTTCGACGGTGGCGTTGTGGTTTGCTTGCATGGCGTAATCGAGGGGAGTGAGTCCGTCGTCGTCAACCGCGTTCAGATCGCCTGGCGCTAAAGCCATGACCCGGTTGAAGACCTCAGCATACTCCCCTTGGAATGGAGCCGCCGCCAGATGCAATATGGTTGCTCCATGTGTATTTCGCTTGGAAAGGGAAGCCCCTTTGTCGATAAGCCACTCCATCGTTTCGGCATGTCCTTCCAGAACGGCAAAATGAAAAGGCGTGCAGCCATCTTCTTTGAATTTTTGCGAATTCGATCGACCGCTGAAGTTACCCTTAACATCGGTTGCCGCGACGCGATACGCGGCGATTTCCGCCGGTTCAGCGGAAGAGCTGGCCAGATCGATATCTACGCCTGCATCCAGGTTTCGTTGAATGAGCGGAATGCGGCTTTGAATCGCCGCCCAGTGGATGGCGTTATTGCCAAGAGTCGAGGTGGCTGAAAGATCGGCTCCCGCTTCCAGGAGAATGTCGAAAATCTCGATTCGTCCCCAGATTCCGGCCATGAGAAGCGGGGTCCATCGATAAAGACCCTTCTCGACAAAATACTCGTCCCAGACGAACCAGTGAGCCTTTCTAAGCGGGCGGTTTGGATCTTCGCCGCGATTCAAAAGATGGCCTACGACCTCAGGTCGATTCGTCAGGATCGGGTACTGGATGGGAAACACGTCGTGAACGGTCTGGTTGAGCGCTTGAGGATACTTATCCAGATAAGCATCAATCGCCGCGAGGTCACCGAGTCCGCAAGCAGACCAAAGGTCCATTTCCGCTCCGTTTTCCAGTAGCAGCTCAACGTTGGGCGTGAACTTCCTTGATCGGGAACGGAAGGTCGCCAGTTGAAGGACCGAGCGACCGAATTCATCCTTCGCTTCGATCAGTTGTTCCCTTTCTTGAGGGTTGTTTTCGAATAGTTCGCGGACCGTTTCGACGCCACCTCCATTGATCGCCTGAACAAATCGTTCTGTGAGGCTCTTGGAGCCCGCCAACCCCTCCATGTGCCGCTTCAACTTCGTCCAGCTTTCAAAGCCGTATTCTTGAGCGACGACGAACTGGGCGTTCGAAAGGCTGAGAGGCCGGTTGTGGATGGCTTCGTCGCCGAGGGTTGCCAGCGAACGATCAGAATTTCTGATTCGTTTTGCGGCTTCGCTCGATCTCTGCGAGTGTTGGCGTCGAAGCGATTTCGCCTGTTTCCTGAAGTTCTCGAAACTGGCGTTTTCGGGTACTGATATAGTCATGCAAACCTACTTTCAATTAAGCGCCTGTTGTCTGCATAACCGGCTGAAAGAAGGTGAATCAGTATATGTCAAAGACAGGCTTAGCCATTTCCGCAGACTGGAGGTTGTCTTCAGCAACCGTCATTAAAGTTTGCGAATTTTCCGAATTGGTCAATGATTTTGAACTCCATGTTTGAGCGAGATCTCCTTAGGATATGATCAGTTGATACCGATCATTGAGGCCGAGAATGTAGCGTCTATCCGAGTAACAGAATTCAACGAAGTATCGGGAGTCAGAAGAGACTAAATTGGCCGGACGATTGTCGAAACGCTCCCGCCCCGCTCAGCGGGCCTACGAGTCTCGGATATTTTCGTAGCGGAATGCGGAAGCATTTCGTTCTCCTGGAGGAAATACCGTAGACCATTAGAGTGAGCAGATCTCGGCTTGAAATGTTCGCTTGTCAGTCGGAACGAATAGGGATAAATTCTATCTATGCGTGGAGAATTTACTGTATTGATTGAGGCAGCTGAGGAAGGTGGCTTCTGGGCCACTTGCCCGGAGGTACCCGGAGCCAATGGTCAAGGCGAAACGGTTGAGAAGACAAAAGCCAACCTTGCAGAGGCCATTCGCCTGGTGATGCGAGATCGCGTAGAGGATGCCACTCGTGGATTGCCTGATGGCGCGATCAAGGATATCGTTACCGTTGAATGAAGCGGTTTAGGCTGCTAAAGCATCTCAGGCGTAGCGGATGTTACTTAAAGAGAGAGGGTTCTTCTCATTCGTTGTGGATCAATCCTGAAAATGGGGTGACAGAGGCCGTGCCTCGGCACACCGAGGTCAAAGAAGGTTTAGCTCGGAAGATCTGTCACAGGCTGCAGATTCCGGACCCGAACTAGAGCAGAATGGGAGGAAGTAATGACCAATGTGTATTAGGTAAAGGGTAGAAGTGACAGACCGAATACGCATGATCGTCGTTGGAGCGGGCCGCGGGCGCGCTCACTTGAAGAGTTTTCTGGCTTTGCCGGAGGCATTTGAGGTCGCCGGTTTGGTAGACCTGGATGAGGAGCGATTGGAGAATGCGCTTGGGGAACACGAGCTCTCGCCGGATTTCGGATATACCTCCTACGACGAAGCGCTTTCGGAATCCGGCTGCGATGGAGTGATGGTGGCGACCTGGGCGCGCTCCCACGCTCCCCTGATCGAACAGGCAATGGATGCCGGGAAGCATGTTTTGGTGGAAAAGCCGTTTACGATCGAGTTGGCGGATGCGTTCCGCCTGCTCGAGATGGCGGAGGCGAAGGGGTTGAAGATTGTCGTCATTCAGCAGTGGCGCTTTCTTCCCGGTCAACGCACGGTACGCCGGCTCATGAGTTCACTCAAGTACGGACAGCCGCAGGAGGGGCACCTGCTCTGCTACAAGGCGCGTGGAGGGGAGTATCCGGATTCGCCGCACTCTCAACTTTGGCAGATGACGGTGCACGAGATCGACTCTCTCATTTCGATGATGAATCAGCCGGTGGTCGAAGTTTACGGACATTCCTTTCGCCCGCCGGAAACGACGTGGAAGCGCGAATCGACTGCGACCGCGGAATTGAGATTCCGTAACGGATGCCGGGTGGTGATGGTCTCGACCTCGGACGCCCGCGTCGGCTCCTGCGAGTTTCGGGTCGAGTGCGAGCGCGCGGCCCTGGTTTACCGGGTTACAGCTCCCTTCGGTGGAACGGAATCGATATACTTGGGCGAAAGTCGTGAATCCGGCCTGCAGCCGCTGGCCATCGACGAGGGGCCCAGGGAGTCGCCGTTTCTCGATCGCCGCATAGCGGCCGGGTTTGCGGACTGGGTGCAGGGCGGTCCCGAACCAGAGACGAGCGGCCGCAATAATCTGCAGGTACTGGGCGTCCTAGACGCACTCATGCAATCGGGAGAGAGCGGGAAGGCGATCGAGGTAGAGGTCTAGCCCGAACCTTTCACAAACCATCTGCTGCGACCACGGATGTCACTGCGCCTCAAGGCCTTCTCTTGTCCGGCGACCTCAGAGAGTTCCAACACACTGTCGCCCGCCGGACTGCGAAAAGACCTTGATCCGCAGTCCCGGCACGCCGGGATCTCGCTACGATGTGTGTGAAATGTCCGGTCTAGTGTCGTGACACTGTTCTTGGGGTTTCAGGTGTCACTGGGAAGGTTTCAGGGGGCAGTGTTCAGGAGCTTCACACTTAAGTCCCCAAACAGACACGTGAAACCAAGAACCTCGAACCATGTTCAGTTTTCAACATCCAACGCCCAACATCCAATGTCCAAGTGGGGACCTCCGGTAGGACACTTTGTCGTAAGCTTTGTCGCGAACTTTGTCGAATTCGATTCAACCAATCTCCTGATTCTCGGAGCATTAGGTCCTTCGTCGTCATATACACTAACACCCGAAACCTGACACCATTAACCGGCCACAGGCAGCGAACCACCAGGCACCGGCCTCAAGCTTTGCGCTCGCGAAGTGCCGACAGAGCAATATCAGTTTCTCTAATGGAGTTGGATTTACCTGTACCCGGGCAGCGCTGGGTGAGTGATTCCGAACCTGAACTCGGGCTCGGTATAATTGTATCGTCGGATTCAGGTCGGGTGGGGATTCTCTTCTCGGCGGCGCGGGAGCGTCGCCAATATGCGTTGGAATCGGCTCCTCTACGCCGGGTGCACTTCAAAATTGGGGACAGGATCCGCACTCGCGGCGGTAAGGAGTTGCATGTCGAAGGCGTCGAGGAGAAGAATGGATTGCTGGCATACGAGGCGGATGGGTCAAAGGTGCCGGAAGCGGAACTGGCTGATTCCATCAGTTTCAGTAAGCCGGAGGAAAGATTCCTCGGTGGACAGATCGATGATCCGGAACTCTTCGATCTTCGGGTGGAGGCCTTGCAATGGCGAAGCCGGATACGAAAATCGCCCGTTCGAGGGTTTATCGGAGGGCGGGTGGACCTGATTCCGCATCAGCTATACATCAGCAGCGAAGTCGCCTCGCGACTGAATCCCCGTGTGCTTCTGGCGGATGAGGTAGGCCTTGGCAAGACGATTGAAGCATGCCTGATCCTGCACCGGTTGTACCTGACCGGGCGAGCGGAACGAATCCTCATCCTTGTTCCGGAGTCGCTCATCCACCAATGGTTTGTGGAACTTTTGAGGCGCTTCAACCTGCTCTTTAATCTCTTCGACGAGGAACGCTGCGAGTCGATCCAGGGTGAGGATGCGCAGACAAACCCGTTTCTCGATAGCCAATTGATTCTCTGCAGCATCGAATTCCTTGTAGCGGACCCGCGAAGATCGCGTGAAGTGACGAAAGCGGGTTGGGATCTGCTTGTGATCGATGAAGCGCATCACCTCATGTGGTCACCCGCGGAAGCGAGCGCGGAATATCTGCTGGCAGATGAATTGGCCTCCCGGACACCTTCCCTTCTTCTCTTGACGGCGACACCGCAACAGCTGGGAATGGAGGGTCATTTTGCTCGCCTGAGATTATTGGATCCTGATCGTTATTCGAACTTCGAAGCATTTATCGCCGAATCCAGGCAATACATCGAAGTTGCTACGGCAGTGGATCGATTGATCGATGGCGCGCCGCTGGACAGCGCGGACCGGGATTTGTTCGCGGCGAGATCGCCGAGAATACATCGTGATTACGATGCCTTGATGGCTGGTGACGAATCGGCTCGAATACGGTTGATCGGGGAACTCCTCGACGCTTTTGGAACGGGACGTGTCATGTTTCGCAACACGCGCACGGCCCTTACCGGGTTTCCGATTCGTCATGTGCACCTCTACCCGATCGAGCGCAGTGAATCGGCGGATTCCGATGCGAGTGTTGAAGCGTATGGCAGGTGGCTTGCAAATCTCCTTAATGATCTGGGAGAAGAGAAGGTTCTTCTCATCTGCAAGACACCGGGTCTCGTGCGCGAGATCGAGGCGAGGCTGGAACGGGAGATCTCCGTTAACTGCGGTCAGTTTCATGAAGAAATGAACCTGATGCAGCGCGACCGCACGGCTGCCTGGTTCGCTGAGGAAGAGGGGGCACGCATCCTTCTCTGTTCGGAGATCGGCAGTGAGGGTCGGAATTTCCAGTTTGTGCACCATCTCGTATGCTTCGATCTGCCGGATGATCCGGAGCTGCTGGAGCAGCGAATCGGCCGTCTCGACCGCATCGGTCAGAACGAAGCCATTCACATTCACATTCCCTACGTTCCCGGTGGCGCCTCGGAAGTCATGGCTCGTTGGTATCATGAGGGCCTGAATGCCTTCGAAGAGAACCTCCATGGGGCCACAGAGATCGCGTTGAATCTGAAAGCGGATTTGGATGGGTTGCGGCAAACGTTCGATACCGTGGCGCTTGATCGGTTCGTGGCGCGGACCGCGAAACGGAAGAGCCATATAACGCGGAGACTCGAGCGGGGACACGATCGACTACTGGAATTGAACTCTTCCAACCCGGAACGGGCGGAGGAAGTCATCAAGCGCATCCGTGCGAGTGACGCCGACAGCGAATTCGAAGATTTCATCCTGAATCTGATCGATCACTTCGGGCTTCGCCGGGAGGAGCATAGTGAGCGCACCTTTGTCCTTAAACACGGCGATCTCGTTACCGAAGATTTGCCCGGTTTGCCTGAGGAGGGTATGACGCTGACTCTGGATCGAATAAGAGCTCTGAGCCGCGAGGATATTCATTTTCTGAGTGGAGACCATCCGCTCGTTCGCGGTGCACTCGACATCCTGCTCAGTTCAGAGTCGGGAAATACTGCCTATTGTATCTGGCCGCAGTCCGACGAAGAGGGTTTGGTTCTGGAGTTGCTCTCCGTGGCGGAATGTGTGGCACCGCCGGTTCTGCATGTTGACCGGTTCCTTCCTGCAACGGCCATTCGGACCGTAGTCGACCACGATCTCAATGATCTCAGCGATGACGCCGAGCTGCTATCCGCCCCGCTGCAAAGAGGAGATCCTGATCCCCTGATTTCGCGGAACTCATTCAGACGAAATGTTCTTCCCAGGATGCTCAGATCGGCGTTTGGCTTGGCTGAAAAACGGATGCATGCTCTTGTAGCGGAGGCGAGGAGCTGCGGAGAGAATCACTACCAGAACGAAATCGATCGTCTTGTCGATCTCAAGGAGGTCAATGACCATGTGCGCCAAGAAGAGATTCAAGCGCTGATAGACGAGAAAGTCGCCCTGGCAGGCGTATTGGATTCCACCCATCTGCGCTCCGATGCCCTCCGGGTTATCTGGAAGATTGAGGCTTGAAACCGTATCGACATCTCGCGGAAACGTTAACACCGGATTGCGCCACGCTCGCACTCTACGAGCACGACGGGACCTACTGCATCCGTCTGAACGGGCGGGAGCTCATGGATTCGGCCGCCCCCGCTTCCGAACTCATGCTTGGGGAACTGGGCACGAGCCGGCTTCTGAGCCGGGCGGATCCTTGTATTCTGATAGGCGGACTCGGTCTTGGTTTTACTTTGAAAAGTGTGCTCGAGAGGGTGGGGCCGCAGGCGAATGTGCTCGTGGTCGAATTGGTCCCTGAAATAGTCGAGTGGAATCGGCGGTACCTTTCCGGACTAAATGCAAAGTGTCTGGATGATTGTCGGGTCGAAATACTGACGGCGGATGTGTGCGACGTCATTGTGAAGAGCGGACGGGACCGTTTTGACGCGATTCTGCTTGATGTTGATAATGGCCCGGCCGACAAGGCGCAGAGAAGCAGTGCTCGTCTCTATTACGAGAGGGGTATCCGGTCGATGGCACGGGCGTTAAAACCGGGCGGGCGCGTCGCCGTTTGGTCCGCCCGCCAAGACGCTGGGTTCATGAAACGCCTTAACAGGGCGGGTTTCCGTGTCGAAAGTGTTCCGGCGAAGCCCTATGCACAGGCAAAGCGTCCATCTTATACGATCTACGTGGCCGATCAGGGTAGATCCTCCTGATCTGTGAAGATCGATGCCCCTAGCCCGGACATTTCACAAACCATCTGCTGCGACCGCGGATCTCACTGCGTCTCAAAGCCTTCTCTTGTCCCGCGACCTCAGAAGGTTCTAACACGCTGTCGCCCGCCGGACTGCGATAGGGCATTGATTCACAGCAAGCTACGCGATCTCGCTACGATGTGTGTGAAATGTCCGGGCTAGCTCATCGCTTGACTTGTCGAGTAGTTAGGAGAATCCTCTGCCACTATGGCTGAAGATAGTGATATGGGAAAAGGAAACGATCAAGTTGAAGGGGGTGGTTGGGGCGCAGTGCCGCAGGCCAAGAAAGAGGGCCGGGGACCAAAGATCTGGCTGGCAGGTGACCCTGAGGACCTGAAGGAATGGATGCCTCTCGGTATTGAGGGTATCGTCACTAACACAGTCGTGCTCAACCAGATGGTGCAGAAGTATGGCCAATTGATTGGCGTTGTGCAGCGTTACCTGGACATCACCGACAGACCTCTGGTGGTCGAGATCGACGGGCATACCGTGCCGGAGTTGCTCGAAGTGGGTCGTTGCTTCACCCGAATGTCGGATCAGGTTATCCTGAAGGTCCCCTGCGGCGTGAACGGATTGAGAGCCTTCGCCGCATTGAAGGATGAAGGTGTCGAAACCTTCTGCACAACGGTGTTCTCATTACCCCAGGCGGCCGCCGTAGCTCAGGCCGGAGTCGATCACATTTTGCCGTTTTGCGAACCTGTGAAGGAATTTGGCGGTGATCCCACTAAACTCATTCGCGAGTGCGCAAAGATGTTCAGCGGTTGGGAACAGCGCCCTTTTATTATGGCGGCGTTGGTGCGGTCGGTGGAGGTCGCCTACGCCGCCTTCCGGGATGGCGCCGACGAATTGGTGACCATGTGGACGGTCTACCGGGATATGATGGAGCATCCGCTCACCGACATCTGGAACAAGACATTCATGGACGAATGGCTTGCGATGCACGATGCCGGCCTCCTCGATGGGGTTCCGACGCGGTTAGGGGAAAAGGAAGGGAAATAACGCCCTCCTTCGCCAAGGCTTGTTTTCTTAAGAAGAAATTTCCCACTCGGAAATATAACCCGTTGATGTTCAAGAAATATGGTTCTGTTCCTCCGTAGAGAAAGGCTCGCTAAGAAAACCTCATTGGAACATCCCGCTAAGCGGGACCGTACGGCAGACTCTACGAGATTGAAATATGAATAAGGAACGCAGGAAAGCCGGAATTGCACGTTGAATCAACCCGCGGTTTTCTCAAATCCGTGGTCCCTTCCTCTTTATTCGCGTTCATTCGCGGTTCTCTTACTCTCCTGTGGTTGCGGCTGTGCTGCGCTAGGGCGCTCTGTGGCTCTCAGTGGTGCTCTGAGACCCCTACTAACCCTGCTTCTTGGCCCATCGGGCTTTCATTTTTTTCATTTCGGTGTTGAGCTCGATCTTCGGGCCCGGAGACTGATTTTTTCGGTTGTGGAGCCAGCGGCCCTGGTTATCGCGAAGCACAGGGAGGCGTTTGGAAACAGGCGGAGGCTTTGCCACTCGCGTGGGACGGTCGGCATACCAGTAGGCCACCGAAGCCATTTCGTTTGCCAGGTGATTGCCGTGGCCGTGTTCGATTGTGACCTTGATTTCCTTTTGAAACCGCACCGGATTTTCGATGTGGAAAACGTAGCTGGTCTGATAACCGTTGGTATCGGACTCGTGGATTGATGAGCCATTTCTGAGAAACGCGTTTGGCTGCATGCCCCATGCCTGGTTGAGATAGTCCTCGCTTCCGGTTCCATGGAGGTCGGGGGGCCACTTATAGCCGTCGACCCAGATCATGTCGTCTCCTTCTCCCCACCATTCTCCCTTAAAGTTCGTGACCGAAAGGTTACAACCCAGGTAGTGACCGCATCCCTTGGTTTCGAGGATGACGTAGTTATTCCGCCAGGCGAGTCTTCCTCTGTTGGCAATGTTCGCCTCCGGCGCGTTGACCCGGATCTCATGACCCCACCCCTGGGAGGGATTGGTCCGGCGAAACTCAGCGTGAAAGTAGCCTGAGTCGTCCGGAATCTCCTCCGTTGTCTCATAGTCAACGTAAAACCAGTTCCGCTGGATCTCCTTTCCCTCGTTCACAAGTTCCACCACCGCGCGCTCGCGAAAAGGCATCGGCGCATAACAGTTCAGGGCGCATCCCTTATTAAACTCGTTGTTGGTTTGGGTGGAGGCCGAGAAGAGGAGGGATTGGTAGCTGTTCACGATCCCGTGTCCCAGGCAAAAGAAGTCGCCCACCGGCACGAGGACGCTCGGATGCTTTGCATTGCCCCATGTAAACCGCAGAAGACATTCTCGCGATTGGCCTCGATTCGCCATCCAGATATGGGTGATGATGCCGGGTCCTTTAATGTCGGCGAGAATCCGCGACTCTCCCGGTTCAGTGTAAACGCAATCGGTGTTCCGGCCCGACCGATCCCAGGAAGAAGAGCGGCCTACCTTGCGATTCCGAATGATTGCCAGTTGATTCAGATTCATGGTGAAATCAAATATTAGAGGGTTAATCTGGATTTGCTATTATGCGATAGTTAGAGCCTGTTCTGCTGCTCCAGATTTCGCTATTAAGTGGAAGAGTGGCAAGATAATCCGCAGAGTGCGCAGAGATCGCGGAGGGAGGCAGAGAATTGAGATACTCCGAGATCGAGAGAGAATAAGGAAAGCAGGAAAGCAGGAACCGATCGAATGATAGAACGAGGCGGGAGTCGACTTAGCCTCACTCTGCCGAACGGCAGAGACAAAAACGCGGTCTTTACAGTGTACCTGTTCAGAAATCATCGGAGCAATCCCGCCCGGCGCATACGTGTAAACTCTACCCTTCCATAAGTCCCTTAAAGTCAATTTGTTGAAGCTTATTGCGAGCAAACGCAAAAAGCACTGCGATGCAGTGTTGTGCTGGAGCCTCGAGTTTCAACCCGAGGAAAAGGAGAAGCAACAGATCTGCGGTCTGGAGGACCGTCGTGAGCTTAGAGCCACAGGGCCCGAGCCTTGGTGGATCCGTGGACAAAATCCATTGTCAGATATCCGTTGGACCTTCGCTTGCAAATGGAGAAGATCCAGCTCATCGTCGATTGATGGTTACGACAGCGGACATGCCGGTGGATTTGGATTGGCACCAACTTCCCGAAGAGGAAATCCAACATTTTGACGACAACGGTTACCTTGTCGTTCGTGATGTGCTCGACCGGCCGATGATTGATCGGGTGACGGCGGCGGCGGAACGTCATATTGCGAGCGACCGTCAGGAGAATCGGATCGCGAGCAAGGGGGGGCTTAACGACGGTTTTCGCAATTGCGTTGCCCTGGACGACGATTTTATTCCCCTTCTGACTCATCCGAAAGCGCTCTCAGTTATCGTTCAGCTCCTGGGCGCGCACGTGCAACTGATGACCTCTCACATCATCTATAAGTATCCGGATCCGCCCAGCGAGTCGGGTGCCGCGAAGACCCAGGGATGGCATCGCGACTACGGCGCAGCTACCAAGATTTATGGTAACCATGTTCCGCGGATCATGGTGAAATGCGCTTTCTATCTGAACGATCTAATGGAGCCGAATTCGGGCGCGACCCTCGTTGTGCCGGGAAGCAACCATAACACAAATCCGACTAAGGTAGCTGAGGGCGAATTCGGTCCGCCCGGTTACGTTGAACCGAAACTGCGGGCGGGCGATTGCCTGCTGTTCGAAAATCGCGTCGTCCACGCTTCGGGTCCAAACCTGACCCAACGAACACGGAAAGCGGTGATGTTCGGTTATGGTTTCCGATGGATCATGCCCATCGATTTTCGCCAGCAGGATACCGCCCTTCTGGAAAAGCTCGACCTGCCCGGACGCTATCTCGTCGGCGAGCGCTACCCGCCCAGCGTGGATTATACTCCCGGCGGTGGTGACAGCCCGCTCGCTCCGTGGTGTGAGCGGTACGGCGCTCCCGCGGTCAGGCCGGTCTAAACCGATGCCCATTGGCGGCCGAACGGTGATCGATCTGAATTCTTGTACTCTGGTTGGACCAGTCCGTCAGGCTGAGGCCCGACTCGATGCCATAATCGATCCCTTTCACTGTATCCATTGCGCGAATGGCTCAGGGCAGGAAAGAGAATGGAAGAGTAACTACCACGTTCTTGCGAACGCGGCTACTCTGCCGTACGGCAGAGTAAGTCGTTGAGACTTGTAGCCGCGTTCGCAAGAACGTGGTCGAAGACTCAAAACGACGACTTTATCAGCAGAATCCCAGATACGCCCTGACGATATCGATGACCAGTGCGATGTCGTATCGCGCCTCGTCGACGGAAGTACGGCATGGAACTCCCTCGGTAATGCAGGCGTGGAAGTGGCGCAATTCGCGCACGAAAGCGCTCTCCCATTCGATGGCGGGTTCCTTGCTGAAGCTCCGGCCATCTTCGTCGATGCCGTGAATCGTTAACCTTGAAGGTATACCCCGAGCAAACCCGCAAGGATATTCGAGAATCGCTCTTCTGTCGTCTCCGTAAACTTCCAGTGTCTCTTCAAAGTCCCACAGTCTGGGCAGATCTATCCATGAGGCGGCGCAGCGCGCCCCATTCGCGTAGGCGAGGACCGTATTGATGGCGCGGCCCTGGTTCCAGATTTCCGTGCTGACGACGCATTCAGGCTGTCCTGCGATTAGACGAAGCCCGTAAATGTCGTGGATCATGCTGCCCGATATGGTGTGAAAAGCGCTCTGGACGTCCGGCGGCGCTTCACCAATTGCTTCCATTGTTGCAGATGCTTCCGCCTTCCGGGGCGATTCTTCGTTGGGGAGGTCGTCGAATCGCTTGAGCCGGAAATTTCGCAGATGGAGTGCGTTGTCCGGGTGGAGGTGGTTGACCTGGATGAATCGGATGGAATCCATGCTGTCTACCTCCTTTTGCGCGATCTCAAAGGCCGGGTCGTAGACCTTCATGTAGGCCACCATTCCAACCTTGTTGGAGGCTCGCGCGGCATCGATGATAGCGTCCGCTTCCTGCAGGGAGTAACACATCGGTTTTTCGATGAGGACGTGCAGGCCGGCTTCGAAGGCACTGACCGCCACTTCCGTTTTTGGGTCGGAATGGCATAGGAGGATGGCGCCCAGGTTCATTTTGAGAAGTTCATGGTAGTCATCGGTATGAAATGGAACGTCGAAATCCGCTGCCATGGTGCGCGCCAGAGTCGGGGAGATATCACAGACCCCGGCAACTTCAAATTCGTCCGGCAACGCCTTCAAATTCGGCAGATGCTGGACCTGGGCGACAGCCCCGCAGCCAACGACTCCAATGCGTATTCGGTTCATATGCTCTTTCCTCTCATTGAATTGACCGCTCTTTCGAATTCAGAACATGATTAAAGTTTCAACCCGTGTCTTCTATGCAGTTTTTGTAGATACCCAATGTAGGTAAGTCAGTAACAGATAGCTAGACCCCATTCGAAAAGCCTTTCGAGCGGGCGGTTTAAGGTTCTCCGCCACGGGCGGACCAGCCTATGGCTGGCAGGTTTCGGGTTTTAGGCTGCCGGCGCTGCCGATGAGCAGGTATTGAGCGGCCATCGGCGTGGCTTGCTGCACAATACGTATATTTGCCGCTGTCTGGAGGCATACTCATCCCGTGGTGCTTTTTTCTCTGAGCTTCAAAGCGGTCAGATTCAGGCTGCCTGTTCCAGTTCCTCCCCTCGGCGTTTCTTCATCAGTATGATGCGGCAGAAGTTGTAGGCCAGAACCTTCTCGAGCAGTTCATCGCCTACCGCATCGATGCCGCGGCGGCCGAGTTCGCCAAAGGCAAATCCATCTTTAATCGTGAACATCAGCGACTCCACTGCGGAGCGATCGCGGCGTGCCTCGCGATACGCCTCGCTCTCCCAGTCCTCGGGGGTGGTCAACTTCTTGCCCTTCGCCCCACTGATACTGATCTGCTTTACCCCCATGCTCAGCACCTCCTTGCGTCCCTTCGCCGAAGCATATCCGTCATCGGTGCTGACCAGTTCAGCAATGACACCGGTGCGCTTGATCGAATCGCCGATGGCCGGCGCCAGCTCAATGGAGTCTGCCGCGTTGCCTTGCGGTACGATCAGGCTGGTGACAAAACCGTTTTCGCTGCGAACCAGTTGTGGCTTGTACCCGATCACTGGATTGCGGCTGCCCTTCTTGATGTAGGCCGCCGATCCGTCCGAGAGGCTCAGGACCTTCTGTGTGGACGGTAGCTTCTTTTCGTGAAACACCCGATCATGAGCATACTCAACAACCCGCTTGGCGTCGGCAATATCGCCCCTGATCTGGCTCAATGCCCGCTCCAGAAGCTCCCGGCGAGTGGGAGGCAGTGAATCCATCGACAGGCCCTCTTCAAGATGGCTCAGTTCCCCCGTTAGTGAGTCGGCCGCCTTGCGGCCCCGCTTGAGCAACCGCCGGTAGTGTTTCTTCAGCTTGCCCTTCGACTTCGGTTTGCCCGCGGCCAGACAAATCTGAAACTCCAGCTTGTCCATTTCCTCCAGCCAACGCCCAACCCATCCCTTGCGAAAATCCTCCAGCCCGAAGACATGCAACTTCTGACCCAAACGATTGGCCCGCATCAAAAGACCGCTCAGAATCTTCCCATCGGTGGGCCAGCAGCTGTTTGCTTTCACCGAGGTGCTGTCGATCGTCAGCTTCCCGAAATCGTCCCATTGCTCCTGGAGGATAAACCCAATCTGTTTATCAAAGATCAACTCGCGGGTCGTATGGCTGACCAGGTTCACGTTCTCCAGAATCGTCGTCACCGCCGGCATTCTCAGTCCCCCGCTCTGCAAAAATCCGTACAAGCTCATCGACTCGCGCACAAACCGCCGTGCCGGTTTCGTGGTCAACGAACCCAGAAACCCTCGAATCATCACGAACACGTATACCGCATAAGCCGGCATCCGCGGCCGGCCTGCCCCAAGATTCAATTCAGCAGCCAGAATATTCTCCTCCTCGATGTCCAGCTCCGGCAGCTCCGCTGTGCGCCCTTCAAAGAACCTGCGATCTTCCAATCGAAGTTTCTTCTTCTCACGCGCATGGGCGTCCAGATCCTTCTCGATCGCCTCGATGATTTGCGCCGCGAACCCGGCCAATTCTTCAACTTCATCCAGAAAATCACGGAAATCCGTGTCTGGAACCGGCAGAATGAGGTTGCTAAGGGGCGTCTTATCGCTTTTGTTCTCCTCTGTCGCACATGTTGGCATGTTTAACTCCTTTCTTAATCTTAAGTTGTTAAACACTAGCATGTTGCGACACTTTTTATCAAGCCAAAACATGATTTTTCTCAAGTTTTTCTTGCGCCTTTTGCGCCTCTTTGCGGCCAATCAGTAGCTTTTCGGATAAGGTCAAGCTAAATCGTAGCTAATTCACAGTCACAGAGGGTCCTAGCGCGGCGTAGCCGCAACCAAAAAAGAAAGAGAGAACCGCGAATGAACGCGAATGGACACGAATGAAGAGGAAGGTACCACGGATTCGAGAAAACCGCGGATTTGATGAAGAGGGGTTGGCAACGGATTGGAGAAGGCAGAACATCGAAGTAAAGACCTTCGGCGTTCGATGTTGAATGTTCGACATTTTCCACCGCCACAGCTTCCACTGCAATCTTTTAGCCGCACATACAACCCGTTGATGTTCAAAGTACATGGTTCTGTTGTTCAGAAAAGAATGTTTGGCTTCGAAAACTTCAATGGACCACAGATTTCTCAGATCGTAGCCCTACCGATTCCTTTCCCATCCGTGGTACTGCGGAGCCATCCGTGGGCATACCTTTCTTCTCATATTCCTCTCTGTTTCCTCCTGTTCAATTCTCTTCTCGACAGAAGCACCTACCAGTTTGATTGCGGCTTTGCTGCGCCAGGGGTTCAGCGGTTCTGTCATACCAGAATAGGTGGGCAATGGAATGATCGATTTCACAGCGGCGACGGACTACTCCTACTTTCCAACTCTCGGCGCCAGGTTGTTCCATACCTCGCCGAGTTCGAAAATGCTTTGATAGGTTTGGCGAAGATCTTCCCATACTTCGTTGCGCGTATTGATGGTTCGGCCATCACTTGAACTACTGCTGGCTTCTTTGAGATCGGCCGCTTTTTCGGCTCCCGCCAACAGCTTCTCGGAAGCGGCCCGAGCGAGTTCTATGTAACGGTCGATCAACTCCTCGTCTGGGGTGTCGGTGTCTCCTTTAGCATCGTATTGGCTGGGCGGTCCAAATTTGGGGGGCAAGCGACCGCCCTCCGGTGTCCGCCCGGTGTGGGTGGGCACGATGTGGGGAGTGACCGAGAGATACATGATTACCGGTTCATCGCCGACGACCGTGACCTTGTGAGGCTGGTCGAGTAGTGCGATGCACATTTGTCCGGGCCCAAGTTCGGCTTCCTCGCCGTCGATCTCAAAGAGGCACCGCCCCTGCAGGATGAGAAAGATCTCGTGGCCGAGGTCGTGGCTGTGAAAGGAGGTGGTTTCTTTGCCTGGATCCAAGCGAAGGAGGCGGGAGCGTATCTGGGGTGTAACCAGGACGTTTCGTAAGTCCTCTTCCCTGCGAAAATCGAATACTTTGAGTTTCATTTTATGGCATATATGATCGCAGCCGTTCGATGGCAAAGAGAATTGAATCCGGGCGCGCCGGGAGAAACGGAGAAGAAGAGGGAATAATTCTCATCCCGGCAAGCCGGGACAAAGACGCAAAGGGGGGAGAGGAAGACCCCGATGTACGACAGGGCCAGCGTGTCTGGACTCCGCAGTACCACGGTCGGGAAGTCGAATGAAACGACCATGCTGACGGGGTTCTCTGAAAGGCAGGATGTCCTTGAGCTTGTATCCGAGCTTAAAGACTGTCTGGGGCTGGATTAGCCGGTGGTCGCGTCAAAGACTTCCAGTAACGGCAACCCTTCGATTGGGTCAGGAAGCCGTTGATTTGCCGCGAAAGAACCTGGCGCAGCAAAGCCGCAACCAAAGGAGAAGAAGAGAACCGCAGATGCACGCAGATGGACGCGAATGCAGAAGGAAACTCCTACTTCCCTTGGAAACTTCGTCGCGAACCTTTTCCCAATGCTCAAGAGATCACTCTCGCTCATTCTCTTTGGGTTTCCTGCAGCCGCCTCTTTCCCTGGTCTGTCATCCGCGGTTTTCTCGAATCCGTGGGATTTCCTTCTGCATCTGCGTGCATTCGCGTTAATCTGCGGTTCCACTCTTTCTTTCAATTTGTCGAAGCGAGATTGCCAGTCCGGGCTAGCGTGGCCGTTCGATAACGGTCGCGAGAGTTGTCACAGTGCCATCCGGGGATACTTTGCGAACGCGGGGAAGCCAGTCCTCTGCACGCTCAACCTCGATGTACCGGAACTCGAGCGCATAGAGGTCGTCTCCCGCCGCTACGACGCCTGTCGGTAACCAGGTGTCCGACGAACGAAGGGCCACGGAAACGTCTCCCTGGCTGTCGACCACGATTCCCGACCCGGGGTGCGCAGATGCGCTGTCGAGCAGGGCTGCCAGAAGAAAGATGCAGAAGGGAGCAGGCCTCATATATGATTCCTGTGAAAAAGTCGTCGTTTCGGATTCCGTGACCACGTTCTTGCGAACGCGGCTACATATATCAACGACTTAAGATACGTTGTAGCCGCGTTCGCAAGAACGTGGAGATTTCACACCGGAATTCTGTATTGGTATAGCAAATTCACCTGGCGAACAATTCGGTCGGCATATACCAATATATGAAGCCTGGCCCTAATGGCGCTAAGATAACGGACTTATCGCTCGCAACGGTCTTCGTCCTGGTGCGCGAACTGCGCCCAGTCAAGAGCGAGCTTCCTACGAGTGTCATAATTTGTTGTAGGAAGGCCGCTTGCGGCCGAAACGGATCGTCGCCGAATTTACCGTTAACGCCAATTATTTTGGCGCCATTCAAGCCTCCTTTTCACCTCAATATTCCCGTGCCCGATAAAACATCCTGTCGCTGGGGGGACTGAATTGCGAGGGGCAGAGAGGCTGCGGAGAAACGTCGGTCCATACTGTGAGGTCGTCGCTGCTCTGCAGCACGCCTGAATAAAATAGCTCGAGTGTATTCCCGTCGATCTTCGAGAGGCTGATGGTCGGCGGATCCCCTATGGAAGAGAGAGTGACGAACACATCATCAATTGCCCACGACTCATCTGCTGCTCCTCCGTCCCCATTATGATCCCAACCCGCTCCGCTGGCGTACCATTCGATCACCGCGGTTGAGGCCGAATGCTGAATCTCTTGAAAAATTGGATCGTTACCCATACTGAACCCCGACTCCCTGTCGTTTGGCGAGGCGTCCCGAAATCCCAACTGCAACTTCTCCACAAGCAACACCCCGGGGGGCGCCGCGTAATTATTCTCTCCGAGGAACGCGTTCTGAAAGCTCTCCGAAAAGATCACGACTCCATCGAGAGATACGTTAAAGAAGTCCGGTCCGCTTTCCGCGACTTCCCCATCCCACGTATCGATGATGGCCAACAAAAATCCAATGGAGATGAAATCGTGCGGAGGCAGGTTGGTCAGAGTAAGGGTCGTTTTCTCCGGTGGGTCGGAAGTCAGATTCCGAAGGAAATTCCCGGAAAACCCGTGATCGGAATATCCTTGAACACTCTCGGTCGTCGTGATGCCTGAGAACTCCGCTGGAACTCCCAATTCGAAATCACAGGAGAACTTCCCGTCACTGATGGGGGAAGCATCCTCCACTCTGATATAGTCGACTAACGCATGGCTCGATTCAGTGGGATCGACACCGGCCCAGATACCGATAAAGTTAGGAGTGCCATCACCATAGGTTATCGATGACAGGCCCTGCATGAAGGTAGTCCCATCCAGGCTGTAGGACTGAGTATAGGTGTTACCTATCTTCTCGAGACGGAAAAAGAAAGGTGATGAACCAAGATCCAATGCACTGACAGCATTGGTCCATACCGAGGAGACTTCGGCACCGAATTCAAGATTCCTACCACCGAATACGTGCCCGTAGATCGACCTTACAAGATTGTCCTGATCATCAAAGGCGACAATATCGAATTGGGTAAAATTCTGGGACACCGGAACAAAGCTCTGAAGACGTACCGTAACTCTGAAATCGCCCGTCGTCGGCGTGCTGATGAGGAGCATGTTCTCATGGTTATTCTGAGTCGAAAACACATCTCCAGCCGTAGCCTCGAGATCCAGGATTCCCCCGCTTAAATTGTAGTGAGCAGGATCCTCATTCAAAATTACCCAGTCGCTTGACAACTGCGTCCCCGAGAAATCATCGAAAAATAGAATTTCGGCAAAAGAGTCGGATCCAAGGAGCAAACTGAACAGAATCGGGATGACAGTGTCCAATTTACTCCGAGGAAATTTCATGATTCCTACTCGCTGATGCTATCAGACGGTAATTTTCCGTCAACGTCTGTTAGACAGAGTCCGACAGGCTCACAGCTTTAAAATCTCACACGCTTTCCGGGCTTGTTTGGTGCGGCCCACGGAGTTCGCATGCCAACTCGGATTCGCCCGGCAGCCTCATTACAACGTGAAAAACGCGTAGGGTTCATTGAAACCCGGAACGGAGAAATCCCCGAGATGTTGCAGCGTAGCCGAATCCCTCAGCTTCTCAGCCGCTTTTCCGGAAATAAAGAACCCGTTCTCCTTTGCCTCACTCGCGACCTTTTCGGCTTTGAAAACGAAGTGGACATCGGCGCCGGTGATGCGTTCCTTACCGCTGGTCGGCCCACCGCCTCCTATGAGAACCTCGCCTCTATGCAGCACGATGCGAAATGGGACCTTTGAGCTGCCGCGGTAGGCGCGAAATTCCTCCAGTGCAGGGTAGAGTCGTTTTGCGGTATCCTCTTGGTCGATCCAAATGGCGAGTAACCCGTCACCCATGAACTCGTTTACAAAACCGCCGTGGTTTTCGACGACCTGCTCACACCCAGTCGCCCAGGTCTTAAAACGCCGGCTTACCTCATCTGCGCCCAGTTCGCGGGTGAGGCGAGTGGACCCGACGACGTCCGCGAAGAGGAGCCAACACACGCGCTTGGTCGCTTCGACGAGGGTCACATCGCTCCCCGAAAGGGAGTAATCCATTTCGGTGGCCGGGTCGTCGCTGCGAAAATGCCAGGTCGTCCTTCCAATGCGGATGCGATCACCGGGACGGAGCCTGGAGGCCGTTTGGATCTTCCGGTCGTTAAGATAGCTCCCGTTGGTGCTGTCGAGATCGGACAGCCACCAGCATCGCCGGGAGGGATCAAAGCTCAAAAGGGCATGCTCTCGCGAGGCCTGGATACCCGGCAGACGCAGATGACAGCGGGACGACCGCCCGATCATGAATGAGGAAGTCACTTCGGTGCTCACGCCGTTTTGATCTTCCAACCACGCCCGGCCGCCCTCTTGTCCAGCGAAAGTACTCATTGGCTGTCCTCTACGGTAACTTCTACGTCCCAACTTCCTTCATTTCGAGTTGTATTATGGACAGGAATGGCCACTTGGCCAGCCATCATCGAGCACTGCACTTCTTTCATTCAGGGCGCGCTCCGCCTACCGTTTTTCGAACTCAGCGAACCAGTTCTGCACGACAGTGTTCCAGGGTCTGCTCCAGCGGCAGTGCTCCTTTCTCCAGCCGGGCAGACAGCGTTTCACCCTCCAGGTACTCAAAGACCAGGTAGTGGATAGCCTGGCCTGAGCCTGACGGAGTCCCTGAGCCTGCCCGCCCTGAGCTCTCTCCCGGGGCCGAATGGGTCGAGGGATCCTGCTCACCGATGTCATAGAGGGTGCTGATATGGGGATGGTTGAGGCTGGAGACGGCTCGGGCTTCTCGCTCAAACCGCCCTGTCCTCTTGGGAGGAATGTTCGCCGATACCAGATCGTTTCGGGATTGAAGGCGATGCAAACGAACGAGTAGAGCAGACTTTTACTGTCAAAGTGGCGACGTGAAAGGGTCAGACATCGAATGGCGCTAAGATAAGCCAAAAATAATTGTAAAAAATATGTAAAAAAGCTTGTACTATGACCGTTAGTAGGCTAATCTTGTTGTATGAAAAATATGACAAGATTCCTGCCTGGGTTTAATCACATTCTATGCGGTCGCCCGCCTAAGTCGGCCCTGGCACAATTAAAGCAAAAACTGGCTCATCTAAGAGAGTCAACTCTATCGGAGTTGTCGGATCTGTTTGATCGGTGGATTCCTCTGGGAGTTTTGCAACCCAAGAGCGAAAAAGAAAACAGCCGGGAACGAGTCTACTCACTCAGAACGACCTTCTGGGGCTTTCTGTTCCAGGTGCTCTCCCCGCAGACAGCCTGCCGGGAGGTCGTCAGAAAGGTGCAGAGCTACTGTAGTGAGCGGGAGTTGAACCTGCCCAGTTCCTCCACCTCGGCCTATTGCCAGGCACGTCAGCGCATAGGTATAGAGGACTTACAAAAGATCGGTGAAGAGGTCAGCGAGCAGATACACAAGGAGGTAAGGCAAGCGCAGCGGTGGAAGGGGCACGAGGTCAGAGTGATAGACGGTACTGGGATCAGTATGCCCGATACCGAGCAGAACCAGAGGGCCTTTCCCCAACCCGGGGGGGCAGAAAGAGGGGTGCGGATTTCCCGTCATGCTTCTGGTGGGCTGTTTCTGTTTGGCCAGCGGGGCCTTGCTGCACTGTGTCGAGACCACCTTAAAAAACCATGAAAGCGGCATTTTGCGCAAATTCGTTGGGTATTTGAAAAAAGCAGAGGTGGTTCTGTGCGACCGCGGTTATTGCTCTTATGCCAATCTGGGGCTGCTTCTAAACCATCAAATGGACGCGGTCATGCGCCTGCACCAAAGGCGCAAATGCGACTTCCGTAGCGGCCAAACACTGGGCCGATACGATCGGCTGGTGACCTGGAAAAAACCGCAGAGACAGCACGGGTTCAGCCCGGAAGAATGGGCTCAATTACCGGCCGAACTGACTCTGCGAATGGTGCGTTTCTTCGTTCAGATCAAAGGATTCCGTACCCGAAAGATCGATCTTGTGACCACCTTTACCGACCCCCTCCAATACACCGTAGAGGATCTGGCCGATCTCTACTTCCGCCGCTGGTCAGTGGAACTGTTTTTTCGCGACATTAAAACGACTATGAAGATGGAAACGGTACGCTGCCTTACTCCCGAAATGGTGCGTAAGGAAATCCAGCTGTTCTTTATCGCCTATAATCTCATCCGCGCCCTCATGCAACACGCCGCCACCCTCTATCAGCGTGACCTGCATCGGCTCAGCTTCAAGAGCACGGTCGACACCGTTCGGCAGTACTGCACCGCTCTGAACGCCACCCGCAAGCAACCTCGAAAGCAACAACGCATCATTGACGAGATGGTTCTGATTATTGCCGAGGAGACTGTTCCACTACGAGAACACCGCAGCGAACCACGAGCGGTCAAACGAAGACCGAAACCTTACCAATTACTAACGAAGCCGCGAGGGAAAATGAAAGTCTCGCGCTCGCGCAGAAACAAAGGCAAAAATCGTCGTTAATCGGGCTTATCTTAGCGCCATTCGGGTCAGACATGGTATGGCGCTAAGACCCCATTCGAAAAGCCTTTCGAGCGGGCGGTTTAAGGTTCTCCGCCACGGGCGGACCAGCCTATGGCTGGCAGGTTTCGGGTTTTAGGCTGCCGGCGCTGCCGATGAGCAGGTATTGAGCGGCCATCGGCGTGGCTTGCTGCACAATACGTATATTTGCCGCTGTCTGGAGGCATACTCATCCCGTGGTGCTTTTTTCTCTGAGCTTCAAAGCGGTCAGATTCAGGCTGCCTGTTCCAGTTCCTCCCCTCGGCGTTTCTTCATCAGTATGATGCGGCAGAAGTTGTAGGCCAGAACCTTCTCGAGCAGTTCATCGCCTACCGCATCGATGCCGCGGCGGCCGAGTTCGCCAAAGGCAAATCCATCTTTAATCGTGAACATCAGCGACTCCACTGCGGAGCGATCGCGGCGTGCCTCGCGATACGCCTCGCTCTCCCAGTCCTCGGGGGTGGTCAACTTCTTGCCCTTCGCCCCACTGATACTGATCTGCTTTACCCCCATGCTCAGCACCTCCTTGCGTCCCTTCGCCGAAGCATATCCGTCATCGGTGCTGACCAGTTCAGCAATGACACCGGTGCGCTTGATCGAATCGCCGATGGCCGGCGCCAGCTCAATGGAGTCTGCCGCGTTGCCTTGCGGTACGATCAGGCTGGTGACAAAACCGTTTTCGCTGCGAACCAGTTGTGGCTTGTACCCGATCACTGGATTGCGGCTGCCCTTCTTGATGTAGGCCGCCGATCCGTCCGAGAGGCTCAGGACCTTCTGTGTGGACGGTAGCTTCTTTTCGTGAAACACCCGATCATGAGCATACTCAACAACCCGCTTGGCGTCGGCAATATCGCCCCTGATCTGGCTCAATGCCCGCTCCAGAAGCTCCCGGCGAGTGGGAGGCAGTGAATCCATCGACAGGCCCTCTTCAAGATGGCTCAGTTCCCCCGTTAGTGAGTCGGCCGCCTTGCGGCCCCGCTTGAGCAACCGCCGGTAGTGTTTCTTCAGCTTGCCCTTCGACTTCGGTTTGCCCGCGGCCAGACAAATCTGAAACTCCAGCTTGTCCATTTCCTCCAGCCAACGCCCAACCCATCCCTTGCGAAAATCCTCCAGCCCGAAGACATGCAACTTCTGACCCAAACGATTGGCCCGCATCAAAAGACCGCTCAGAATCTTCCCATCGGTGGGCCAGCAGCTGTTTGCTTTCACCGAGGTGCTGTCGATCGTCAGCTTCCCGAAATCGTCCCATTGCTCCTGGAGGATAAACCCAATCTGTTTATCAAAGATCAACTCGCGGGTCGTATGGCTGACCAGGTTCACGTTCTCCAGAATCGTCGTCACCGCCGGCATTCTTAGTCCCCCGCTCTGCAAAAATCCGTACAAGCTCATCGACTCGCGCACAAACCGCCGTGCCGGTTTCGTGGTCAACGAACCCAGAAACCCTCGAATCATCACGAACACGTATACCGCATAAGCCGGCATCCGCGGCCGGCCTGCCCCAAGATTCAATTCAGCAGCCAGAATATTCTCCTCCTCGATGTCCAGCTCCGGCAGCTCCGCTGTGCGCCCTTCAAAGAACCTGCGATCTTCCAATCGAAGTTTCTTCTTCTCACGCGCATGGGCGTCCAGATCCTTCTCGATCGCCTCGATGATTTGCGCCGCGAACCCGGCCAATTCTTCAACTTCATCCAGAAAATCACGGAAATCCGTGTCTGGAACCGGCAGAATGAGGTTGCTAAGGGGCGTCTTATCGCTTTTGTTCTCCTCTGTCGCACATGTTGGCATGTTTAACTCCTTTATTAATCTTAAGTTGTTAAACACTAGCATGTTGCGACACTTTTTATCAAGCAACAAAATGATTTTTCTCAAGTTTTTCTTGCGCCTTTTGCGCCTCTTTGCGGCCAATCAGTAGCTTTTCGGATAAGGTCTAGGTATCAGATGTGGCCTCCGCTGAATGTTTTTTCTCTTTTACTTCCTATTCGGCGCTCACCACTTAGGGCTGGACTGTAGCAAGCCCTTGACCTCCATAGCAAGCAAAGCTTAGGACGATCCGCGCGCTGGCGCGCACGGATTGCGGCGCTCTCTTCGTTCCGCGGCCTTGCCCCGCCGTTGCGCGCAGCTCGACGAGAGATCAAGGCCCCTGCTCTTCGAGGGAATCTTGACATCAACCTAATTCGGACATTAGAAAATCATGGATGCTTGAGTTCGTTTGCAGACGAATAGGCAATTACTTCGGATTGATGTACTAAGTACTCGAGTACTAAGGCTGCTTCTTTCAATAATTCCCACGACCGATGTCTGCTTTGCCGCGACAAAAGCCGGCCTTCTCGACGACCCGCTGGAGCCTCGTGCTGGCGTTGCGCGAAGAATCGTCGAAGGAAGCAGACGAAGCTTTGGCTGAGCTTTGCCGCTGCTACTGGTTTCCTCTCTACGCTTACGTGCGCAGGCGGGGTTGTTCTCCTGAAGATGCCGAAGACGATGTGCAGGGGTTCATTGCCGAGTTTCTGACCAAGAGATACTTTGCCCGTGCCGACCCGCAACGCGGCCGCTTTCGCACCTTTCTCCTTTCTTCCATGAGCCATTACCTGAGCAAAGGGACGAGGAACTCGAGGAGGTTAAAACGTGGCGGGGGCCTCACAGCGATTTCATGGGATCGGCAAACGGCGGAAGACCGCTATCAGCTCGAGCCGGTGGATGAGGATACGCCGGAGTCTGTATACGACCGGCAATGCGCCCGTTTGCTCATGGATGGGGTCCTCAAGAAACTGCAAACGGAATTCCAGGCACAGGGCAAATCGGAAACTTTCGAAGCCCTCTCCCAATTCTTATGGGGAGAATCAAGCCGAACGGCGTATAAGGACATCGCAAGTCAGATGAAGATGAGCGTGGGTGCCGTTACGGTGGCGGTTCATCGCCTGCGTCACAGATTTCGAAATCTGCTGCGTAACGAACTGGCAGAGACGGTCGCCGATCCCAACGAAGTGGACGACGAGCTCCGGCACTTGATCTCAGTGGTGCGCCAATAACCGAATTCCATCGAACATCCTATGACGATGTGCCCACAATGCGGCAGCGCGATGATTCGTTCTGTAACGGCGGCTCCGCTTTGCCCGAGTTGTGTGCTCGAGGAGGGTCTGGCCGAATCGGTTGATAGCGTGCTCCCCGGTACCGTGATTGAGCATTTTGAGGTGAAAGGGAGGATCGGCCGGGGAGGGATGGGCGAAGTCTACCTCGCCCGCGATACCAGGCTCGATCGCCTCGTAGCGCTCAAGTTTCTTCCCCTTGAGCTCCAGACCGACTCAAAAGCGCGAGCGCGCTTCCTCCGCGAAGCCAAAACGGCGGCGAACCTGAATCACTCGTTTATCTGCAAGATCCACGACATCGGAGAGGTCGGCGGTGCGAGCTTTATCAGCATGGAGTATGTCGAGGGCGAGACGCTTGAGGCCCGCATTGCCAGGGGAGCCATACCGGTTGACGAAACGGTTCACATTGCCACCGAAATCGCGGATGCGCTATCGGAAGCCCATGAACGCGGTATCGTTCATCGTGACATCAAGCCCGCCAATATCATGCTCACCCGCGTCGGGCACGTGAAGGTAATGGATCTGGGGCTGGCCAAGTCGACTATCGGAAGGGGTCCATCAGGCCCAGAGGGAACGACCATCAGCGCGCTCACGGCCACCCATACCGTTGTCGGTTCGCTCCCCTATCTCTCGCCGGAACAGGCGCGGGGCGAGGAAGTCGATCCACGTTCCGATATTTTTTCACTGGGATGCGTCCTCTATGAGATGTTTACCGGGAGGCGTCCGTTCGACGGAACAACCCCCGGTTTGCTCTTCGATCAGATCCTGAATCGCGACCCGGTTCCTCTCTGGGAACACAATGCCGCTATCCCTGAAGATCTCCACACCATAACTTCGAAGGCGTTGGAGAAGGATCGCGAGCTTCGCTATCAGAGCTTTGACGAACTTAGGAGCGATCTGGGCGCTTTAGACCTGGAAGGATCCGATTACATGGGAAACGCTCGTTGGCGAACCCTGCCAAAGCGGTTGCAATCTCTAACAAGGCCTCGCATTGCCGCCGCAGCCGCCATCGTATTAGCGCTCGCCGCGGCTTTTGTCTATTGGAATGTCCTGGCTCCACGGCAGGAATCCGGAGAGGCAAGAGAACAAGACAAATCGGATAATTCCACTATCGCGGAGGAAGCTTTGGAAGTGGCGAGTGCACCCACGCAGAATGCCGAAGCCTATGACTTCTTCCGCCGCGGGCGCATCTACGAACAGCGCGCCGGTTGGAAGCCTGAAGATCGCAAAAACGCGCAGCGCATGTTTGAAAAGGCTCTTACCCTCGATCCGCGGTTCGCTCAAGCAAGAGCCAGGCTGGCCATAGTGGCGCGGGATCCCGAGGAGGCGAAACACGCGCTCAGGCTGGATCCGAATTTACCCGAGGGCCACCTCGCTTTGGCGGTGTGCCATATTCTCTATAAGGACTTTGAAAGTGCCCTGCGCGAGCTGGATCTGGCCGAAAAGGGTCTTCCCGATAGCGGTGAGATCGCATTCCGGCGAGCTGAAGTAGCAATGAGGCAGGCCGACTGGGAAGCGCAGCTACGTCACTCAGAAAAGGCGGTTGAACTGGAACCGAGAAACCCGGTATACCTCTACCGTTTAGGCAAGTCTTTGCGAAGGTTTAATCGTTACCGGGAGGCGATCGCGTATTACGACCGCGCCCTTGAACTCGCTCCGGAGTTCGAAGAAGCTAGGTTTCACCGGGCCTATGTCCACCTGCTGGGATTTGGCGATCCGCAGCCACTCAGAAAGTATCTTTCGGAACTCCCTCCGCACAAGACACGAGCCGGCGGACTTTCCCCAAACGAGATCCTCTTTCTCAAATGGTCTGTTGAGTACAATAGTGGTGATTATCCAGCCGCTCTGACCGTACTCGCTGAAACCGATGAGGAAACGTTCACTATGAGCCGGTACAAACACAATCGGTGGCACCTGGAAGGAATGACTTTATACAGAATGAGTGGAATCGACTCGGCCCGCACAGCCCTGGAAACAGCCCGTTCTGAGTACCAAAAGCGATTGAAAAGCCGTCCCAACGACATTACGGTCACGGCACTTCTCGGAGTCGTCGTGGCGGCGCTCGGTGAAAAGGATCGGGCCATTGAAATCGGTAACCGCGTCATGGAACTGTGCCGAGGCCCTGAACGGGAAAGAGCTTTGATGGAGGGTGCTCTGAGACATCTAGCGCGCATCTACACCCTGATCGGGGAGTACGAGCAGGCCTTCGATTACCTCGATCGATTGCTAGATTTTGGAACTGTTACCTCCCTGGGCAATTTTCGCAACAACCCCGCCTTTGAGGAGCTCCGTCGCCACCCCAGATGGAACGATTTTGAAAAGAAACATGCCTTCGGAGAGCTGGCTCGGTGATGAATTGCGGAATCTTGTCGTGTGAGATACGTGATGCCCTTCGACAGGCTCAGGGTCTGCGCTACGCTCCGACGGGATGCCCTTCGACTTGGTCAGGACTTTCGGCGGGATATTCGAAGGAGAGCATGGTGTAGCCGCGGCCGCTAAGGACGCGGACCGACGGGCCCGCAACACTGTTCCGATCCACCGCGTCCTTGGCGGCCGCGGCTACGCTATCGGCTGATACACCCTTTCAATTAGAAACCCTAGTCGGGCTGCTGCGTGGACATCGGTTGCTACCCTCACTAGATCTTGATCGTAGTCATGATCGCGAACTAAAATCGGAAGAAGGGAAGATCGACTGGAGATCACGATTGAGAGGCACGATGGGAGTGAGGAGAACACGTTAGATCTTCCCTTCGTGATCCTTGGAGCGCAGCGATCTTTATCGAACCATCTATCCGAGAAATCACTCCTACCACTCTCTGATTCACTTTGATCGAGCGTCAACTTTGTATTTTGGCCTGTTTAGAGGACGATTACGAGGACGAGAACGATTGGATCGCTGGGTCGCGCGAGAACGCAGCAAGTTTCATTCCGCCGTACGGCAGAGTTTGATCCGGCAAGGGTCAACGCGCCGGAGCCCGGACTGACCTGAACTATCAAACCCCGGATACAGGCTTGGCTGATTTCCAGTGTTGACACAAGAGGATGGTATTAATTTAATACCACTATGAAAGCGATACACGTCCGTAACGTTGATCCCGGAACTCTGGCTAGTCTGAAACGTCTGGCACGGAGCCACAACCGTTCACTACAGGGCGAACTGCACGCCATTCTGGAAAGGGCTGCTCGGATGGCGGCGCCGGCAGGCCGAAGCAGGCAATTGAGACTGATTACGGTGAACACAGGCGGCAAGTCGAGGTGGCGGCGAGAGGAGATCTATGGATCTGAAGGCCGGTGACATTCTGTTTCTGGATACGAATATCCTTCTCACGGCAACGGACGAGAGCCGGGCGCAGCATTCAGAGGCGCAATTAGTGATAAGCACGGCCTCGGAGAACGGCATTCACCTTGCTCTGAACGGTCAAATTGTGCGCGAGTATCTCGTCGTGGCCACCCGTAGGCTGGACGTCAATGGACTTGGGTTGAGCACCGCCGACGCTCTTGGGAATGTCGAGGAATTCCTGGGACACACCGTGTTTTATGAGGAAACAGAGGAAGTCGCTCTCAGGCTACGCGAATTGGTTCAAGAGGTTGAATTGACGGGGAAACGCATTCATGACGCCAATATTGCAGCGACCATGTTGTCGTACGGCGTGGCGGAAATCCTTACGCAGAATCGGGAAGATTTCGAAGGCATCCCGGGCATACGACCGGTAAGTCTCTCCGAGGTCTCTCGCGCGTTCGCCGACAGCGAGGAAAACTAAGACAGTATCGCGGCACGAGCAGGTACAACATATATCTGCCCCCTTTCTTAATCCCTAGGATGGACCTCTTGAGTTGAAGATTGGGAATTTCGGGTTTCGGGGGGATCGGGTTTCCCAGGTGACGTCTTTGTCGTAAGCTTCGTCGTAAACTTTGTCGAACCTCCCTAAGCCCGAGTGAAGCTCTTTCCAGCGGCCAAGGAAACACGTGGTGGCGAGTAGAATCGACGAAGTTCACGACTAAGCTTACGATTAAGTTTGGGGAGGCTTTTAACCCGTGAGGGAATCTTCGTCGTAAACTTTGTCGAATCTCCCCTAAGCCGGAGTGAAGCTCTTTCCGGCGGCCCAGGAAACACGTGGTGGCGAGTAGAATCGACGAAGTTCACGACTAAGCTTACGACGAAGTTTTGGAGAAACTTTTCACCCGTGAGGGAACCTTTGTCGCGAGCTTTGTCGCCGTATTAGGTCCCACTCTCGATCAAGTTCACGACGAAGCTTACGATTAAGTTTTGGAAGGGCTCTTCTCCCCGTGAGGGATCCTTTGTCGCGAGCTTCGTCGTAAGCTTTGTCGCCGTATTCCGTCCTCTCTCGACCAAGCTTACGACGAAGTTTTGGAGGAGCTTTTCACCCCGTGAGGGAACCATAGTCGCGAGCTTCGTCGTCAACTTTGTCGAATCTCCCCTCAGCCGGAGTGAAACTCTTTCCGGCGCCAAAGGAGCAAGTAGGAGGCACGAAGAATCGTCCAAGCTCACGACTAAGCTTACGACAAAGTTTTGGGAAGCTTTTAACCCGTGAGGGAACCTCTGTCGCGAGTCCCGCTGAGCGGTACGTCAACTCTGGCGAACCTCGTACTCTCATCACCCCCTCCCCCCGGCGCGTCGAAGACGCGCCTTTATTTTTCCGGCGAATCTGCCGGTTAAATCTCGCCGGAAAAAATCCCGTAAGGGTAGCCGCAAAACGGGTTAGAAACCTTGAAAGCCCATCGTCCGGGCTTAACGCGAATCCGATTGAAGAAAACCCAGGAAGCGAATGTCTCAATTCGACCGAGAAATGAAAGCGATGCGGAGCTCGTGGAAGAGCTATGCAGGATCCATGTTGCTTACCTTCCTGATCTTCTTCCTCATTGCATCGGCCCAACTCGGATTAGTTCTCGATCGCCCGGAAGCGAAAACGGAATTGATGGATCTCTATCAACCTCCACCACCTCCAGCACCACCACCACCTCCACCGCCCGCCGTGACCAGACCGGCGCGCTCCCTCGTTTCGAAAAATCCGGCCACATTCGATCTCCAATTCCCGGATGAGATGGACTCCGTGGAAAAGGATCCGATCGAGCATTTGCCCTTGGAATTTCTCGATCTAACCTTCGGATCGGAAATGGAGCCCGAGATCTACATTGACTTTGATCTCCGATCGCAACTCCGAGCTGTTAAACCCAACCTAATGGACAGGCTGATCGTCTACGACCCCGATCAGGTCGATGAGAATCCTGTCCGGCTGCATGCTCCGAACTTATATATCTCTCCGAAATTACTGAAAGAAAGAGCCGAACTCCTCGTCCTCTATCGTGTTACGAAAAAAGGACGAACGGAGGACATTCACGTCCTTGAATCAACCAACGAGGAGATCAACAAGCTCGCTCTTAATATCATCAGCGGTTCCCGATTTCGACCCGCTCGCAAAAATGGAAATCCAGTCAACATATGGGTCCAACAGGAGATGATTTTTAAGAAAAAAAGGCGCACCGATCCATTTGGGATCTAGTCCCGGCGAGCCGGGATCGGACTTATTCGAACTGTTTTCATTCCCGGCTTGCCGGGACTAGAAACAAGAAAATGAAACTGAGATTTGTGGGAAAGTGGACGAATTGTTGCACAGTGTTTTCGTTATGGGCCATTTTGACACGATCAACCCGAGAGCCACAATCGTTCATCATCAGATTCGTAGTCGAGGATGGAATAGATATGACAATATGCCTCAAATCTCAGGTTCATTTTCTTCAAAGGAATCTGTCGGTCTCATCTGGATCGAAACATCGATCTGTCATCATGAAATCTGCACCAAAAGGGTGTTAGAAATTCTAAGTCCGACAGATTCCCAGGAAAACGCAGACTTCTCAGACTAAGTACTCGAGTTCGTAAATACGGTGATGTATGTCCCGGCATGCCGGGACTGGGGGGGTAGTGCAAGGCGCGCCCACGATGGACAGCCGGGAAGCGCTTTCCTCGTCGGCGCAACGCTGCAATACCCCCGGTGCCGCCCCATCCCTATGGGACCGGGCGCTTTTGGCGCTGGGCAGCGTTGGTCGAGTCGAGCAAGGGCTCCTGCCTGGAACGACTCGACCGCCTCCCCCAGCATCCAAAATCGCCTCGGCATACATCACCGTATTTACGAACTCGAGTACTAAGGGTAGATCGACCGATCCGCACCATCAAGGAAGCGGCGATTCCCTGGATTTCTGCTCGAATCTCTCCCTCAGCTCGGCTCTCTCGGATAGATGCTGGGGCAGGATCTTGAGAGCGATTTCCTATCAGTCTTGCCGTGCCCGCGAATCTTCCCGCAGATCGAGAAAGTTGGCTCTAATATCCAGGTAACCGAGATTAGTTAATTCGGATAATGCACTGATATCACTGATCTGGTTGTTGCCGAGGTATAGCTCCATCAGGCTGGTGAGCCCGCTGAGGGCGCTGATATGGCTGATCTGGTTGGTGGCGAGCCTTAGCTTGACCTTATCCGAAAAGCTACTGATTGGCCGCAAAGAGGCGCAAAAGGCGCAAGAAAAACTTGAGAAAAATCATTTTTTGGCTTGATAAAAAGTGTCGCAACATGCTAGTGTTTAACAACCTAAGATTAAGAAAGGAGTTAAACATGCCAACATGTGCGACAGAGGAGAACAAAAGCGATAAGACGCCCCTTAGCAACCTCATTCTGCCGGTTCCAGACACGGATTTCCGTGATTTTCTGGATGAAGTTGAAGAATTGGCCGGGTTCGCGGCGCAAATCATCGAGGCGATCGAGAAGGATCTGGACGCCCATGCGCGTGAGAAGAAGAAACTTCGATTGGAAGATCGCAGGTTCTTTGAAGGGCGCACAGCGGAGCTGCCGGAGCTGGACATCGAGGAGGAGAATATTCTGGCTGCTGAATTGAATCTTGGGGCAGGCCGGCCGCGGATGCCGGCTTATGCGGTATACGTGTTCGTGATGATTCGAGGGTTTCTGGGTTCGTTGACCACGAAACCGGCACGGCGGTTTGTGCGCGAGTCGATGAGCTTGTACGGATTTTTGCAGAGCGGGGGACTGAGAATGCCGGCGGTGACGACGATTCTGGAGAACGTGAACCTGGTCAGCCATACGACCCGCGAGTTGATCTTTGATAAACAGATTGGGTTTATCCTCCAGGAGCAATGGGACGATTTCGGGAAGCTGACGATCGACAGCACCTCGGTGAAAGCAAACAGCTGCTGGCCCACCGATGGGAAGATTCTGAGCGGTCTTTTGATGCGGGCCAATCGTTTGGGTCAGAAGTTGCATGTCTTCGGGCTGGAGGATTTTCGCAAGGGATGGGTTGGGCGTTGGCTGGAGGAAATGGACAAGCTGGAGTTTCAGATTTGTCTGGCCGCGGGCAAACCGAAGTCGAAGGGCAAGCTGAAGAAACACTACCGGCGGTTGCTCAAGCGGGGCCGCAAGGCGGCCGACTCACTAACGGGGGAACTGAGCCATCTTGAAGAGGGCCTGTCGATGGATTCACTGCCTCCCACTCGCCGGGAGCTTCTGGAGCGGGCATTGAGCCAGATCAGGGGCGATATTGCCGACGCCAAGCGGGTTGTTGAGTATGCTCATGATCGGGTGTTTCACGAAAAGAAGCTACCGTCCACACAGAAGGTCCTGAGCCTCTCGGACGGATCGGCGGCCTACATCAAGAAGGGCAGCCGCAATCCAGTGATCGGGTACAAGCCACAACTGGTTCGCAGCGAAAACGGTTTTGTCACCAGCCTGATCGTACCGCAAGGCAACGCGGCAGACTCCATTGAGCTGGCGCCGGCCATCGGCGATTCGATCAAGCGCACCGGTGTCATTGCTGAACTGGTCAGCACCGATGACGGATATGCTTCGGCGAAGGGACGCAAGGAGGTGCTGAGCATGGGGGTAAAGCAGATCAGTATCAGTGGGGCGAAGGGCAAGAAGTTGACCACCCCCGAGGACTGGGAGAGCGAGGCGTATCGCGAGGCACGCCGCGATCGCTCCGCAGTGGAGTCGCTGATGTTCACGATTAAAGATGGATTTGCCTTTGGCGAACTCGGCCGCCGCGGCATCGATGCGGTAGGCGATGAACTGCTCGAGAAGGTTCTGGCCTACAACTTCTGCCGCATCATACTGATGAAGAAACGCCGAGGGGAGGAACTGGAACAGGCAGCCTGAATCTGACCGCTTTGAAGCTCAGAGAAAAAAGCACCACGGGATGAGTATGCCTCCAGACAGCGGCAAATATACGTATTGTGCAGCAAGCCACGCCGATGGCCGCTCAATACCTGCTCATCGGCAGCGCCGGCAGCCTAAAACCCGAAACCTGCCAGCCATAGGCTGGTCCGCCCGTGGCGGAGAACCTTAAACCGCCCGCTCGAAAGGCTTTTCGAATGGGGTCTAGCTTAGTCAGGCTGGTGAGCCCGCTCAGGGCGCTGATATCGCTGATCCGATTGGTGGCGAGGTTAAGAAATGTCAGGCTGTTCAGCCCGCGGAGGGCGCTGATATCACTGATCCGGTTGTTGTAGAGGGATAACCTTCTCAGGATGGTGAGCCCGCTCAGGGCGCTGATATCACTGATCTGGTTGTTCCAGAGGTTTACCTCTAACAGGCTGGTGAGTCCGCTCAGGGCGCTGATATCGCTGATCGGATTGTTGTAGAGGGATACCCTTCTCAGGCTGGTGAACCCGCTCAAGGCGCTGATATCGCTGATCTGGTTGTTGTAGAGGTTAAGAAATCTCAGGCTGGTGAGCCCGCTAAGGGCGCTGATATCGCTGATCCGGTTGGTGGCGAGCCATAGCTCTGTGAGGCTGGTGAGCCCGCTCAAGGCGCTGATATCACTGATCTGGTTGTTGTAGAGGTTAAGAAATCTCAGGCTGGTGAGCCCGCTCAAGGCGCCGGTATCGCTTATCTCGTTGTTCCAGAGATTTAGCTCTAGCAGGCTGGTGAGCCCGCTCAGGGCACTGATATCACTGAGCTGGTTGTTGGAGAGGTTTAGCGAGGTCAGGTTCACGGCAGCCTCCAGGCCGGTCAGGTCGGCGATGCCACTTAGGTGGGCCGAAAGGCTGGTTAGCGATTCCATGTCAGTGGCGGTTATATCGCCGGTGGGTTTTCCCAAAGCGTCTCGGATGGCCGACTCTAGACCGCTGTCCGGGATAGGCGTCTGCGCGTTGGCGATGTGCCCGAAAGGGGCGAAGACTGCCATGAATGCAATTGTTATGCGCCGAATTACCATAATGCTTCTTTTGGAGAAATTGCCTTAAGCTCTTTTTTCAGGGTTTTGATTTGAATCCTTAATTCGTCCTTCTTGATTGGCGGAGCGGCTTTAAGATCCCGTTTCAAAGACTTCAATTCTAGCTTCTTATTCTTGATCTTTTCTTGAACTTCCGGCGACGCATGGTGTCGCATGGCTCCATCTGGTAGGAATTTTGTCATACTGATTTAAGTTGGTTAACAGGCTACATGCCATTCACTCAACGAACCTTTTCCGGAAACGCATCACATTGACTTGGGGTTTGTATCCTAGGATTTCTTTGGCAACGGAAAGATCAAGAAAACCGGTGTGTCCTTCATGCACATTCTCGGAGGCTCCATAGGTGAGGAGGAATTTCTCCGGGCCCCCGTAGTCGACCGCCAGCGTGAAGAGTTGCACGGCGTCAATGGGGGCCAGCAAGGTGCTGCAATGACGCAAATCCCGAGGCTCTGTAGTGCCGTTATAGGTACCGATGCGGATTCCTATGAAGCGCCGGCCGCAGACATTAACGAGGTACTTACCGGCCGCCTCGGCCATGCATTTCATAGCTCCGTACCAGCCGTCCGGATTGATCTGGTCGACGGTGGAGAAAGTGGGGGGATCGCTGATCTTTTCATTCCAGCCGCTGGTGTGGTTGGAGCTGGCGTAAACGATTTTGCCCACGTCCGCTCGATGGGCGATTTCGAACAGTTGCATCTGCATCCCTATGTCGGTCATGCCACAGTCCGGTTCTCCGATTTTTGGGGCGCGCAGGTAGGCGAGAGAGATCAGGACATCCTGATCGGCACAGACTCGAGCGGCGAACTCCGGATCCCGCAGGTCCCCCACTTCGACGCGAGAGCGTGCGCCCTCAATCTCGCACTGATCGACGAGGGTCAGTTCGTAACGGTCCTCCGCCTCCCAGGCCGGCCAGAGGCCCGATCCGACCCTACCGGAAGCGCCGGTTAAAAGTACTCTCTTCTTACTCAAGTATATCCCTTTCGTTTCTGTGTGTTCTGCTTTGATCAAGAAGCCCATTTCATGGAGGGCTTCTTCTGATTTACTACGCAGTCTCTCAGATATGAGTTAATAAGGTTCTGGTAGGGGATGCCGGTTTCTTGAGCCAGCGCTTTGAAATAATCGAGGACGTCTACCCCCATGCGAATCGTAATTTGCTTTTTCAAACGCTTCGCATAAGGATTCCTTCTGAACTTTATTTTGCTTAGGTCGTATTCCTTTTTCATCACTTGTTCTCTTGGTAGATTTTTCTTTCCTTCGCGGTCGCCTTGCGAGCCGAAATAATTCGGATGATATCTTCCGGCTCTCGATAGCAGTGACACGTCATCAGTGTGCGAAATCGAAAGCTCTGACCGAGCATGAGAATCCGATCCTCGGTCTTATCATGATCGACGTCATAGAATTCGAGAGCATCCTCATCGAAGAACACGGTTTGAGCTTCTTCAAAGGAGATGCCGTGCTTTCGCTGGTTGGCGTGATTCTTCGCCTCATCCCATTCGAAATGAAGCTCGCTCATAACTACAATGTAATTAAGACATGGACCGAAAGCAAGTCCCAAAATCCTTCAAGTTCAGAAAAGGAGATTTTAGGAGAATGCGGCACTCAACAACGTTCTGCCAGATTTTGGTAGACTCTTGACATCCATGGCAAGCGAAGGTTGGTAGGTGTTTTGCATTTCTGAGGCTGCCCCGGGCTTGCACGCCTCGGCGAAGACGGGTGCCCGGGTGGGGCACGCTAAACAGATACAAAGATTACGACGGAGTTTGGGAAGGAACCCTGCCCTTTAGCGGAGTCCTACAAGACTCATCGACAAGGTTCGCGCCAGGGTTTCGCGACGAGGTTTGAACAAAGGTGATTCGAGCTCCTCCTCTGAGTTTTCTCTTCCCTTTAGGCCGGAATACCCGAAAGGGAAACCTCGTCGCGAACCTTGTCGAATCCCTTTCGATTTTAGATCACGATTACGGATCGAATGGATATCCACCTGAATGTCTTCTCTGCCGTACGGCAGAGTAGTCGATTGTCGATTTCTGTTTCTCGATTTTAGATTGCGATTATGAGGCGTTCGACGTTTTCGCGAACACGGCTCCATATAACAACGATTTACGGAGCACTGTAGCCGCCCCGCCCAGCGGAATAACAACGTGGTGGTTTTTCAGCAGAATCATGACTATAACCGAATCCATGAACACAACAACAGATCAAGTAATGAAGCGAAAGGACGTAGAATCTGCGCACACCTGGGACCTCGAGAGTGTGTTCCCTACAGCCGAAGACTGGGAGAAAGAGCGGCGGGCGGTGATGGCAACGCTGCCCACGCTCGCCGGGTTCAAGGGAAAGCTGGGAGAATCCCCACTTGTTCTGGCAGACTACCTGGAGGCTGCAGGGTCCATGGCGGTGCGCACCGTCAGGCTTATGACCTATGCCAATATGGAAATTATTGTCGACACGACCAACCCCAAGGCGCTGGCGCTGAAGGGACAGGCTACCGGGCTCTTTGGGCAGTGCTGCGCCACCGTCTCCTTTTCTCAACCTGAACTTCAGGATCTGGGAGATATTCTCTTCGAGTGGGCAGAGAAGGAACCGCGACTTTCGATCTACCGGCACTATTTCGAAGACCTGATTCGTCAGAAGGACCATCTGCGCTCCGCGGAAGTTGAGCAGGTTCTGGGTCTTTTGATCGATCCCTTTTCAGGGCCCCAGGCTACCGCCAGTGCCCTTACGGATTCGGACCTGCAGTTCGCTGATGCCGTTGGGGGCAACGGAGAGGCGTTTCGCGTCGGCCAGACAACCATTCCGCCGACCGGCATCCAGAGTCCGGACCGGGAGCGCCGTCGCACTGCGTGGGAGAGCTTCAGCGACGGTTATCTCGGCGTGAAGAACACACTGGCCAGTAACTACCTGACCTGCGTCAAACAGCGAGTATTCAACATTCGGGTGCGCTCCTATGAGTCGGTCCTGCAGAGCATGCTTTCACCGGGCAACGTGCCGACTGCTGTATTCCAAAACCTGATCGATACGTTCACTGCCAATCTTCCTACATGGCACCGTTACTGGGACGTCCGCCTCCGTTTGCTGCGAGTCGATACGTTGCATCCATACGATCAGTGGGCTCCCCTGCAGGATAACGAAATCCGGATCCCTTATGAAGAGGCGGTCGACTGGTGCTGCGCATCCATGGAACCTCTGGGTGATGAATATGTCGCTGCGATGCGTTCCGGCTGCACCGAGGAGCGCTGGGTCGACTACGAGCCAAACATCGAAAAGCGGCAGGGCGCAGCTGCGGTGGGCGGCGGTCTCGGCAGCACGAGGAACTTCCTCTACACCTCCTACGACAGCACCCTTCAGGCGGTCAGCGTGCTCGCCCACGAGCTTGGGCATGCCATGCACGGATACCTTATCAATCAAACGCAGCCCATCGTCTACCGCAGCATGGGGATGTCGATGGTGGCCGAAACCGCGTCGAATTTCAATCAGGCTCTGCTGCGTTCCTACCTGATGCGCGAAAAGGTTGACGATGACTCCTTCCAACTCGCTCTGTTGGACGAAGCGATGTTCAACTTCCATCGCTATTTCTTCATAATGCCAACCCTGGCGCGCTTTGAGTTCGAAGTCTTCAGTCGAGCCGAGAAAGGACAGCCCCTCAATGCCGACATCCTTAACGGAATAATGGGAGAGCTTTTCGCGGAAGGCTACGGGTCGACCCTTTCCGATGATCCGGATCGCACCGCAATAACATGGGCCCAGTTTCAGCATATTTACATGCCCTTCTATACCTTCCAGTACGCCATCGGAATCAGCGCCGCCCACGCCATGGCCGAAGGCGTTATCGCAGGCGATGGAGAGGCGCGGCAGCGTTACCTTAGTTTCCTGAAAGCGGGCGGCTCCCTCTACCCGCTTGAAGTTTTCCGGCTCGGTGGCGTCGACATGACGACACCTGAACCGGTGGAGCAGGCCTTCGCTGTGCTCGACGACATCGTTACTCGCCTGGACGCGCTGGCTCCGTGAGCCGGGTGCTTGCTGGATTTCATCCGAAGAGATCGCAATGACTGCCGGTCCGTTCCAACCTGAGTTCGGTATCGCACAATCGATAGATGAGCACCCAATCGGGCTCCAAATGACAGTCTCTCCGACCCTTCCAGTCCCCTCTTAACGGATGGTCCTGGTAGCGTTCCGGTAGCGGTTCTCCCGCCATGAGAATATCAACAGCCCGCCTGAGCTTGCTTGAATCCTTTCCTCTCCTAATTTGCTTTCTGATGTCTCTCTTAAACTGCCCGGTTTGAGAGAGCCTCATCTGTCCTTCCAACTGGCGGCCAACTCCTCTACGGAGTCGAAATACTCCACTTCTTCATCGCGATCACTCTTCGCAAGGGTCTCCGCGGTGAGCTTATTCGGGACACGGAGCTCCAATGGGAATCCCTTTCTCAGAGCGATCTGACGGTAAAGCAAGCGTACCGCTTCGGTTGCTGTCATACCAATTCGGCGAAGAACACGTTCAGATTCCTCTTTCGTCTTTCGGTCTATTCGAGCATGTACAGTTGCAGTTTGACTCATGGGTCTAATGTAGCACATGTACTACACAAGTCAATTCCGGTGTTCAGGATACACCAGTTCTCACTCACAAGGCTTTGCCGAATTGTATAAAGGGCATGGTTCTAGAGTTGCCATCTATTTTTGTGCAACCTCCTTTCGATTAGCCCTCCTCGACCTCGCGCAATCTCCCTTCAAGAAAAGCCCGCTCCGGCGCGTTTCCGGCCAGTTCGAGCGCACGCTGATAGGCCGCCACGGCTTCCTTTCCCTTTCCTACCCGTCGTAAAAAATCCGCCTCGGTGGCATGAAACGGCAGGTAGTTCTGGAGTTGCGGTTCATCGCGGATTTCCGCGAGTGCGTCCAACGCCGCATCCGGTCCGCCCGCATAGGAGAGAGAAACGAGAGCATTGAGTCGGACGACCGGGTCGGGTTGGAGTCGGAGGAGCGCCTGGTAAAGGAGGTAGATCTGTTGCCAATCGGTCGATGCGTGATTTGCGGCCTCGGCATGGAGGGCGCTGATCGCAGCCTGTAGTTGGTAGGGCCCCGGTGTTTGATGGGCGAGTCCCTCCTCGAGAATAATGACGCCCTGTCCAATGAGTTCACGGTTCCACAGCCCCCGATCCTGGTCCTCCAGGATGATCAGATTTCCGTCGGAGTCGATGCGCGCTGCAGAGCGCGAGTGATGAAGCAACATCAGAGCAAGCAGACCTTTGGCCTCCGCGTGCTCGGGCGCCACCGTGACGAGGATCCGCCCCAGCCGAATCGCCTCTTCACAAAGATCAGAACGCACGGAATCATCGCCCGACGATGCGGAGTAACCCTCATTGAAGATCAAATAGATTGTCGCGAGCACGGACGATAGCCGCTCCGGTAGATCCTCGGCCTCCGGGATCTCGTAGGGGATACGCGCGACTTTGATCTTTCGTTTCGCCCTGACGAGACGTTGCGCCATCGTAGCTTCCGGAATGAGGAACGATTTCGCGATCTCTGGCGTCTTGAGTCCACCCAGAGTCTGCAGCGTCAGGCCAACGCGTGCCTCTTCCGAGAGGGCCGGGTGGCAGCAGGTGAATATCAGACGGAGCCGCTCGTCGGGAATGGCGAACTCCTCGTCGGCTCCCGAAGGATCTGGTGGAAGCTGGAAATTGGATTCGATAGCGGCCACAATCTCGTCCTGTTTCCGGCGTATGTTTTCCCTTCGGCGGACCTGATCGATCATCTTGCGCCTGGCGACCTTGAGGAGCCAGGCGCTTGGGTCTTCCGGAATGCCCGTTGCCGCCTCGCCCCACTGTTCCAGGGCGACAATCAAGGCGTCCTGCAGAGAATCCTCGGCGAGTTCGAAATCTCGGATCTGTCCGACGAGGACCGAGAGCACGCGGCCCCATTCTTCCCGGATGACGTCTTCGATGATTACATGAGGATGCTCTCCGGACACCATGATCGTTCGGGGCGCAAGTGGCCCCTTATTCGCCGCTCCCTGGGATATTCATGATGGGTCGCACCTCCACCCGACCGCTCTTCGCGCCAGGGATTTTCTCGGCGTATCGGAGCGCCACGTCCAGGTCCTGGCAGTCGAGGATGTAGAAGCCCCCGAGCTGCTCCTTCGTCTCGGCAAAGGGCCCGTCGGTGACGATGCGCTTGCCGTCCCGGACAGCCACGGTTGATGCGCTTGTCACAGACTCGAGCGGTTCTCCGGCGACGAAGACTCCGTCATCTTGGATCTGCTTACTGAAGGCGCCGTAACCTGCCATGGTTTCTCCAAATTCCGGGGTGCCGGGACTGGGATTCTGTGCCTCTTCCGTGTAGATAAGGAATATGTATTTCATCACTACTGTCCGGTTGTTTTTCTAGGAACGCAGGTTAATCGATTGATAACCAACATTTTACATATGATTTCTGCTGTCTTCGACTTGAAATTGCAAAAAGCCTTGTGGACTCTCAAAAATTTCGAGGGTCCAAATCATGTATACAGGCCGATTCGTTTTTTCTCAAATCATAGATTATCTTCCGCGCCATCAGTTCCATCGTTGCGTCCAATGCTACGGAGGCGACTACAAAGTTCAAAAGTTCAGTTGCTTCGAACAATTTCTCTGCATGGGTTTTGCCGAGTTGACCTACCGGGAGAGTCTGCGCGACATCGAAACCTGCCTGCGGGCAGTACAACCAAAACTATACCACGCAGGGATTCGAAGCGGAGTATCCAAAAGCACGCTCGCCGATGCCAACGAGAAACGAGACTGGCGCAGCTACGCCGACTTTGCACAGGTCCTCATCGCAATGGCTCGTCCTTTGTATTCAAACGAGGATCTGGGCATCGACCTGGACAATACGCTCTACGCTCTGGACTCCACCACGATCGATCTATGTCTATCACTCTTCCCGTGGGCACGTTTCCGCAAGCACAAGGGGGCGGTGAAGGTCCATACGCTTCTCGATCTCAGAGGCTCTATCCCTTATTTTATCGAGATTACCGATGGAAAAGTTCACGACGTAAACATTCTGGATCTCATCATCCCCGAGGCCGGTGCTTACTATGTAATGGACCGAGCCTATCTGCATTACGAGCGCCTCTATCGGATCGCACAATGCGGTTCTTTCTTCGTCACACGCGCCCGCCGCGGCTTTCAGTTTCGCCGCCTCTACTCTCAAAAGGTCGACAAATCAACCGGTCTGCGTTCGGACCAGACCGTTGCCCTGGTCAGCTTCTATCCTGCCAAGGCCTACCCCGAAAGACTCCGGCGTATCACTTACCTCGACCCCGACAGTTCCGAGCGCTTCGTGTTTCTCACCAACCAGTTTGCCCTCCCAGCCATAATCATCACCCAGATTTACCGTTTACGCTGGCAGATCGAATTGTTCTTCAAATGGATCAAACAGCACTTGCGCATCAAGAGCTTTTTCGGCACCTCCGAGAATGCTGTGAAGACTCAAATCTGGATTGCCGTCAGCGTCTATGTGCTCATCGCCATCATCCGCAAACGCCTTCGCCTGGAGATCAGTTTGCACAAAATCCTACAGATTCTCAGCTTCACCCTATTTGAGAAAACTCCTATGACTGAACTACTTACAGAAACCGATTACACTTTCAATGAACACCGCATTCCTAAACAGTTGGAGTTGTTTGACTTATAACCGGACAGTACTGGTATTTCATCAGTTCTTAGCGTTGTATCCTTTTTTGAGTTGTGGGCAGCCGTTGATGGCTCCCTTTCACACCAGGTCGAACCGCGATCAACGAAATCGACACCTCACAGACGATTTCTTCGATTTTTTCCCGTGAGTATCATTATTCCGCTGTCTGCATTAACTCCCTCTTTCCGATCTTCCCGAACTTTCTGTGAAAATCTCTTAATCACTTGTCCAAACATCGACTGCCAAACGTCCCTCATCGTCTCAAAAGTCGCCGGAAAGGAGCAAACCACCAGGCCGAAAAGAGCGAGTTCATGATCTGTTCTCATTTCTCCTGTTCGTGATCGAGGTCGAACAGCTCTTCACGGAGAGGCGTGAGTCGTGTACTGAGGTATTCTTCGATCCAGATCGGTTCCACAAGCCCGGCAAAACTCATTTTCACTTCTTCGGCAACCTCGTCCGCTTCTCCGAGGATGTCACGTAACTTGCTCAGGCTCTTACTCGCCATACGTGAACCGCTTCGACGCGCGTCCTTACGGCAAAATACAACCTGTTCGCGTAACGATTGGATGGATTGCCAGCCTCGTTGGCGAATGGCTGCTAGATTTTCCATGGCTGTTTTGCAGGATTCGAAGCGATCCCTTTCGCCGAGTTCTTCCAGGGCAGATATGCAAGCATCAATGCCGCCTTCAGGTGGCCGGCCATCGTGCATGATTACTCCAATGTTGACTAACGAGTCGAGTGAGGCATCAATGGTCTCACACTGCACACGATCGGTGGAGTAACGGCTCCATCCGGTGGCAATGACACCCACATATCCATAGCGCTGCGCAATTTCCATCCAGGCGAGAGCATTGCGCTCCCGCTCTTGGATATCCGGGCGATCGATATTGTGGCCATCGGCTCCCTTATATGCCGTGCCGCCCCACAGAGTGATATTGTGGTCGTGAAAGCGTTTGATGTATTTGGTGCTGAAATGAAGGTCCGTTGTGTCTGGATGGCCTGAATATCCCCACGTCAGAAGATCACTCTTGGCGGCAAGAACTCTCAATGCGTCAGTTTCCCAGTTGATCATCATATCGTGCCACAGAATTGGCCGGATACCTCGGGCATTGAGACTGTCCAAGATTGGCTCCACGTGCTGTAGGTAAAGCGCCCCCTTTCCGTGTTCATCTATGTAGACCTTGGTTTGTGGGTGTTTTCCCATACTCCAGGCTTCATCACCCCCGAGATGGAAATAGCGGACCTCCGGCAGGAGATTAAGAACGTCATCCACCATCCTCTGGACCAGGTCGCGGGCGCCAGTAGCCAACGGATTAAGCACAGAGGAGTCATCAGGCTCCTCACGAAAGTGTTCGTAACCGGGAACACTGAGAGGCGTTTCCATGTGTCCCAGACACTGCACCAGAGGAATGATTTCGAGACCGAGAGTCCGCGCCGCCTCTTGAAAATGACGGATATCCTCAGCCGTGTATGCTGTGGGACTGCGAAACCGTTCGTCCACAGTCCAGGGAAAAGTGTCTTCCCACTCGACCGAGACGGCATTGTAGTGTGCGGCTGCAAACAGTTTCAGAAGCTCCCGAAACCGGTTGGCCGTCGGAGGCATCCCCTTCAGGTCCAGATGAACGCCACGCGTAGGGATGATTGGTTGTGCCGCTCTGAATAATTCACTACCCGTCATCTTTTCCCCTTCTCCGTTGTTCTTATCAAACGTTTAGTATTGTATCCGGCGTATCGGCGAAGCGGGATGCCGGAAACAATCTGTTAGCGATCATGTTTCGACAAGCTTGTATTCTTTTTTCACTTCACGCTTTTGACTAGGAATCATGTGATGCGAATCATGGTATGATCCAGGATTCCGGGATATCCAGTCCGAAGCCGGGAGCATCGCTGGGTGTCAGCCGGCCATTTTTTGGAATGGGTGTTCCCGGTAGGCGGGGAAGCTCTTCGAGCGGGACTCCGGGCTCTGAGCCCACGAAATATTCTGCCCACGGTAGGGACGGCGTAGCGATCGTTCTCCTCCTCGAAGTCTTGGCTAAAACTTGGCAGGAACCCACCCCTAACCCCTCCTGGGAGGGGAACGCTGATCAGATAACGGTGTAGGGATGGTATTAGTAATATTGATCTCTCCGTCGTAATCATAATCGTAATCTAAATTCGAAAGAAGAAAGCTCGACGGGAGATCACGATTTAGAGTCACGATGGGAAGAGGGGAGCCGATTGGATCTTTCGTCGTGAATCGTAATCGTGATCTAAAATCGAAAGAGGACAAGATCGACTTGAGATCACGATTTAGAGTCACGACGGAAGAGGAGGGTCGCAATACGAGGAAGCCTGCATCAATACTACCGCCATTCGTCAACAGAGATACTTTTCCTGTATTTGCAACCCATGATTCGCCAGTAGCCGTTCGTTTCTCCGCCTACCACGACGACTTCTATTTGATCCTTCGGGAATATCCGGATGTGTTCGGTGTCCGCGGCTTTGAGCATCGTGGCATAGGGCTCGACTCCCTTGAGAGCCCTTGGGTAAATGTAATTCTGGACGAGTTGATAATCCCAATAAATGCCGGCTGGCATTGTGGCGTTTTCGTGCACCCAATCGATCAGCTTTTCTTTGGTGTCAAGCCCGCCGCGGTCGACAAATTGTCGCGCGGTGATGGGATCGAGGACGAGAGTCGGGGGACTGTGCGGGTTCATGCCGACGAGCAGGTTACGCACGTGCTCGCGCCAGAATTTTTCCCGCAGCCCCAAATGAAATGACGTGGACCGACAGCCCGAGAAGGCGCTGACGACGCTATCATCTTTCTTAAAACCATGTTGTTCGTGAAACGGCACCCAGGGACTTCCGTCCTCATTCTCCGCGAACGTTATGCTATTGTAAGCGTAGTTATTGCCTTGAGATCCAAGGTAGGTCACCTCCGGCAGGGAACCCCCTTGAAGATTCTGAGAGAGGAGACCGTAGGAGCGACCGATGGTGGCGTTGGCGTGGTTGTACGGCCCCATGGCTCCGATACCCCAATTCATGCCGATCTCATGGCGGATAGGGCCGTTGACGACAGCCATGCCCGCCGCTGAACTCGTGGTGCTGGCTCGCGCCGTGGCCTCGGTAGCGGCAAGAGCGAGGATCACCGGGAAGTACTCCGGTTTCGCGCCGGCCATGACGGCGTTTACGGCCACTTTCTCAACGGTGTATTCCCAGGCCTCGCGCCCGGCAGTCGGCCGCATGCGACCCACCACTTGGTCCGGACTCCGGCTCGTTCCCTTCAGCATATCCGCGACCCGTTCCTCGGTAGGGAGGATGATGGGCAGTTTGTCGGTCCAGTTCTTTTCCAGGAAGAGCTGATGCAGGTTTTCTTCCGTGTCCGGGTCGACGAACCGAGGTGTTGATCGATCGAAGCGCACTTGCCTGGTCTCCGCATCCGAGAGTGGAGTTGCAAGAGCGTCCAACACTACCTGCATAAATGGCTGCCCGGTGATGGCGTCTGCGCCGTCGACATAAGCGCGCAGCTCGGTGGGCGACTTCCCCATAACCGGTTGGGGCACAAAGGCGAATCGCTGTTTGGGCATGCCCCGTTGCATGGACGAGGCCCGCACCAGGGGTTCAAAGATGTTCGTTTGGACGGAGGCCGTTGGGACCCCGTATTCAGTCTCGAGAATGAAGCATTGGTCGGCGACCGCCGGCGCACAGGTGCTTCAGTGGCCGACTCCGACTATCGCGGCAGCCCCTCGGGATTGAATCTCCTCGTAAAGTTTCGGATCCCGCTCAGTGTAGACACCCTCCTTGCTCCGCAGCTCAGTCTTCACCGAAGGCATGTGCTCCGAAAACCAGCCCTGCATCTGCTCCATGAGGATGTCGCCGTCATCGAAGCGGCAGTCGACGAGATAAACCGTTTTACCCTCCAGACTTTCCATTCTCGGCGCCATTCCCATCTGCGTGATTTGGGGCGGATACCCCATCGGATTCATTACTTCAATTTCGTTGCCCATGACTGACCTCTTTTATGTTCTTACCGATTCTTTTTAGGACGGCTGTAGATTGAAAGGATCTACGAGTTTTTTCAATCTTTAACCCATTTATCTTTTAAGATTGTTTGGTCTAAAGTTTGCAAGATCAGCGGGTTAGGGTAGCTGAACCCCGGGTTGTGCGTGTTTAGCGTGATTTGAAGCTGCCCCGGTCTTGCGCCGGGGACCAGCTAACAGAATGACGTAAGTCGTCGACAAGGTTCGGGAGTGAGGTTCGCGACCCGTCGTCGCTCTGCTTTGCCGAGGCATGCAAGGTTACCCAAGGGAAGTAGGAGTTTCCTTCTGCATTCGCGTCCATCTGCGTACATCTGCGGTTCTCTTCTTCTCTTTTTTTGGTTGCGGCTACGCTGCGCCAGGTCATCCGTGGTTGGAATTTTTAGTTTCCTTTTCCACTCCCTGGTTGGTCCTGCGTTCCGATCTCAGAAACGAGGAAACACTTTGGTTTTCATACAGCATGAAGAAGATTGATCTTCCTCTTTATCGGTTTTGCTTTCAGATTCCTGGCATGCGAGGATCTTTGGAATTTTCCGGATCGTTCCCGGAGCGTTAATCGAGCACAGGAGAAACAATGCCTAAAGTTGTAATCGTGGGTGCGGGGAGCCTGGTGTTTTCCAGCCGGTTGACCGCTGATATTCTTTCATTCGATCAGACTCGTGAGACGGAGTTTGCCCTCGTCGACATCGACGAGGAGCGTCTCGCATACGCGAGCAGGATCATCGAACGGATCTTTGAAGGGGGCGGATACGACAACGCCTCCTACACTGCCACCACTGACCGGCGAGAGGCATTGCCGGGTGCTGACTACGTGATCAGCAGCCTTCTCGTGGGAGGGTACGAAGCAATCGAGAAGGAGATCGATATTTCCATGAGATATGGGGTGGATCAGTGCATCGGCGACACCTTGAACCCGGGCGGAATTTTGAGGTGTCTGCGCACGCTTCCCCATCAGGCGGGGATCGCACAGGATATCATGGAACTCTGTCCCGATGCCCTCCTGCTGAATTACACCAATCCGATGTCCATGCTCTGCTGGGGGATGTACCGGCAGGCGACGGGAATCAAACTGGTGGGACTTTGTCACTCCGTTCAACACACAACGAAACAATGGGCGAAGCGCTTGGGGCTCGCTTTCGCAGACATTCAATGGAAATGCGCGGGGATCAATCACCAGGCCTGGATTTACCAGTACAGGAAAAATGGCGAAGACCTGCTACCGAGGATCCGCGAACTGGCGGTCCAGCCCGAGATCTGGCTGGGGGATGCCGTGCGAATGGAGTATGTCAAGCATCTGGGATACCCGGTCACCGAATCGAGCGGGCACTGCTCCGAGTACACACCGTGGTGGCGAAAGCGTCAGGAGCTGATCGATAAGTATTGTCCTGACAACGACCCGTGGAACGGGAAGAGCGGGTTTATAAAGGACCTCTACGCAAGGCCGGACTGGAAAGAGCAGATGGAACGGATGGCCAGCGGCGAGGAACCGGTGAATCTCGAACGCAGTCACGAATACGGATCCCAGATCATCAATGCCTGTGAAGGGGGCGATCCGGTGGTGATTCACGGAAACGTGGAGAACACCGGGTTGATCGACAACCTGCCGGAGGGCTGTTGTGTGGAAGTTCCAATCTACGTCGATCGAAACGGGCTACAGCCGATGTGCGTGGGTGAGCTACCGATGCACCTGGCGGCGATCAACCGGAACCAGGTAACGATGCAGGAGTTGGCGGTGGAGGCCGCTATCACGGCTGACCCGGAGCTTGTCTTTCAGGCCTTTTCCATGGATCCCTTGACCGCGACGGTGCTCACTCTTGACGAGATTCGCGAGATGACGCGGGAGTTACTCGAGGCCCTGGCGTTCTGTTTACCGACATTCGAAGGAAAGCAACTCTCCCTGAAACCATACATGGTGGGATCGACGGCGGAGAGTGTCGAACGGCATGAGGACGACGCGGAGAAGCGCGCGCCGATCGAGAATGAAAAGAAAAGAGGGGTCACAGAGCTTCACTGAGAAGCACAGAGGACCACGGAGGTTGAAAATGGTTCTGTGGAGAAGAGGAATAAACAGAAGGCAACAGAGAGAAACGGCGACGGGGAGACGCAACGAAAACAGAGTGGGGGAAGCGGTGAAGCGACCGGACCTTTGTCGTAAGCTTCGTCGTCAACTTTGTCGCTAGCTTTGTCGCGGAATTCGGTCACTTTCTTGAGGAAGCTTTCGATGAAGTTTGGGTGTTCTGTAAAGAAGCTGATTGAATCCCGGCAAGTCTGGAGAAACTGAGGGTTACAGGGAGAAAAAAATTCTCACGCAACGGTCTTCGACCCGCAAGCGGCACTACGCCCTGTCGAGAAGCCGCAAAGTAGGGAATGGAGATTAGAATCGTATGGGAGAATATCCCAAGAGGGTGATGGCAACGGATAAGGGCAGTGCAGCGGATAGAGGGATGTAGTTTTCGGCTTGGTGCAAATCCTACTGTAGAGGAACGCGGGAGCGTTTCTCTTGAATCGATCAGCGATTATACCTTAATCTCGAAGGGAAACAAACATCGAATCATGACTACCGAAAATCATACCACGACGATAGATAAATCCGACAGCTTACCTGATACCGAGCCGGTTCCCATGACACCGGAGCAAGAGTTCTTCTTCGACCTCCGTGGATGGATATTGCTGCCTTCCGTATTGTCGGGGGCGGAGATTGACGAGATGAAGGCGGAGGTATACGCGGGCGCCAAGAAAGGTTACGAGGGTGCGCTGCAGCGACTCCTGGATCATCCGGCGATTGCAGGAATCCTCTCCGAGATCTTGTGCGAGGATCCGTACGTTTCGGACGAATGCTACGGTTTTCGGTGCGAGAGCTCCTTCACGACGGTTCGGCCGCCCGGATGGAGCATGACGGAGCGGGGTGACGGCGGTCGGGCCCACGTCGTGCGTCCTCCCCAACAGGCCAATGCCATGCGCTACCAAGTGGCGGGGGGCAAGATTTTCGCCGGACTGACCCGGGTGGTATGGGAGTTGGAAGAGGTAAAAGCCGGTCAAGGCGGCACCTCCTTCCTCAGTGGCTCACACAAGGCTCATTTCAACTACGGTGGCCCGAACCGGTACCAGCCGAATACCGACGGCTCGCCCTGGAAAGATAACATCAGGGCCATGATGGAGGACTACAGTTGCCCTGCGGGATCGGTGGTTGTCTTTACCGAGAGCCTCGTCCACGCCGCCAATAGTTGGACGAACCCGGACAATCCGCGGTGTGCCGTCTTCAACTGCTACAACTCGGTCTGGGCGCAGTGGCACCGAACCAATCTCAGTCACGACCTCATCGTGACCATGCCTCCGAAGCGAAGAACCCTCTTTCGCGGTACCTGGCAACTCGGAGAAGGCGGAAACCGTGAGTATTCGGCTGAGAACCGGGCGCTTTGAAGTTGGTACTCCGGAGATTGAATCGTAGCACACTGTTCCCGCTCGGCGGGAACCAGGAGGCAAAGCAAGTTGCAGGTTGAATTCTATCTCTATCCTTATTCTATCAGCAGTAGAATAATTGACTGCGGTTGGGTGAACGGGTGATCGCTCAATCGGAAGATTCAAAAGGAGTCTGCTGAAATACTTTCCACGTTCTGACGAACGCGGCTACCACTGGAATTGGAATGAAGGCCGAGACCGCTTACGCGATTGGATATTACCGAATCGAGACTGTAGCTGAAAGCGGAAGTTTTTCGATTCTCGCGAATTCTCGAGAACGAGGACGATTACGAGGACGAAAGGAATCGTGGGATAAACCCACTCCTACAATCTTTCATGGCAATAGGACCATCGTTTGGTGTAGGAGCGGCTTTATGCCGCGATGGAATTTCAGAATGGAAACTCCCCCACCTGGAATCTCACCCCATCCTCGGACCATCAACATCACTTCTTTTCGAGCTGTCGTCGCGTTGCCTCTCGTCATCGATGAGGTCTGAGAGTTCCCTGACGATCTGAGGGTTGTCGGAGGCCTGTTCGATTGTTTCGTAGGGATCTTCCGCGATATTGAAGAGTTCGGATTCGGTCTCGCCTTCCACCTGGCGGCGGATTAGCTTCCAGTCGCCGCGGCGGATGCCGAGTTGAGCCGCTCCTTTAAAGTTCCAGAAAAATGCGCGTTCTGCTGGTTGTTCGGCTTCGCCGCTGATCAGGGGCCAGATATCGGCGCCGTCCCATTGCGGATCAGTCTGGGGTTCCGCACCCGTGAGTCTGGTAAATGTCGGCATCCAGTCAGCGACGTGCACGGGATGATTCATCTTCCCGGGAGAGAGGTGACCACGCCAGTTGATTACAGTCGGCGTTCGTATGCCTCCTTCGTAGAGCTGTGCCTTCACCCCGCGGAAGGGGAGGTTTGACCCGAGACGAGGATAGGCTTCCTGCCACCCGGGATACATGTCGGTTCCGTGAAGCGGGCAATCGTTGATAGCGCCGTTATCCGAAGAGAATATCACGATCGTGTTCTCGCGCTGTGTAGTGCGCTCGAGGGCCTCGAGAAGCTCGCCGATCCCCTGGTCCATGTGACTCGTATAGGCCGCGTACTTCTTGTAAGAGATGTCCTTCGCGGGAACGTCGTCGAAGTTCTCAAACTGATAGCGGTCGAGCCATGACTGAACGGGTTTCACTGGGACGTGCACGGCGGTAAACGGGACGTAGCAGAACCAGGGACGATTCCGGCTTTCAATCCATTCCGCGGCTTCTCTTACGATCAAATCGGTGACGTGACCCTTCTCTTCAACCAGGGTGCCGTCCCGGTGCCAGGTGGCGGAGAATTCACCACGTTTGTAGCAGTGATTGTAGGGATCGACACCGCCCGCCAGACTTCCGTAGGCGGTGTCGAAACCGTGGTTGTTGGGGCCAAATTGCGGCGATGAACCGAGATGCCATTTGCCGAAGAGACCGGTGTCGTATCCGCGGTTGCGCATAACGGTAGCGAGAGTCTCGTATCCATCCGGAAGGACGGGGGCGTTGCTCGGGACAGTAGCGTGGGCGCCGAAACGCCCGGGATGGCGCCCTGTCAGGAGTGCGGCCCGGGTCGGGGTGCACATCGGGCAGACGTAGTGCTGCTCCAGTTCAATTCCATCGGAAGCGAGCCGATCGATGTTCGGGGTCCGGATAGGCGACCCGTGCAGACTCAAATCCGCCCATCCGAGGTCATCAGCGAGGATGAAGAGGATGTTGGGGGTGGTCATCGGTTGGTCCTGCTCGAGGAGAAAAGATGAAGGCATATGGCGGAAATGATGATGAAGATTTGACAGGTGTCGATGGGGTTTCGGGTGACGAGTGGTTTCAGGGGCTTCTTTGTCGAACTCCAGGTCTACTGAAACGGCGGCAATTTCCCGGAACCTGTTTTTCAAATCGCTTCTGCTCAGATACCGGATCCCGTCTCCTTTATCGTCAATCGACGATAAACGATTCTGTGCGATTGGTTTGTTCAGGATGGGATCCGAACGACGAAGTTGTCCGGCTACTGTCGAGTCCCGACACCCGAAACCCTTGAATCCATGGCATCTTCTTATCCGGACTCGACATCGGCGCCGTGATCTGAAACCTGAATCCGGAAATCCTTTTCGAATAGGTTCCATATTGAATGTTCAGCTAAAATGACCGGTAACCTTCACAACAGCTGGCCGGTTCTGAAGTCCTACGATCAGGAGCATCTTGATCGCATTGCGATGCCGATCGGAGGGATCGGAACCGGGACGATAAGCCTGGGCGGGCGGGGCGACTTGCGTGACTGGGAGATCATGAACCGTCCGGCGAAGGGATTTATTCCGTGTTGGCCGTTGAGTCACGGGAACCGGGCGCGGATTGGGCCTTTCTTCGCCCTCTATGCGAAGCCAAGCACCGGCGATGCGGTTGCACGGTTGCTCGAAGGCCCGTTGCCGATTGAGGCCTACGAGGGCCAGATGGGCGCGACAGGTCCCAACCACGGCCTGCCGCGGTTTCGGAATTGCCGGTTTTCGGCGGCCTATCCTCTCGCCCAGGTATCCCTGGACGATCCGGCTGTTCCCCTTGTTGCGAGGATGGAAGCGTTTAATCCGATGGTCCCGGGCGATGCCGAGGCGAGTGGTTTACCGGTCGCGGTCCTCCGTATTGTCCTGACCAACAAGACGAAGCTTCCGGTTCAGACCTCAGTTTGCGGATCGCTCCCGAACTTTATCGGTTTTGAGTCTGGTAGTGAGATGGAAGAAGCTCCGGGAAAGGAGCGCCGCGTACGTTTTCGTGTCGGTAAATCGGTCCGTGGTCTTTTCTACGATGCCCCGGGTGTGGAGGGCAGAAGAGAATCCTTGGGCACGATGGCGTTGGCGACGACGGCACGAATCGGCATTTCGCACCGCACTTCTTGGATCGAAGCGCACTGGAGCCGGGCATCACTTGATTTTTGGGATGATTTCAGCACTGACGGCAAACTCGAGCCACGTAAGGGGTCCGGCCAGACGGAGCCGATGGGATCTCTCGGGGTCTCTCTCCGCGTGCCACCGGGAGCGGCGCGTGCCGTGACGTTTTTGATCACCTGGCATTTTCCCAATCGATTCGCGTGGGCGCCGCAGACCGAGAAACCCTGCTGCGGCGATTCGGGCTCCCGAGGCCGCGGCACGGTTGAAGAGGCCGGGGAGGGAAACTGGTATTGCACCCGCTACAAGGACGCCTGGAACGCCGCGGCTGAGATCGCACCCCGTTTGCCGCAGCTGGAACGGGCCACGGTAGCGTTTGTGAAAGCCTTTTGTAGCTCTGATTTGCCTGAACCGGTGAAAGAGGCCGCCCTTTTCAACACTTCGACGCTCCGCACGGAGACCTGCTTTCGCACACGTGAAGGACATTTCCTGGCGTGGGAAGGTTGCCGGGACGAAGAGGGTTGCTGCCATGGCTCTTGCACGCACGTTTGGAATTATGAGCACGCGACGGCGCATCTATTCGGCGACTTGAGCCGGTCCATGCGCGAAACCGAGTTTCTGCACGCTACTGACGAAGAGGGCAAGATGGCTTTCCGGGTCGACTTGCCTCTGCCGGAGCGCCAGACCGAAGGGCCCGCCGCGGCGGATGGACAGATGGGCTGTTTGCTCAAACTCTACCGGGACTGGCAACTGTCCGGGGACGACGAATTTCTGCGCGCCCTCTGGCCGCATGCGCGCCGGGCGCTCGAGTTCTGCTGGGTCAAAGGGGGATGGGATGCCGATCGCGACGGCGTCATGGAAGGCTGCCAGCACAACACCATGGACGTGGAGTACTTCGGGCCGAATCCGCAGATGACGGGATGGTACCTGGGCGCTTTGCGGGCGGCTGAGGAAATGGCCTGCTTCCTCGGCGAAGACGCGTTCGCCGACACCTGCCGATCTCTCTTTGAACGCGGAAGCGAGTGGATGGATGAGTATCTCTTCAACGGTGACTACTACGAGCACCAGGTGCGGGTGCTGCGGCGATGGAGCGACGTCCACCCCGCACTGCGGCTGAATATGGGTTCGAGTAAGCTGAAGAATCCCGATCTTCAACTCGGCCCGGGTTGCCTCGTCGATCAGCTGGTGGGACAATACACCGCACACCTTTGCGGCCTCGGCTACCTGCACGAAAAAGCAAAGGTGAGGAAAACCCTTCGCAGCGTTCTGCGCTTCAACCGGTGCACGAATTTTGGCTCACATTTTAACAACATGCGCAGCTACGTGCTCGGCGTTGAGACGGGGTTGCTGATGGCGGCTTATCCCCCAGGGAAACGTCCCAGGTTTCCGTTTCCCTACTTTTCCGAGGTGATGACCGGGTTCGAATATACCGCAGCGGTCGGCATGATCTACGAAGGACTGAAGGGGCTCGGACTCAAGGTGATCGGAGACATCAGGGACCGCTATGACGGGAGAAAACGCAATCCGTTCGACGAGGCGGAGTGCGGTCACCACTACGGCCGGGCCATGGCTTCGTGGTCGGCTGTCCTCGCATTTACCGGTTTCCACTACAGCGCCGTTCAGGGAACGATGACCTTCGCGCCATCGGAGAAACCTGTCACCTGGTTCTGGTCGAACGGGTACGCCTGGGGAACCTTCTCCCAAGAAAAGAAGCGCGGGGGCGTCGCCGTGGAATTACTGGTGCTTTACGGAAGGCTGGAACTGGCGAGATTAGCGCTCACCGGCATCGGTCAGATCGAATTTCCGAGGCGCCGGGTATTCCGCAAAGGACGAGGCTTGAAATGTGTCATTTCGTGATGGCGCAGCAGGGTGCGCGACTGATGTAAAATTTTGGTGTCCATGCGGGTTTATGAGCCATATGTAGGACAAGCGTCCCGCTTGTCTGTGTTTTCGGGGCAAGGGAAAGACCTATATAGCCTCGAGTCTCCTCTCCCCTGCGGGGTGATATATTCTCTCGAAACTTGATCGTAAGCTTCGTCGTAAGCTTACTCGAAAGATCAACCTGAAACGTCGACGGACTTGACCCTCCCTGCCGAAACTTAATCGTAAGCCTCGTCGTAAGCTTTGTCGAGAGATCGGGCGAAAACATCGACGAAGTTGACGATTAAGCTTGCGAGGAAATTTCCCTGGGGGGAGGAACCTCCTTCTGCTCGCCATCGCCCAATACTCCGTCCTAATCTTCCCGACCAGTGAGCGCTACCTTCAATCACGAGAAACTGCTTGTCTATCAGAAGACGTTGGCATTCTATGGAATAGCAGACACTTTGGTGCAAGATTGGGATTCCAAACGTGCAATCACCGATCATCTCCCAAGAGCAGCACAGAGCAGCGTTGAAAACCTTGCAAACGCGAGTTCTGCAATCTCTAAGGGATCGAAGTTAAAATCGCTCGACTACAGCTTGGGGTCTACACTCGAGTGCGCAGCCTGTCTCGACATCGCCGAAGTAAAGCGACTTCTCAACGGAGAAATTGTGGCGCAATACAAAGCGAATCTCGCAGAAATTGTCAGAATGACGATGGGCCTTCAAGATTCCTGGTCCCAACACATACTACGAGAAGATGGAGTCACGTATGGCGGGGATACAACCTCACGACCGCAGCGGTCGGGGTTTCACCACGAGGAACTCGACGTCTACATAGTTGCTCTTGAAGTGATTCGATGGTTCTGCGAATCGGAGTTATCGGCGGGACTCTCGGTCCGCTTATTGCGCAAATTGGATGCGTTCGCCACCAGCATCGTGCTGAATATAGCGGAAGGTAACGGTCGTTACTCAGAAAGGGATAAGCGAAGTTTTCTCCAGACTGCTCACCAGTCAACGGTCAAACTGGCGACTCAGCTGGATCTTTGTATCCTAAAGGGGCTGCTATGTTCAAAGGATGCCGACGTCGGAAAGAACCTGATTGTCAGAGTTGCGAGTATGACCGCAGCCATGATCAGGAGTAAACGAACCTAATAGAGAATTGACGGAAAACCGCGTCGAAGCTTACGACGAAGGTGCCCTGACGGGGGTAGTAGGGCTCCCTATCAAAACTTAATCGTAAGCTGCGTCGTAAGCTTAGTCGAAGACCCAGCCGGAAACATCGATGAAGTTGACGATCAAGCTTACGACGAAGATGCCCAGCCGGGCGGAAGAGGATCCTCCAAACCTAATCGTAATCTTCGTCGCAAGCTTAGTCGAACGATCGCGTGATATTGAATCGAGTGGGGAGAGCGGAAGAAAAAAGAATTGCAAAGTTTGTGCCTGGACGGGCAGAATCTGTGTAACATTCATCCATGAACCGATTATCACCGGAAGAAATCACCTTTTTTAAACGCGAGGGCTACCTGATCAAAAAGGGTGTTCTTGACCCGGATCTGATGGCGCGAGCCCGGGAACGAAAATGGGTGGGCGCACCTGATCGCATGAAGCGGGATGATCCCTCCACCTGGTTTGGGCCGTGGAGCACCGAGGAAGAAACCAGCGAAGCGGAGGCTGACTGTAAGCTGGGATACACTTGGAAATATCGCGAACCGGCTGAGGAGGAATGGCTTGTCCGCATGATGGCGGCAAATCCCGTAATTGTCGGCTGGGTCGAGCAGCTCCTCGGTGAGGGGACTTTCGACGTGAAGGAACGTGTTCGCGGCATCTATTGCCGTCTACCGATGGGAGATGCACCGGAAAAGCCTCTCGTCTGCCACTGCGATGTTGGACCCGACCGACTGCACGAGACGCTGTTCACGCAACTCCTAAACCCCGGCGTCGGCGCCGTGGGACTGATCGCGCCCATCCCACCGAACGGAGGAGCTTTCACCGTCTGGCCGGGAACGCACAGGATAATCTATGACCTCATGATAAACACGGAAGGCCTTGCACGGAACGAGGCCTATAAGCAAAGGATTATCGACTTTAACGACGATTATCACGTGGAGGGCTGCGGCGAAGCGGGCGACGTTCTATTATGGCATCGCCTTCTGGCCCACGCCGCCGGGTGGAACCGATCCGAGGTACTGCAGTTGCGCGAAGCTGTTCTCTGTGATTACCCGCACCGTGAGAATCCCGACGCGGAAGCGAAGTCCTCTTACGAAGACATGTGGGAGGCATGGTCGGGGGAGGTGCGGAGGGCTGCTGTTTGATCGCAGTGAGCAAATCGATTTGAGGAAAGCTTCCTCGTTCTTGGAGCAAGGTGTTCGATCGCTGTCTTATCTGGCGTATTCTGGACCAGGAACGCAGATCCGTCCTCCCCCCGGTGGCTTCGGCGGGACACGTTTGATGGCGCCCTCCACCGTAGCTCTCCAAATTTCGCGCGCTTTATGCCTTACGGGCTCCTCGCCACCTCGATGAATAACTTGGACAACTGATAAGCTATGTCGAAGAAGCTGGGCGTGGCAACCTGTCTCGGCATCTTTTGTCTCGCCGTAGTCTTGACGAAGGCGGAAGTCCCAAGGACGGCGGCGCATCCAGAGTAAGGCAGGTAGAGCCTTCCCGACTCCTGGATCGCCGCGTCTCCCTTCGGTCGGCTCGCGATGACAGTGTGCTGTCTTTCAATTGTCGGAGGAACACGGGCCTCTTTCCCCTCGGCCGCGAGTTCGGGGCCGAACGGCACAGGGCTAACGGCGAAACCGATTTGTAGCCCGCTTATTGTGTGAAATAGGTGGGCTAGCATTGAGCAAGCTTCTCACTCCTCGCGTCGAAACAGAAGCCGCAACATATTGCGACTTTAGTGGATTGCCAGCAACCGCGTTAGCTGTATGTAATTAATCTAGGCTAAAGTGTTGACCGGAAGTGGGTCGGCGTGTCCCAAAAGAGGCCCGCGAGGTAGAGAAGAGGATGGGGTTTTGATATGAGTAGAACTGCGAAGATATCGCTTGTGAGTTACCCGACGCTTCCGTCTGACCTGCCGGACAGACTCTCGAAAACTCTAGAGCGAATGGGAGAGCACGTCGACCATGCGGCGGCGCTCGAGAGCGATCTCGTGGCGTTCCCTGAAATCTGCAATACACTCGGGGCTTCCGACGCCTGGCAGTTCGAACCGCTCGACGGGCCGACGATCACTACCATAGGAAAAAAGGCGAAGGCTCACGGCATCTATATCGTTTGTCCAATGGGCACTTTCGATTCGGAGGGCAGAAAACGAAATAGCTCCGTTCTTATCGGGCGGGATGGCGGGCATTTCTTTCGCTACTGGCTTCCGGACCTGGCGTTGTTTGACGCATTGGAGATGCTCAAGGATCCCCAACCGCCGCTTTAGCCCGCGTTGTCGATGAGATGTTCGACTCTCGACCTTGAAAAGACTTTCTTCTCGTCGGCATATCGGCCGCAAATCCCGAGTTGTCCCGAACCTGTAACCACTTCATTGAAGCCATCCCGGGTCGGGTCGACGTAGCGAGAAAACCATTTTATCAAGCGCTGATGCATCTCGTTTTCCATCGTCTGCCACTCGGGATTCCCGGCGAGATTGATTTGCTCTGCAGGGTCATTCTTGAGGTCATACAATTCGTTCGGACCGTACGAGCGCCGATGGACATACTTCCATTCCCTGGTTCGTGCCATTCGAACGAGGCCGTATTCGTCAAACACAGCGATCTGATCGTGGCTGTCATTTGAATCACCCCGCCATACGCCAGCAAAACTCTTTCCCGGGAGGGCGTCATCTTGTGGGGTATCGATACCAAGATAGTCGAGGAGCGTTGGCATGAAGTCATACTGACTCATCAAATCACCGTTTACCATTCCTTGTGGAATGCTTCCGGGCCGCGAGACGATAAACGGAACCTTGATTGACTCCTCAAACATATTCAAAGGGAACGTGGCATTGCCTTTCCCATATACACCATGGTGTCCCATATTCATTCCGTTATCGCTGGTAAAGATGATCATGGTGTCCTTACGCAGATTGTTTGCCTCAAGCCAATCGATCAACCTGCCAATGTTGCGATCCATTTCCGCTACCGCTGCGTAATAGCCGCTCAGGTGGCCGCGACGCTTTTCAGCACTCCGGACCGGAATGCTCACATATTGGATCCATTCGGGCGGCGTTTGCTTGTCGGGAACCGACTCAAAAGAGCAATCATTGTAATAACGGTCATACAAGTCGGGTGGATGGTTCTCACGCGACCATGGCGAATGAGGTGCAGTATAGTGAACACTCATGTAGAAAGGAAATTCATTAGTTTTCTGTGTCTCCAGCCAGCGAAGCGCATTGTCGGTAATCACGTCAGTAACGTAATCGGGCTCTTCATACACTGCACCATTTCTTATCATGGGAGCATTATAATAGGGACCCCCGCCTTTGGCGTGGACTTCCCAAAATTCGAATCCTTTCTGTGGATGGTGAGAATCCCCCAGATGCCATTTCCCGCTAATTCCGCAGCAATAGCCGGAATCAGAGAGAATTTCTGTGTAACAGGTTTGATCTTTTAGATACTCAATTAATTCACCATTCCGCGACGGTTCATATTTGGCGATTGTGTCACCCGCTGCGATCCAGTCGTGGACACCGTGTTGCGAGGGAATTTTCCCCGTAAGCAATGAGGCCCGTGCAGGTGAGCATACAGGGGATGTGCAGAAGAAATTCTCGAACCTCAGCCCCGTCTCAGCAAGGCGATCAAGGTTCGGAGTTTCGATTTCATCATTGCCGGCACATCGCATAGCCCAGGGACCTTGATCATCAGACAGGAGGAAGAGAATGTTTGGGCGCTTCACTCGAAAAACGGTTCGATCCACTCCTTCGGGATCTCCAGACCGAACCCCGGGGCATCGCTGGGGCTGACGCGGCCGTTTTTCGGAAAGGGCGTTCCCGGAAGGCGCGGCAGCTCCTCGATGGGAACGCCCGGCGCAGAGCCGACGAAATATTCCGCCCACGGCACGGCCGGTGTGGCGATGGAGAAATGCTGGCCGTAGGGATCTTTTGCGCCCGTGTGAAGGATCACTGAAAGCCCTGCGGCGTCCGCGATATGTGCGATCTTGCGAGCCGTCGAGATACCGCCACACCAATGGAGATCGGGTTGGAATATGTCTACAGCCCGATGATTCGCGGCCCATTGAAAGGGGACATGGGTGTACCAGTGCTCGCCGGTGGCGAGGGTCTGCCATGGCAGGCGCTCCCGTAGAGCCACGTGGGCGTCCAGATCTTCGGAAATGAGACACTCCTCCATCCACTTGAGCCGGTAGGGCCGCAGTGTCTCCGCCAGCCGCACCGTGTACTCCACGTCGAACGCCATCCAGCAATCGAGCATCAGTTCGCAATCGTCGCCGATCGTCTCACGGGCTTTGGCGACAAGCTCTTCGTTCCGGCGGATGCCGTCGATTCCGTCCACCGGGCCGCAGGGGCAGGCCAGTTTGAAGGCCTTAAATCCCAATTCCTTGTACCAGTCGAAATCGTTACCCGTCGCGTAGCAAAAGAGATCATCTTTCTGCTTGCCACCGAGGAGCGTGTAGACCGGTTGCTGCAAGACTCTTGCGCGCGCGTCCCACAGCGCGAGGTCAACCGCGCTGATCGCGTTGGAGGCCAACCCCGGGGTGCCGTAGGGCTTGGTGAGCCGGAACATCATGTCGGCCAAACGCTCGGTGGCGAGTCCGTCTTCGCCGACCAATTGCGGAGCCAGATGATCCTCGATGATTGCCGCCGTGACGCGCCCGCCCCCGGTGCTGCCGAGACCCCAAGTGCCGTCCTCAAGGGTCACCCGGCACCAGACCCCCTCCCATTTTCTTGGCATCCAGAGTCCGCGGTGTCGCTTGACTTTCGGGTAGCGGGACATCGGGTTGGCCACTTCGGCGGTTTCGGCCCAACCGGATCGCCGGGCCGGAGTCTTCGGTTCAGAGTGCGGAGCGTTTACGCGCACGGTGCTGATTTCGGTGATTCTCATGTTCTCGCGATAAAGAGAGTGGGCAACGAATTGAAGAATAGCAATGAATAGAGCAATACCATGGCGTTTGGACTCGAGGACGAGAACGAGACTTCTACTCGATCCACCCCGGTTCTGCCCGGCGCATGCGCGTAAACCAAAGAGTTAGCCCGCTGATGCAGTAGCCATACCACTGTTCCTTGCGGTGATCGAGCGATTGAGGACGAAAGCTCAATCCATTCTTTATTCGATTAGCGTGGCGACGGTCACTGACGAGCACAGTGGGATGGGGCAAAGCCCGCGCAAGCCTCCGTTCACCAGCAGCTCCGCCAACTGGAAGGCATGGTCTTCCCTTAGGCCTGCCGTTTTTAAGCAATCTTCCGCGAAGTGAGTGAGGTTTTCGCAACGGATGCGTTTGAAATCCTTTGGTGGAAGGTTCATCAGCTTGAGATGTGATGTCAGTCTTTGGTTTTCGACGGTTTCTGTGTAGATGAATCACGCAGGAAAGTTATTAGCAAATAGTTAAGTAGTAGCTGAATCATGGTCACAAAGGACACTGAGAAGCCTGGCGCAGCGAAGCCGCAACCAAAAAAGAAGAAGAGAACCGCAGATGCACGCAGATGGACGCGAATGAGGAAGAAAACTCCTACTTCCCTTGGAAACCTCGTCGCGAACCTTGTCGACTGCATTTCCTTTTCGTTTTCCTTTGTTTCTATCGACGCGCGGGATTCAACTCTCCGTGGTCCTCTGTGCTTCTCGGTGATCTCTGTGGCCCCTCTTCAGTCGGTCGAAGTTTCAGTTTGGGACGCGGGATTGACGTCAAGCAGGATAAGACCTACGACAATCAGCCAGTGAAGACGCTGGACGAGCACAAGGAGGAATTCAAAACACAGGCGTCTCCCATGGCTTCTCGGCATTGATGATCTTATGTTTCGTCGGGCCAATTACGGATATTACCGGACCGATGAGGAGATGTGGCATCAGTGGGCCAACACTTTGCGTATCCTTTCCTCCCGGTGGCTTCCTAATCTTACAATCGCCTGCACCTTAGTATTCGAGTTCGGTAAATACTGTGGTGTATGTCAGAGCGCCATTGGGGGTAGTGTAAGGCGCGCCAACGAGTTGACAGGCTCCCAATTAAACTTTGGGGATATTCTTGACCTTCTCTGTTGACCAGGTCGGGTGTATGAAGATTATAATAGGGTGAAAATACTCATTCACATATATTTTGATACCCATTAACCCCGCATAAAGGTTGATATGTTTCGGACAAGTATTCGTGATTTGAAGAGCTGGCAGTCCAAGCCAAGGCGAAAGCCGTTGGTGATGCGTGGGGCTCGACAGGTGGGAAAGACCACCCTTATTCGGCAGTTTGCGAGTGAGCGATTTAACAATCTCGTAGAGCTGAATTTCGAGAAGCAACCTGAACTCGCACAGCTTTTTGTCTCGAAAGATCCGAAACAGATTCTTCCGTTAATCGAGTTGCAGCAGAACACCGTGATCAGATCCGGGGAGACCCTTCTATTTCTTGACGAAATCCAAGCTGCTCCGAGAGTGTTTGAGGCACTTCGGTATTTCTTTGAAGAACGGCCCGATGTCCATGTAGTGGCGGCGGGGTCATTGCTCGAATTCGCCCTTGAAGAGCCGTCTCTCTCAGTCCCTGTTGGCCGAGTCGAATACATGTATCTCGGTCCCATGACGTTCGAGGAGTTCCTGCTCGCTCAGGGCAAAGACCGTTTGGTCTCCTTCATTAACTCCTTTGAGTTCCCTGCCTCCATCCCTGGCCCGCTGCACAGCCAGATGCTGGACGCCGTAAAGCAATTCCTGGTAGTGGGGGGCATGCCGGCGAGTGTGTCTGCCTACACCAGGTCCGATTCACTTTCAGATACGGAATCCGAGAAACAATCAATACTCGAAACGTTTATCGATGACTTCGGGAAATACGCTTCCAGAGTCGACCCCAACCGGCTCAGAAAGGTATTTACCCGTCTTCCTCTGTTGATCGGACAAAGGTTGAAATATGCCAACATTGACCGTGACGATCAGGCTAGGAACCTGGCTCATGCCCTGTCGCTTTTGTGCAAGGCGCTTGTCGCTTACCGCGTGCATCACAGCGCCTGCAACGGCATCCCTCTTCGCGCGGAAATGAAAGAATCGGTATTCAAACCGTTGTTCCTCGACGTCGGCTTAATGGCAAGCGCCTGTGGTCTCAGTCTTTTGGATTTTGCAAATGCAACGGACGTGCTTCAAGTGAATCAGGGAAGCGTCTGCGAGCAGTTTGTCGGGCAGCATTTGCTCTACTCCCAACCGTCCTTCGTCAGGCCCGAGCTGTTTTGCTGGATGAGGCAGAAGCGGTCTTCCAATGCGGAAGTTGACTACGTTATCAGCACAGGGCCTCGGATCATTCCAATCGAGGTTAAAGCGGGAAAGACCGGTACGCTCAAGTCGTTACAGGTTTTCCTCAAGATCAAGGGGCAGAAGACCGGAGTGCGATTGGGCAGCGCTTCCCCTTCTCGGCATCGGGCCAACTATGCGTTGCCGGGAATATCCGACCAATCCTTCGAATTGGTCTCGATTCCCTTCTATCTGGTGGGGCAACTACGCCGGTTGCTTGGAGAGTCTGCAGGCTCATGAATTTGCGGCGCCAATCCCTGAGAGCCCGGTCCAAACTTTTCTGAAGTGAGTGCTCAGTCCCGCCACACTTCCTCGAAAATTCGCATCCAGTTTCCTCCCAGGATCTTGACGATGTCCGTGGATGAGTAGCCGCGCTTCATCAGCGCCTCGGCGAGGTTGGGAAATTCTGCAGGCGTATCCAGGCCTTTGGGCTGGAAGGACAGCTCTTCGTATCGCAGGGAGAGGTCCGCAAAAGTGGACGGGTATCTGGTGCCCTGTTGCGAAGCGATATAGTGCCAGAACGATAAAGGCTGGTCGTGGGTGGAGTCCGTGCCCACCGCGACGTGGTCGATGCCGATACGCTCCACCATGTCGTCGACGGCGTCGATGTAGTCCTCCAGAGTGGACTCGAAGAGGGTGGGCAGGAAGTTACAGAAGGGCGTGGTGCCGACCACTCCCCCCTTTTCGGCGAGCAACCTGAGGGCCTCGTCCTCTTTGTTACGCCGGTGGTCGTAGAAGGCGCGGGCGTTGGCATGGCTGATAGTTACGGGTCTTTCGGATACCTCGATGGCCTCCAGGGTAGTGCGGTCTCCCACGTGGGAGAGGTCAATGAGGATGCCCAGCTCGTTCATCTCACCGATGGCGTCGACGCCGAAATTGCTCAGACCCTCGTCGCGGCGCTCGAAGCAGCCGTTGCCCAGCAGGTTACGCTCGTGATAAGTGAGCTGTATCATGCGCACGCCGAGGGCGTGGAAGAGGCCGAGGCGGTCCAGGTCGTTCTCGATGGGCGAGGCGTTCTGGAAGCTGAGGATAATGCCGGTTTTGTCACTTTTTTTGGCGGTGTGGATGTCGGCTATGCTCTTCACCGGCAGGATGTCGGCGCGCTGGCGGAAACGGCGCAGCCAGGCGGCGATGTGGTCCATGGTCTGCGGGAAGTTTTCCCATGTGGCCACGGTGGCGCTGATGGCGGTCAGGTTGCCCGCGCGCAGGCCGGCGTAGACGTTGGGGCTGTCCCAGTTGCTGATGTTCAGGCCGTCGATGACGATGGCTTCGTCGTAGAGTTTTCTGGCTTTGGATTGCATGTGTGTTGCTCCTCGATATCTGTGAACGGCCGACAGTGGTTTCTACCGGCCTTAAGGTTCCATGTTTGCGTTTTGATGTGCGCTAACTTCGTCGTTTGGAATTTGTGTGTTGTCGGACGTCCTCTGGGAAACGCGTGCCGATGCGGAAGAGGTCGCCCAAGGGGTTGTGTTTATCCTCTAGAGCGTCGGCGATGACCGGGCCGATGGAGCCGCCGAATTTGAAAGCATGGCCGCAGCCGGCGATGAGCAGGCGCTGAGAGTCGGGGACCCAGTCAATGACGAAGTGGTCGTCGGGCGCGTTGGTGTAGAGGCACGAGCGGCCGCCGGCCAGTTCTGCCTTGGCCAGGGAGGGGATGCGGTCGGCGACGAATTGCAGCGCGGCTTCCATAAAGTCTTCGGTGGGTTCGCGGTCCACGTCGGGATGGGCTTCCTCCAATTTGAGGTCGTCGGCGATTTTGACGTAGCCCTCCTGCAGCAGAGGGAAACCGTACCAGGCTTCATGAGAGGAAAGACAGGCCCAGACAGGAAAGGCGGCCTGAGCAAATTGCTCGGGTTTCTCGGGGATGAAAAATGCCATCTGGTTGCGGGTGATACGCAGGTGGTGGGCGAGTTGCGGTAGCAGATGGACTACCCACGGTCCGGCGGCAATCACCGCCCGGTCGCAGTTGAGAGCGTCGTCGTCACAAACGATGCGGACCCGGTCGGTGGTCTCTTCTACCTTCCGTACAGGCGTCTCCTCGAGAATCTGTACGCCTTCGGCTCGTGCCAGGGCGGCCAAGTCGGCCACTGCCTGGCCGCTGCGTAGATAGCCGGTCCACGAATCGTAAACCAGGGTATCCCCTTCGCTAAGGGTGAATTGTGGGAAGCGCTCCCTCGCCTCCTTCAATGACATAAACCGGAAGCCGTCTTCCCGCTCGGCAAGGCTTTCCCAGCTTCGGTAGATGCGGCTGTCGCTGGCAAGATCGCGCACGAACATGAGCATGCCGGTTTGGAAATAGATGGCCCGGCTGAGCTGCTCGTGCCAGATGCGCCATTGATGTGCCGATTTTTCCACCAATTCGACGTATGTTTCTTCGAGGTAGTTGGTGCGGCGGATGATTTTCGATACGTCGGTGGAACTTGCCCGCTCGCAGGGGACCTGCTCCTGTTCGCAGACGGTGACCTGGTGACCACGGCGGCGGAGTTCAAGGGCCGCGGCCAGACCGAAGATTCCGGCACCTATGATTGTTACTTGCATCGCTCGTCCTCCGTCAGTGCGGCGTCGTCATCGCCGCTGATGTCGGTCGTTTCGACTTCGAGAATAGCATAGGCAATTAAGTTCCAAATGGCGAAAGCCGTTGGTAATTCGTGGGATTCGACATGCGGGTTAGGATTCTCCGCTCAGAATTTGGGTCTTCGCGACATTCGGCACGACAAGGCGCAATGAGGAAAAAGCGTTCCGTTTCCCCGATGGCGTTGTCGGTTACATCGAGCAAAGCTTCGAGCTGGATGCGTGCACTGTTACCCAGAGCGGTATTGTGCCTTGCGTAGGGACGAGGATCGTTTGGATTGGGCGGCTTGTCCCACGTCATGAAGGAGGCCTGAAAATTACATACTCCTGGCGTCATGATTCGTCCTCCTATTTCAGGGCCTTTTCGAACAGACTTATTTCAGTGGCAGATCGACCCGGACATTGCCGAGCTCGTGGGATTTCAGGATGGCCAACATGAGCTCCACCGTTTTGCGGGCTTCATGGGCCGGCGACACGAGCTCGCCGCCATTTTCAAGGGCACGAATCAATTCCTCCACAGCACCGAGAATGCCGTTCACCATGTACTGGTCGATTTCGAGAGGTGTTTTTGAGCGCGTCCATTCTGAAAGGTTGCGAATGACGAAGGCTTCCACATCTGAGATCTCGATCGTACCGTCGTCGCAGATGAGCTGCATACCGGGTCCACCGATCGAGACTTTGAGGCCGTTGTAGAAAGCCCGAACGCCATTCGCGAAGTGAATGTATGCCGATGCGGCAGGATCCGTCGATGGATCATGTCCGCCGTCACCCTTATACTCGGTGAAATGGTCAAACCCTTCCTCCAGTTGGGCGAAGACCCACTGCGGATCCGACTCGGCGAAGAAACAGGTCATATCGAGCATGTGGGTGCCGTTGCGGAAGAGCATGGATCGGCGGGCGAGCAGGTTGACGACGATGCCCCGAAGTGGTCCGATTTCACCACTCCTTATCCGTTCGCGGGCGGCGTGGTAGCTGGGGTACCAGCGCCGCGTGTGTTCGACTGAGAGGATCACCTCGTTTGCCTCGACCGCGGCAATCATGCGATCGGCATCTTCGAGCGATGTGGCGATCGGTTTTTCGCACAGGATCGCTTTTGCTCCGCTGTTGGCGGCGTCAACAGTGATGTCGGCATGGAGATGATCCGGCGTGACGACGCTGACCAGATCGGGTTTCGCTTTCTCCAGCATCTCCCGGTAATCGGTGTAGTAGTGCATGTCGGGCCAGACGTCCCGCCAGTTCCTCTTGAAATCGTCGAGGGCCTCCTGTCGAATATCACACACGCCGACCACTTCGGTCTGTGGATGGTGGTGATAGGCGGCGGCGTGAGAGCCGGGAATGGGCCGGTAGAGGGGAAGATGAGCCTGCTCCACGGGTCTGCGAGCTCCGATTCCGGTAAGTCCGACGATGGCGGCGCGATAGGGTAACATGGATTCTTCTCCTTCTTCGCCCGATGATACTGAGCTACTTCGATCTTCTCCCGACGTGGAGTAAACGAGTGCGTCTTACGGTAGTCATGTCTCTAGCTCGATAGTGACAATACTGATCAAAATCGTTACCAGCACGATACCGAGAATCTTTGAAATTTCCGGACTAATCGAAGAGGCTACGGCGCACAAAGTCAATTTCGGGTAGAGTTAAAAGGAGCTATTCGAAGTTTAGCGTTTCTTAGGCTGCCCCGGCACCCGTCTTCGCGCGAGGCTTCGCCGTGGCGAGCAAGACCGGGGCTGCCAGCGATAAAAGGCACGCTAAACGTGCACAAGTCCGACTGATTCCTAGGACCAGACAAAGACCTCGTCATCGTCGTCCGACAAGGCGATAAAAGCCGCCAGCACGACCCGCGGCGTTTCTCCAACTACGGCAGGCACTTCGTGAATATTCCCCGAGTAGAATTCAGCGCCCATGGAAGACTTGAAGAACCAGTTAGCAGCAGCAAGAATTCTCTCCCGTTATGTTACGGAGCTCGAAGAACTCGTGGGGTAATCGATCGCGCAATGGTTGCGAATTTTCGAGAGGAATCGGCGGGATCGATTTTCGGAAGGTTCAGCTTCATTTGGATAATCGCGAATCTATGGAAGCGTGTTGCTATTTGCCTGTCAGGCCATGCTTTCCAACTGAGCGTATTCTTTCGCTGAATCCTGCCTTGTTTCTTTTTGATTAATGGCGTCACGGCCTGGCCGTGATCTGTCCTCGGCCTCCTGCCTTTGAGGGTCTTGCCGTTCTGAATGCACATCACGCCGGCAAACTGAATTCCAGGAGCGTAGGTCGTGCCGAGCACAATCATGCTCAGGACCGTGGCGAGCCGATATCTAAGGCCCGCTTTACGACGGAAGTCTTCTATCTGATTGAAGCGTTCCCACAGGCTGCTCATCTGTTCCACTTTGAGGCAGACCGCATGGGAGTTATCGGTTTCATTGAGCGCCTGGCTCTGTGCCGCGGGCAATGGCCCTGAAGCGCGCAAAAGCTCAAGGGCATTAGCCTTGAGGGGTTTGACCCAGATCTGCTTGGGACGCTCATGGCGTTGATAGAAATCTTCGCGTTGGCGGCCATATCCCGCGCTCAAGCCCAAGGGCGTCCACCCGCTCGCTTCGTAGCAAGTGCCCCGGTGAATCTGTGGGTCCACGAACGTTTCCGCTACTAAGGGACGATAGCCAAAAGCCTCCTGCCAGTGATCGGCTAAGACTCTCAGGCACATACCCAACGTCTTGGAGGCCAAATTTGCAAGATCCACCCAGGGCAAAATCAGACGCCGGTTCTGAGTTTCAATCGTGCATGCCGTTGCGCCCCGTCCCACCCGATCCATTCGTCTCGATCCTTCAGCCGGTAGGATGCGGCCCCCCACAAGAGCGCCCATCCATTGCCCGTCGATCTGCGCCACATAGCGCAGGGTCTCTCCTGCGCTGCCCGCACTGTGTAAATAATGATGTTGTTTCAATAGATCATTGAATCGCTCCTGCTCTTCGGGCAGGACCAGACGCAGAGTTAAACGATCTATCGAAGGATTCAGTTGGTAAGATTTTTTGTCTTTCAATCTTAACATGACTGATTCCCTCGGGTTTGTTTAGCTCTTTTTTTAGCTTATCAGCTAGTTGCTTCCTGGAATCCTTTTACCCTGAGAAGAAGTAGAGGTCTCCCGGGTGGAGCTCGACTCGTATGCGTTCAAATTTTCGATCATTCGCGAATCTATGGAAGGTGCCGCCTGTCAGGTGCTTTCCAACCTCTTTCGAGAATCCTGCCTTGTACAACACGGCCTGGCCGCTGTCCTCGGCCTCCTGACTGTTCTGAATGCACATCACGCCGGCAAACTGGTGGTCGAAACGAGACACCGCATACTCGAAAAGCCGCGACCGTTTGGCCACGGAGTCGTAATGGGGGTTGTGACCCTGGCCGTCATGGTAACTGCGAAAGATGGCGGGGCCGTAGCGACGCCCGTCCGGCTCTCGCGCAGTCATCACACGCTTTTCGGGAAGAAGACCACTGAGCGCGTTGTAGATCGTCTGAACCGGGTCCCGGTATCCATTGAAAAGAGTCTCGAACAATCGGTGGGTCCCGATGGCGTGCTCGAAGAAACGTTCGGGTTGTTTGCTGTGGACACCCAGGCTGGTGCCGATATCGACCCGTGGAGGTTTGACGGACTCGTTTCGTTCAGGATCGTGGAGCAGTCCCCGCTCATAAAATCTCTGAACGAGGCCCGCGCAGTCGGCGGCGGGGAAAATCTCCGGCAGAATCACGGCCGGGACCTGTCCCTTCCGCAGTGCATCAAAAGGCCGCGCGTCTTTCCGCAGAATCGATTCGACAGTCCCTTCAACGGGATTCCAATTTCCGGAGGGCGACATATTGTTCAATTTGAGTTCGCTCGGTGAAGGGAGTTTCCGCAATTTCCACCAACCGTCGGTAAACCGTCAACCTTCAATCCGTTTTCCGTTGATTTTTCATTCGCGTAGATTCGCGGAATTCGTAGTTTCCTCTCCCAGTTTTGAAATTTAGCGAACAAGGAGGCAGTAGATGGTGGGTGTAGCGATTGTTGGATTGGGTATGGGCCGCAACCGGGCGATGCAGGTTAAGGAAACTGAGGGCGCTGAGTTGAAAGTGGTTGTCGACCTAAATACGGAACTGGCGGAAAAGATCGGCAACGAGATGGGTTGTGACTGGACGCCAAACCTCGCGGACGCACTCGGAAGGAGCGACGTTGACGTGGTCTTTATTCTTACACCGAGCGGATTGCACGCAAAATTGGGTGTCGAAGCCGCGCGTGCCGGAAAGCATGTTATTACGACGAAACCGATGGATGTTTCTACCGTAGCGTGCGACAAACTCATCGCTGCGGGCGAGGAGGAAGGAGTTCTCGTCGGCGTCGATTACCAGAGCCGGTATGTGGACAACAATTTCCGGGTGGCGGAGGCGCTTCGGCAGGGGTGGCTGGGCAAGCCGATACTCGGCGAAGCTCGCTTCAAATGGTTTCGCTCGCAGGAATATTTCGAGGTCGGCAACGGCTGGCGCGGCACCTGGGCCATGGACGGCGGAGGTTCGCTGGCCAACCAGGGGTCCCACCTGATTGACTTGCTCCTCTGGTTTATGGGTGAACCGGTGAGAGTCTACGGGGAAACCGCGATCATGAATCACGAGATCGAAACCGAGGACATCGGTCTCGCTATCATCAATTTCGCCAGTGGCGCGAAAGGTACGGTGCTCGGCACCACCACCTTCCCTGAAAGCGTTTATTTTGGAGCCGAAGTCCACGGGACCGATGGCGGCGTGCTTATTGAGGCTGCCCTGGGCGGAACCATGCGTGTGTTTGGCGACGGCTTGGAGGATAAGCTCATGGGCATTGAGAATCCGTTAGGAAATGTCGTCCAGGACGTCGTCTCCGCTTTGGAAAACGGAACCCAGTTGCGGGTCGACGGCCGGGAGGGGCGCCGTACGGTGGCCCTGCTGGAACAGATTTATGCCTCGGCGCAAAAAGAGGAAGCGGTCTCAGCGCCATTCCGGTCCGACTCTAATGGTTCACGGCATGGTTGATAACGCGTTTCAACGGATCGAAGAGGACGGGTATCTGATCGTCGACAATGTCCTCGGCCCCGATGAACTCGAGTCCTGCCGGGCGGAGGTGCAAAGGCTTCACGAGTTATACCTTGAATTGGATAAAGCCGGAGACCCGGCGGCGCGCAACTTCCAGATCGAGCCCTTTTCCGAACAGCAGGTGAGAGAGGGTCTGCCGGTGTTACGGAAGATCGAGAGTACCGATAAGTTCTCAAGGACTTTCGCGGATCTCGCGACCCATCCGAACTTAGTAGCCGTGCTTAAGGAGATTCTCGGCCCTGCCCAACCTGACCGACGACCGCATGCGCCTCTCCCTCGATAACCGCTACCAGGGTGTAAGCATGCCCGTTAACCTGAAGAATCTGCATCTGCACTATAATATCTGAGTCTCGGACGGGCGTGTCGCCCGTCTGCTGAGCCGGGGGACGACCCGGCTCATCGTTTCGAACAGACCGGAAACTGAAGGATCCCGGCCCTCACGGGCAGAGCAACAGTCTGCATTATGTAGCTCTGGGCGTGAGCGCAGGGCGTAGCGGCATTCTGTAGCGCTCTTTAGACGATGGATACCGTTACTATTCAATTGCCGTTCTGATGAGTTGCCAATCGAGCTCGTAGGCGGTCGGCGATCCCGTTTGATTTTCTCCCAAAATCGGTTTGCACCACCCGCGCCCCCTCTCCATCTCTTACCCACGATGTCCGACGATTGGGAACTCGGCGGTGAAATAGTCAAGGAGCACTTCCTGCTCACGGAACGGCTGAAGGGATCCCATTTGCCGAATACGCGATCTCTTACGCCGTGGATTGGATCGATCCGGATACCGGAATCATCGCCGAACCTGGCCGCGACTGGGGAGAATACGCCTCGCTCGAACCAACTTTGAAGACCTACGGGAGCTTTCGTTGATGAGTCTTGCTATGAGTAGCGAAAGCTCCAAGTTAGGGTTCTAAAAGATGCCCGGCTCATCACAAACTGCTTCCAGCACTTCCTCTTCTCCGAAACCGTTAACCGCAGAGGAGCTGGGGTTTTTCAAGCGTGAGGGCTACCTCATCAAACGTGGGGTTCTTGACCCCGACCTGATGGAGCGGGCTCGGGAGCGTAAATGGAAGAGTGCTCCGCCTCGCATGAAGCGGAATGATCCTAACACCTGGTTCGGCCCCTTTCGAGAGGACGAGGAAATCGAGGACGGGCCGAACCGGCGCTCAGGGTACACCTGGAAATACTGTGAACCGGGAGCGGAGGAATGGATCATCGGGATGCTTGCGACCGATGCCACGATATGGGGCTGGGTCGAGCAGCTGCTGGGTGAAGGAGAGGTGAAGCAACCGGAGAAAATTCGTGGCATCTACTGCCGGTTGCCGATGGGCGACGCGCCGGAGGAACCAACCATTTGCCACTGTGATGTCACGCCTGATAATTTGGATATGGACCTTAGGGAAACCGCCCTGCAGCCCGGAATGGGTCTGGTCGGGTTGATCGCCCCGATTCCCCCGAACGGCGGATCCTTTACCGTGTGGCCGGGCACCCATCGGATTATTTACGACCTGCTCGCAACTACTGAAGGTCAGGAGCGCATCGATTCCTATAAGGCGCGAATTATAAAGTTTAACGATGATCGCCGCGTAGAGGGCTGCGGTGAGGCGGGCGACATTCTTTTCTGGCATCGGCTCCTTGCGCATACGGCCGGTTGGAACCGATCCGAGAAGATCCAACTCCGCGAAGCCGTTCTCTGCGACTACAATAAAGTGCCAAACGAAGAGTTGGCGGCACAACGCCCCCATGATGACATGTGGCGCGAATGGTCGGAGGAGTTGCGCAATCCACGGATGTAATTGAGGAAGTCTAATCTTCCTCAGAATCTTAACTAGCCCGAACATTTCACAAATCTTCTGCTACGACCGCGGATGTCACTGCGTCTCAAAGCCTTCCCTTGCCCGGCGACCTCAGAGGGTTCCGACACGCTGTCGCCCGCCGTGCTGCGGATAGTCACTGATACGCAGCAACCTACGCAGTCTCGCTACGAAGTGTGTGAAATGTCCGGGCTAGAGCGTGTGTGACACTCATGTTAACTCTTGGCCTGCCCGCTTCTGAGGGAGCGGATCGTTCGTCGAGTTGCGCAGCATCCCTGATAAACATGGCCACATTCCTTTGTAAATGGCTTGACCTCACTTTTTATATCTAGCTAATCTAGCCAAAAACTGAGTATGGACTGGAAACTGGCAGACGCAAAAAACAAGTTTAGTGAAGTTGTAAGCTTGGCACTCTCCAAGGGACCTCAACGTGTCCTGCGGCGTAATGAGGCTGTAGTGATATTGGCCCAGAATGACTATGAGAAACTGACAGGTAAACGGCCAGACTTTAAGCAGTTCCTCATGAAGGGGGGACCAGATTTTGAAAGCCTGGACTTGGTTCGTGAACGGAGCCGGATGCGAGATGTAGAACTGTGAGGATTCTGCTCGATACATGCGTGTTGTCTGAGTTACGTAAACCAGGAGGAAACAGAAGTGTTCATGCTGCGGTTACTGAGGTAGCCAGTGAAAATCTCTTCGTCAGTGTCATTTCGGTAGGAGAAATCATAAAGGGCATCGCCCTTCTGAATGAGGGCAAAAAGAAGCGTGAACTGCAAAGCTGGGCGCAGCATCCCTTGAACGCTATTATTCGGATCGCCTATTAGATGTAGACCTTGAGACAACGCGCATCTGGGGTGAGATAACCGCAACTGCCCAAAAAGGCGGGAGAGTTATCCATGCCAGTGACGGCTTGATCGCCGCGACTGCGGATGACTGGCGATGAGCACATAGACGATTGGACGGCAATCCAGATTTGACCGTCTTCAGAAGCATTCCCATCGGAGGTGCCGAAAAAGCTCTTGATGCTTTCACCGAGGTGCTGTTTGATCGTCAGCTTCCCGAAATCGAACAATTCGATCCTGCCAGCGATAAACGGTAAATCTGGGTGATCAAAGATTATGGCTGGGAGGGCAAACTGATATGGCTGAGAAACACGAAGCGCTCGGAACTGTTCGGGGTCGAGGTAATCGTCGATCACCGCCGGCAGTCTTTCGGGGTCCCCCGCTCTGGCAGGATAGAAGCTGTACCAGGGCAACGGTCTGCCCTGCGTAACGGTATGCATCTGATGACTCGCAATATTGCTGATTTCGAACCTTCCGGGGCTCTGCTGATCAATCCCTGGGAAAGGTAAAGGGACGCGGGAGTCAGTCGATCTTCTCTTCTTTCGAATCTCAATTACGATTACGAAGGGAAGATTGAACCGGTTCCCCACTCCCATCGCTTATTAGCAACTTACAGACTCAACTCGACGGCATACACCTGTGTCGTACCTGTAATATCACTGTCGTAGATACACCACTTTTCATCGGCGCTCCAGGACGGATGCGGATGTGACCATTGCGGGCCGTAAACGGTATCCACTTTCATCTCCATCCACGATAACGCCCCCTTTTCCTTTCCAGCCCGTTCGAAGTCCTCTTTGAGCGCGTACCTGCTGGTGCGCCACTGGCTACCTCCACAGGTCGCTCGGGGATGACATATGGTGGTCCGTTCTCCGCTGCGAAGATCCACCATCCGAAGACCGATATCGGGATCGCAGGTGTCGCAGGCAATCTTTGTTCCAGCGCGATTGGGTGCGATGTGCCACGAATTAAACTCGCTGATGGTCGAAAATGCAGATTCTGGAGGTGGGGAATCAGCCCGTTGCTCAGATAGATCCAGACGCTTGAGGGCAAAGGGCCAGTGGACCGTTACCAGATCTCCGGTGGTCCCCAGCCAGGTTTCGTGGACGATGAATTCGTCGTTCTCGTGCTCGTAAAGGCAGACGTTTTTGCTTCCATCGCGTTGGATCAACCATATGCGGGGGGCCGGGTCCTGGGCATATTCGATGAGGTTGTCATCCGTCGGGTGAAACTGGGGATGGATGATGGTGCGGTCGCACTTGAGTATCAGCTCGGACTCTGATCCGTCCGTTTGAACCACGGCAAGGTAGTTCTTATCTTTCCATTTCATCGCGGTGACAAGGAACCGGCCGCACGAACTCAGGCTGACCTCTCCCAGGGAGGCTCCACCCCAGTGCGCTAACGACCGCTCATTCAGGTCTTCCAGGTCCACGGCTCGCACCTCGCCCATGGTGGTGAAGATCAATTCACTACCATTGGGGGTGAGATGCCCGGAATACCCGTGCACACCGCCTTCGCAATCCGTGAGTTGCACAATATCACCCTTTGTAAATCTCGCTTTGTAATATTGAAATTCCCCGCTGCGGTTGGAGGTGAAGACAAGCCATCGCATGTCGGGTGTGGTAGAGCAGGTGAGAGGATAGAGGTGGTGATTGATGCTGTCGTGAGAGGTCAATTGTAGGATGGAAGCACCCGTCCGGTCGTCTTTCAGCGCCCTCGTCTCGGTTGAATAGGTGCTTCCTTTTGTGTAGCTCATGTCAGTTCGCCTCGTGAATCGTTAGCTGCCGGATGAAAAACTGAGCGTGTAGTATGCATGATTCGAAAATATTAGAAAGCGATTTTCATTGGATGCGATACCTGATCGTGCGGCGGAGCGCCCGATCCACCACTACACGGTTGCTCGTGGTGGACCGGGCCCTCCGGGTACGGTGATCGTGATGTTTGTAGGAGAAATGATCTTGCCGCCACGGCTGAGCGAAGTCCTAATTAGAGGCATGGCGCAGTGTGGCAAGTGGAAGAACCATGATCGTCAATTTCTGCCTGAAGGATGGAAGAATCCCATTGGAATGTGGGAGAGGCTTTATGCCTCGATGCGGGCTCGTTCCATCGCGGGATAAACTCGCTCCTACAGTTGAGACTTCCAATCGAATGCCCGCCAGGGATGTAGGAGCGTCCCGCTGAGCGCATACGCGTAAACCTTATTTTCGCAACTTAGTCAGATTCAAAGACTTGCGAGGTATTTTGCGGCGGAGTATGAGGGTGTCTCTATCCTCGAGGGTCCACTCCATTTGTTCGCCCTTTTCTATTTGCTTCGTTTCGACCACAGCGGTGAGGAAATTCGCAGTTGAGCGAGTGCATTTTGGCCGGGTTATCTTCTCTACTTTTACCGTCTACCCCATTTTTTTTCACTTTGGCAGCATTTTATGCTGTACATTCGTTCATATATAGGATTTATCCTTCGGATGCAAAGTATAAAAAAAGCTGATTGTATCCGTCAAACCTTCCGTAAGTTGAACCTCACAGCCCTCGCTAAACAGAGTGGTTTTAGAGAGAGGAAATCGCGCAAGATCTCCCCTCTGAACTTTGTTTTGGCTTTGCTGGCGATGGCTTCTAAGGGGGCCTTGTCCCTTGGCAAAGAAGCCGAGCTTATTGGATTCTTAGCCAACCGCACCATTTCCAGACAAGCGGTCCAAAAGTGCGCCAAAAAAGCCACCGCTTTTATGACCTTAGTGCTCCTGAGGCTTTTAGAACTTAAAGCTTATGGGCCTGTGGGCAGAGCTGTTCCAAATTGCATGAGGAGCTTTGAACGGGTTCTCATTGCCGACAGCACTTCGATTGGCTTGCCTAAGGTCCTGGCCCCCTTCTTCCCCGGAGCGTCCAATCAGACAGGCTCCAAACAGGCTCAACTGAAGATTCAGGCCTATTACGATCTGCGCAATGAATCCTTCGTTGACTTCAGCCTCAGTAGCTTCCGAAAAAACGATCAGGCTGCTTCCAAAGACATTCTCGCTCTCGCTCAACCCAACGACTTGATCCTGCGCGACTTAGGCTATTTTGTCCTCGATGTCTTTAAGCAACTCGATCAGCGCGGCTGCTTCTTTGTGAGTCGTTTGAAAACCGGCACTTGCCTTTTAGCCAACGAAGGCGATGAAGAGCTCGATCTACGCAAACTTTTACGTGGCCAAAAGCTTCTCGATATGCCCGTTCGGGTGGGTAAAAAAGCCAAGCTTCCGGTTCGTCTGATCGCCGTCAAACTCCCTCAGAAGGTGGCCCATAAACGCCGCCGCGAGCATAGACAAAACCGCGACAATAGACTTCGATATACCAGCCGCACCAGCTTCCTTCTCGGTTTCCAAATCTTTATTACAAACCTCCATCAGAAAGACTTTAGCCCTAAGCAGATTCTGAGCTTTTACGGGCTTCGCTGGCGCATCGAAATTTTCTTTAAGGCCTTTAAGCAACATCTTAATCTCGGTCAGGTCAAAGAGACTACTCCCTACCAGGTTGAGCTTCTTATCTACGCCCGTCTCATCCTCATTACCCACTTACTCAACTTCGTCTATGGTCCCCTTAGACACTATTCGAATACCAGTTTGTCCTCTCCTCTGAGTATCCTTAAATTCTCCTACTGGTTTGGCTTCTTTGCTCCCTACTTCTTCATCCTCTCTCACATTCCCAAAGATCAGATCATCCCCCGATGGCTCAAACAAATCCCCAAACACTGCACCTATGAAAAGCGTTCTCGTCTTGATTTCCTCTCTTGTTTCTTCTCCTTAGGTTAACGCAAATGCGCTCAGCGGGACCGCGATCGAACTTTCCTGTTTCGAATTTAGATCACGATAAAGATCCACGACTGAGATATTGATCGGCTGTCTCGTCAATCCGCAGTTCCGCGCACTTCCTCGGACCAGTCGCGCCACATGTCCTTCTGCGGAGGCTCGTCTGCTGTTTGCTCAATATCCTTCTTGCGAAAGTCGTAGAGGACCGCTTTGCGGATCTGTGGGGAGCGATTGTGACCGGAGGAGTGGGCGAGGCGGTGGTGCCAGAAGACTATGTCGCCTGGCCCTCCGTGGCAGTCGACTGGGGTTTGCCGGTTGAAGTGCTCGATATGCGCATCGTAACCCTCGGCGCGCTCGTGCCGGTATTGCGAAGTGAAGGCGTGGTAGAGGGTGCGATGGCTTGTTGGCCATACCGTAAAGGCTCCTCCCCGTGGCGGCACATGGTCGATGAGACCGACGATGCCCAGGTGGAAGAACCCGGCGTCGGCGTGGCAAGTGGTAGGCCTTTCCGGGAGATCGCCTTCGGGTAGGATACCGTATATTCCGCGGATTTGGTCGGGATCGGGGGCACCCTGTCCAGGTTCTGAATGGTGCGGGTGAACGACCTCGCCCACTCCCAGGAGTTGCTCGGCCCAACCCCAGATGGGCGCATTGGTGACCAGCATCTTGATAATCCAGTCTTCGTTGCCTGGTTCGCGATATTTCCAACTGAAGCCCCCTCTGAGATTGTTACTGTCGGTCGTCTTTTCGTCTTCGCTGAAAGGACCGATCCAGGTATCGGGGTCGTCCCTCATAAAGCGTGGCGGTGCTCCGGCCCACATGCGCTCGCGGGCGCGTACCGTTAGGGAAGGGTCCATAACGCCGCGTTTTATGAGGTAGCCCTCGCGCTTGAATAAGCGGATCTCCTGCTGCGTTAGTTTGCTCATACTTCAACTTCGACTGCAGTTTGAATTGATGTTCTACACAATGTCGACAAGGTTCGCGAGTGAGGTTCGCGACCCGTCGTCGCTCCGCTTTGCCGAGGCAGGCAAGACGACCTATGATCTGCCAAACAGAAAAGATCGCGGGGTAAACCCGCTCCTACAGTTGCGATGTCCAATCGAACACCCGCCAGGGATGTAGGAGCGTCCTGCTGAGGGGGACCGCGATCGAACTTCAGAACTCGCTATCATGCGGGTTGGCGGGCAGGGGGCAATCGCAGATACAATTCCCGGCTTTTAAGAGCTAAAGAAAACGGTAGGCTTCATCTTCGAACCATCAAATTCGAAGAAAAATGGAGAAACCTACCGTCAAAGAAGAGACCTTCTTACAGTGCATCCTTGGAGTGGACAAGGGTAATCCCTCGATCACGGTCTATCGGGATCTGAGCGAAGGCAAACTGCACGTCTATTACGGGCATGAGCTTTTTGAAGTCGTAGAGGACGATCGGGAGCAAGTTGAATTCAAGCTATTGGTGGGGCGCCTCTACAATGCGGGGTTGAAGAAAGGGCGCTTAGAGAAGCAATTTGAGGTTGACCCCAAAACGATGAAGCGGTGGGGGGAGGCGCTTCAAAGCGGAGATGCCGAGACCTTAGCGCGAGTGCTGGCGGGACGCAGCGCTCATCGCAAATTGACGAGGGAAATCCGGAGTTTTGGGCGGGTGCGCTTCGGGCAGATCTATGGGGAGAGTCGGTATGGCTACAGCAAGAAGATACGGGGGGAGATCGAGGAGGTGTTCGGAGTTAACCTCAGTGGGGAAACTTTGCGCCCTGTCTTTAAGGAGCTTAAAGAGGCCCGGGCAAAGGAGGCCGAAGCCGAGAGGGCGCAAAATCGGGAGACTCCCTGGGATTGCCCGGAGGACTCGGGGAGGGACGAACAGGAGCAAGAAGCAGAAAATAGCCCCGAAAGCGAAGGGGACAATCGCAAGGAGTCTCCCGATTTTTCGAGGGAGAGCTCCGAAGCGGTGCAATGGTATCGGCACCTGGGAGTACTTCTGTTCAGTGCCGCGCTCAGAGAAGTCGCTCAGATTGATCGCGAAGAGGGCTGGCTTTTGAAACAATGGGTGGCTTGCGGGTTGTTGGCCGCGGTCAATATCGAGCAGAGCAAACTGCTCGATCTCGAAGACCTGCAAAAACTCATCGGGCGAGTCCTGTATACCCCCTATCTGCAACGCCAAAGCCTTAGCGCCCTGGCCGATGAAGGGCTTTTAAGAGAGATCCTCAGAGTGAACGCGAGGGGCCTGAATGCTTCGGATGAAGAGAGCTTTTATTATGATCCGCACACCAAACATTACACCGGAATGAGCAAGGTGCTGGCGGGATGGTGTCCGGGTATCCGTCTGGCCGACAAAGCGCTCCACAGCGATTTTATTCATACCCTCAAGGGCTATCCGATCTATTTTGCGAGTACCGACAACTATGAGGATATAAGGGAACGGTTTATCCCCAACTGCGAAGCGATGCTCGAGCTGGTGCAGTTGCCGGCTGATAAGAAGGTGAGCATTTACGTGGACCGGGCGATCGCCGCGGAGTGGTTTTACGAAGCCATCGTGGAGCATCCTCAACTCGAAATCATTACCTGGGAAAAAGGTTACAAGGCCAGCGCCCAGCCCCTCCAACGGATCGACGGGCAGTTGCGCCTGCAGCGCGCGCGCAACCATGCCGAAGATCTCCAGGAGTATCATCTTCGCTATCAGCGGGGCCCCTGGAAGAAAAATCCTCAACTGGTGCAGTGGATCGTGGAGGCGACCAATCCAAAAAATCGAACCATTACCGTGAGCATCCTGGCGACCGATCAGCAGGCCCGAAATGAAGAGGTAATCAAAGGGATGTTCAGTCGCTGGATTCAGGAGAATGACTTCAAATACCTCGATAAGCACTTTGGGATTAATCAGATCACCTCTTATCGCACCGTCCACTACAAGCGATTAGCCCAACACCTTGAGGACAAGCAGGAGAAAAGCGGTGCCGCCAAAGCCCTCCTGAAGCAAAAACAGCAATGCACCGAAGAATTGAAAAGACTGCTCCTGGCCGAGCATGCCCACCCGGGCAAAAGCGCCTCAAGGGGCGAAAAGATCCGTCGACTCGATCAGGCCCTCAAAGCCCTCCAACTCGAACTGGAGCAAATCGACACCGAATGCTCGAGGCTGCAGCGCCTCATTGATGAAAACTATGTCCGCCTGGACACCGCTAACAAGTCCCTCATGGATGCCTTGAAAATCTTCGCCCGTAACAGCTTCTACAAGCAGCTCGAACCCTTTAAAGCTCGCTACAACAACTATCGTGACGACCACGATCTGTTTCGCAATTTGACTCACAGTGACGGCGTTCTTATAGAGAGGGGCTGTGCGGTCGAAGCGCATTTATTCCCCACCGCAACTTATCCCCCTCGGGTGCAGGCGGTGGTGCTTGAGTATCTGCAAACTCTCAATGAGAAGCCCTTACTGATGCCCGACGGTTCAGGCCGAAGAATCATCTTCCGACTGGGCAAAAAATCGGGATTTAAACTTGCGATTGCATAGTGCCTTTAGAGGGGCAATATAGTGAGGTCTGAACTTACCTATTTTGCTCGTAGTCGCGTTCTTGTGTCGATCTCTCCTGTTTCGAATTTAGATCACGGCCTGCCATAAGCAGGCCAACCTGAAGCTCGAACCCCGTCTTACTCAGTTCCCAGATTACACTTCGCGATTTCGAATGAGCCTCCCCATAACGGCTCGATCAAAATTATCGGCCAGAACTTCAATGCCGTCGGCATCGGGATGACATTGGTCTTCAGCATAGCGGCCGATCAAATCCAGATCAAAAACCTCGAGCCCGTCGACGTAGATCAGGTTCTTGTCTCCCATCGCGACGAGCCTTCGGTGCACCTCCTCCATATCCTGACGCATAGCGGCGATAGTGTAGCCGACTGCATTGGGCTCGGTCTCGTGGGGCGGATAACCCATCGGGGAGACGAGCGCCATTGGAGTATCCGGATGCTTCTCGCGGATAATCTGCACCAGCGCGACGACTGCCGCCGGGTAGGTACGTGCGTCGAGAGTGCCGCGGATTGTATTGATTCCCAGTTTAAGGGTAATGAAATCGGCCGGCACATCCCGAATTACCATTCCCACCATGGCGTCGAGGTGACACTGGCCGCCGAACCCCAGACTGGTCAAGTGCAGGCCCCGGCGCCGGGCCACGATCGCCGGCCAGATGCGCGCGGGACTGTGGGCTCGCTTACAGTGGGTAAGCGAGCTGCCGTAGGTCACCCATCTGGGGCTGCTGTCATTCGCGGGCCGACAGGGAGAATCGGCATCGAGCCCCAACAAAATAACCGGCGTCTCGGGCAAGAGCCAGATCTCCACCACCTTATCGCCGGCCGGCAGATCCTTGAATACCGCCCCTTCGGCGCCGGGAGCGGCTGGGGCGCTGGTAACCAATTCCCCGGCCATGGTCAGATCGAAGTGGAAGACCTCACGCCTGCATGCGGGCGGTACCTCGGGTAAGGGCAGAAAGCGCAAACGGATGCGGCGGGCAACGGTAGCAAAGCGCAGGCGCACTCCGCTGGCGGATTCGGCGCCGGCCAGGAGGCCCTCATTCGGAGAGGGAAAGAGATCCCGCCGGGAGTAGGGCAGGCGCCAGGGCTTGACCCACCCATCACCTCTTTCCAGTGAGATATGGCCCTGGAAAAATTCGTCGTCCGGTAGATAGCTTGGCATTTAAGATAGTCGCAGTTGGTCCGCTGAATGGATGTAGCCTTTTCCAGGGGCGCGGATCAAACATTTTCACATACCCGATTCAAGCTTCAACGCTGCGCGGTTCCGACGGACGTTATCGTGGCCGGAAGCGTGCGATCGCATCGTCGGCGCGGGCGTGGTTCGCATCGATCGTTCGACCCGCATTGTGCGGGGTGTGGACGACGTTGTGCCGGCCGAGGAGCGGCGAGTCGAGGGGCACCGGCTCCTTATCGAAGACATCGGCAGCCAGGAACAGCTCGTCGTTGAGGACACGGCGGTAGAGGGCTTCAGTGTCGCAGACCCTGGCACGCGTCACCTGAACGACCAGGCTCCGGTTGGGAAGGGCGTTGATGTGCTCAGCCGTGACCAGTCCCCGCGTGCTGTCCGTGAGCGGAACCATGGGTGCGAAAATATTCGCGTCCTTGACAAGTTCCGACAGGTGAAAGCACCGCTGGACTCCGGCGATGTCAAATGAGGCGTCAGGCGCGAAGGGATCCCATACCTCCACTTGTGCCCCCATCATTGCACACCACTTAGCGTATCGTCCACCAATATTGCCGATCCCGATGATGCGCACACGTTTGCCTCCGATCGTACCGTTGACGAAATTGACGTCGTCACCGAACTGTGAGCCACGCTGTCCCGGTTTTCCGATCTTTGGAGTGTAATTCCAGGTTTCGTGGCTTTGAATCATGGCTGTAGAGGTGTGGGGGATGCGTCGAAGCGCGCAGATGGTCAGGCCGAGGGCGTACTCCGCTACGGTCTGGCCCCACTGAACGTCGCCGCGCGGGTGAAAAACCGTAACGCCTCTGGCCTTCGCCTCCTCGATGCCTTTCCCTGAACTATCGCCATAGCTGCCGGATGCATAGCACTCCTCCAGTGCAGTGAACGGCTCGAGATCCTGGCTTTCCGCGGGAAAGCCGAGGAGCACCAGACGCTCTACGGTGCCGGGGTTCGGGACCAATTCCGGGGCGCGGGTGTCGGGATCTTCGGTCCGGTAGAGCTCGGAGCCGCCCTCTTCTTGCCAACGCTCGTGCCAGTGGTCGGCCGTGAAAGGCCAGTGTGCGTCGTAACTCTCGTGAACACAGATTACAGATCTCATGTCTTTGTGCCTCCGTTTCAAGCTTGTCCGGATTTTTCGGAGTAGATTTCCCAGTGTTTTTGAATTTCGACTGGCGCCAACGGACCGTTGTGCAGAATCATACGATATCGGTGGCGAAGAGCTTCTCCGGCTGTCAAATCGATGGGACCCGGGATGCAAGGTGCAGGATTGATACCTCTCTGGCCATCGACGCGCCAGTGCGCCGGATGGCGGGGATTGTCCCGATGATCGAGCAGGGAGATGCCGGCGCTCACATCACCTCTGTTCACAGGCATGAACAGATCGACCCAGGCAGCGGGCTGCTGTTCGGTGGCGTCGTCGTGCAGTCCCGTCGAACTGACAACGTTTGCCCCGCGCTCATCGCGATAGGGCATCCGGATGAAGAGCCCGCCGTAGGTACCCTGATCGATGTGCAAGTCTTGAATTGCCTGCAAGGTCCAGTCCAGGTCTAAGTAGAGCAGGTCGTCCGCAGGATGAAGTGACCAGGTCTGCTGCTCCCTTAGAAGATCGGTCCCTTTGTCGTGGCGCCATATCGCTTCAATTGTCCAGCAAGGTGTGTTGTTACTCGCTATGCGGGGCACCTTCGGATCGATAGTTCCGATGATGGCATTAGCGCGCTGCCCCGGATCGAACCAGAAGTCGCATCCGTTAACACCGTGGAACCCCGTCTGGATGCCGTGCTGCCAGGGGTGGTGCCATGGGCTGTCTTCCGTGAGGCATGTTTGGCCGTCCGGACCACGCAGGGGATGAATGTAAGGGCGAAGTCCGTGGCGGGCGTTGTGTTGAAGGACAATTCGGCCCGATTCCGCTTCATCGATGAAAAGGCAGCCGTTGTCGATGCGTATGTTCCAGCGAGTGGTAGTTGACATGGTTAATGGAACGATTTGGTCGATGGAAGCGGTCAGCTATCGGCAGAATGGCATTGTCTCGTATCGATGGAAGGAAAGGTGTCACTGGCTTTTGAACAATACTCCTGCAGATAGGCCCGGTGCTGTTTCAGGATATTGAAATAGTCCGTGTTTCTCGCCAGGTTTAGGGTCTCGCCGGGGTCATGTTCCATGTCTACAAGGGATTCGCGATGACCACCCCTGTTGTAGATGCAATACTTGAATCTCTCGCTACGGACCATTCGGCCATCGACATGCGGAATCATTCCGTCGATTGCCGCCCCCTGGACAAACTGGGTCTCGCACACAATCCAATCCCGTTCAGCAGTTCTTCCGCGTCCCAGGGTGACATCGAGTGCGCTAATTCCCGGTAATTCAGAGGGGATACCGATCCCAGCTATGTCACACAGCGTGGGGATCAGGTCAATGCCGGTTTGCACAATTTGACTGGATAGACTCGATCCTGCTCTCTCGGGATGGGATACAATGAAGGGTACACGAGAGGATTCATCGTAGAAAACGGTCTTCTGATTCCAGCAATGTGCACCCTGAGCGTCACCGTGGTCGGAGAGAAAAAGAATCACAGTATTTCCCTTCTGACCGGCCGTCTCCAGACTGCTCAACAATCGCCCAATTTTCTCATCGACGATCTCGACCATTCTGTAATAGGCCCACAGATACTCTCTCCATTCTCTCTCCCCGAAATCACCAACCGGGAAGGTGGTGCTCGCTTGGTAGGAGCGACGCAACAGAGTTATCGCCTCCGTCTCGTCGTTTTCCGGGAGATGATTGTGTTTAAGAGGGGGACACTTCTCAATAGGCGGCGGTGAGTCGAGTTTTCCGTCCGGAAGCGCCCCTCTCTCGCCGCGACCCCACTCACAGATGTTGTGTGGGTTGTTGTAGGAGGCGACGAGAAAGAATGGCGCATCTCGCGGCATTTTCAGAAAGCGAATGGCCTCATGGCCTCATCCAAATTGTGGAGATCCGCCCCGTTGTTGCGGATGTTGGCACAATATCGGAAGCCGTGTGTTTCAGGGTCTTCAATGGGATACGGCACGTGCCATTTTCCAACGTAACCTGTGTCGTATCCCGCATCCCTGAAGATTCTGCCCAGGCCAGGGAACGCCGATAGATCCTTCGATCGGTCGGCGTTTGACAGCACACCGGTCTCATGCGGGTAGCGTCCTGTAAGCATCGAAGTGCGGGAGGGGACGCAAAGAGGGTGAGGACAATAAGCCCGGGTAAAGAGCATCCCATTCGCTGCCAAACTGTCCATTGCCGGTGTCGTGATGTAGTCGCTTCCAATGCGGCAACTCATCGCGTCGGAAGATTGCTGATCAGTCATGATCAAAAGTATGTTTGGACTTTTGCTGTTAGCCATGCGCTACATTTGATTCCGTGCCTAGAGGCCCCGATCCACCACTGACGGCGTCCTAACAGGTTACGTCCTTGCCTTCGCTCCCGAACACCTCCAGGCGATCGTCTGTGGAAGTCTCCTCAACCCCATCCGGGATAAAATGGAGTTGGAGCGATCGGCGGCTGCAATCTGACAGATTGGCTGGGGTGCCGTGATGAAGGAGACCGTGCCAGAACAGAATTCCCCCGGGCTTTAGAGGCACTGCGACGACCCGGGTACGCGCAATATGGGTGTCGCAGAGCTGCCAGTCTCTTCGCCGGAAGTGCACGACGGGCCCCTCTCGGTGGCTACCCGGGATAACATGCATACAACCGTTTTCTGGTGTAGCTTCATCGAGGGCGATCCACACGCTCACGATACAGGTGCCCATCGGGAGGTTGAAGTAGGCATGATCCTGATGCCACGGCTTCTCGCGGCCAATACGCGCCGGCTTTTGCATTGCCTGGTCTCGATACAGCTTCGGCGACGTCTCGAATATGCGCGCCAAGGTATCCAGAATACCGGAGTTGGCCGCAAAGTGATCCAAGCGTGTATCATACCCGATGAAACGATTCAGTTTTCGAACCCCTTTGCGGCGTTCCACGCCGGTTCGGGCGGCGAACTCTTTCCGTTTCCCCTTTTCAAATTGCGTGTATCGGAACTTCGAATTCTTACCGTCAATCAAATCCGAGACCGCTTTGAGAGCATCTTCCACCTGTGCCCTGGTAAAGACACCGGCGATCGGAAGGAAGCCGTCCTCGTGAAACCGCGCGATTGCCGAGTCGGTTACGTTTTCAAAGCCGTCCACTCCTTTCGCCACGCTGGCAGATTGGTAGAGGCCGGGATCGTAGCTCGCGGCTACTTCGGGATCTTCCAGTGCGTTTTCAGCCATACTAATCAGGCAACCTCGTGGCAAACCTCACACGGGAATCTTGTCGACAATATTCAGAATTTCAAATCAAACTTTGAATCTGTTCGGGCTAGCCCGAACATTTCACAAACCTTCTACTACGACGACGGATCTCACCGCGTGTCAATGCCTTCCCTTGCCAGGCGACCTCAGAGGGTCTTAACACACTGTCGCCTGCCGTGCTTCGGAAAGGCATTGACACGCAGCGATCTACGCCGTCTCGCTACGAAGTGTGTGAAATGTCCGGGCTAGGACCGGCAAGCCGGGATCGCACGAATTCTGGTGCTTGCCGGGCTCGATGAAAACAAGCACGCTCAGTGAGTCCGATGAGCCTTGCGGGTTAGATGGCTCCGCCGCTCATCTGCTGGACTATGTACTCAGCCTGTCGGATGGCGAGCGCAACGATAGTCAGAGTTGGATTCTCTGCGCCCCCCGTCGTAAATTGACTTCCGTCTGAGATAAAAAGCCCGGGGAGGTCATGTGTTTGCCCAAACTTATTGGCCACCCCATCCTCTGCCCGCGCACTCAAACGACAGGTGCCGAGATTGTGCGTCGACGGATAAGGCGGCACTCGATGGGTGGTCTTCGCTCCGGCGGCGACGTAAACCGCGCGGCCTCTCTCATAGGCATGCTCACGCATGGCGACATCATTGGGATGATCCGTAAACGCGACGTCGGGAGCCGGTAGGCCGTATTGGTCCTTTTCTTCCTGGTGCAAGCTGATGCGGTTCGACTCCTGGGGCATATCCTCACCTACCAGCCACATACCCGCCATAGTGCGATAGTTGTCGATCGCTTCTGTGAATTTCGGTCCCCAGCCACCCGGGTCAAGGAACGCCGCCATGAATGGCAACCCAAGAGAAAGCGTCTCCATTTCATAACCACCGACAAAGCCGCGGTTTGGATCATTGATCGACTCATCTTCGATGATTCCGGCCATTGTTGTGCCCCGCCACATATGCACTGGTTTTCCGAATACGCCAAATACAGATCCCGTTGTGTGACGCATATAGTTCCGCCCCACCTGACCCGATGAGTTGGCAAGACCGTCTGGATAGATGCTGCTGGCCGAATTGAGTAGCAGTCTTGGCGTTTCAATGGAATTTCCGGCAACGCAGACAGTACGGGCTTTCTGGACGTGTTGCCTCCCATCGCTGTCCGCGTAGAGAACCCCCGTCACTTTGCCTGATCTGTCATTTTGAATCTGAAGAGCCTGGGCTTCACTACGGAGCTCGAGCTTGCCCGTCGCTTCGGCTTTGGGAATCTCGGTGTAAAGCGTCGACCACTTGGCGCCCGATTTGCAACCCTGGAAGCAAAAACCAAGCTGCAGGCACGGTGGACGCCTGTCGCGCGCGCGACTATTGATCGCCATGCGGCCAGTGTGACATTTCTTATAGCCCAGTTTGGCGGCGCCGGCATACATGACCTTGAAGTTGTTGGACCCGGGCAAACCCGGGATTCCGTTGGTCCGCGTCACCCCCATTTTGGCTTCGGCCCTGGCATAGTAGGGCTCCAGTTCTCGCAAGTTCAGGGGCCAGTCCAGGAGATTCGCCCCCGGGATCTCTCCGTATTCCGACTTGACTCTGAATTCGTGCGCTTGCAGCCGCAGACTGGCACCCGCCCAATGTACTGTAGATCCCCCAACGGTCTTGCAAATCCACGCGGGCAATCCGGGAAAGTCTTTGCTTACTCGCCAGCCGCCCGAGGTTGTCCGCTTGTCGAGCCAGGATAACTGACTGAACGCGGCCCATTCGTCATTGACGAATGTCGCTGGCGACTCCCGCTTCCCCGCTTCGAGGAGAACGACCTTGATCCCCTTCAGGCACAGCTCGTTGGAGAGCGTGCCGCCGCCCGCCCCGGAGCCAACAACGACAACGACGCTGTCATCTTTTAACGGGTACTTTCTCATAGTTAATCTTCGTTAGGCGGGCTAGCTTCTACAGGTGGATCGGGCAACCACTGCAGATCTTGAAAACCGCGGTTCAGATATCCCCCTTTTGGCCAGGATGGTCCTTCGTATCCGAAGTGCGCCCATGCCATGTCATTGTTGTAAAGCGAAACGACTGCCGTGCCGCGGATTTTCTCGAAGAAAGGAGTATCCTGTATCGCAGCTACCAGCTCGGCCTGCCGTTCTGTGCTGGCGGTGTGCCAATCTCCCTTCGCCAGTCTGTTCAATTCGGCTGCGCCCTCTGCCAACATTCCCGCCAGAGCCTCGTCGTCTGCCGCCGCCGCATCAAGGTCCTTCACGACTAATGCATAGACTGCATCGTCCAGAGCCTCGTGAGGGAAGATTTGGCGTGCCACCTTGAGCAGGATCCGGCCGACACTTGGGGAGAGCGTGGTCAGCTCCAGAGCCCAGGTCGTGCTGGGGGCTAAGCCCTTTAGTACGCCGGAACCTGCTGCCAGAGTCCCCACCAGCATGGTACCGCTTGTCTTGATGAAATCACGGCGAGTGAATTTTAGAAGGCGGGTCTTCTGGAGCATTGGTTTACTATTTGACGAAAAAGAACCTTGGTGTAAAGACGGCACAATCAGCCATTGATACCTTCCTGGGTTTCTTCAGCGTTGAATACGCTTCTTATCGAGGACAGAGAGGTGTCCCATAGCGGCACTTGTGCTCTTGAAGCAAAAGTGTGACTCAAGGGATTTCGAGACAGAATTTTCGGTCTGAAGGCGATAGATTTTTATCGCATATTCGAGTATGCAGTTGATACGCTGTGTTTTGATGGGTAGCGGGACAGGAACGGCCGTTGAAGCACTTGCCACCGATTTCGGTGTATAAGGTTAGAAATGGTCGACCATAGAGGTATTCTTTCCCGGGGAGTGCTCCGGTTGTCAGCCGATATACGTGAAGGCCCTGAGGAGGCGGAAGCGTTGATTATCAAGAATGATCCGGCCAAGACTTATATGACCGTTTCCTCGAATCAATGGGCGATTCTTCAGCGTTTTAAAGGTGGTAACTCGGCTTCCAAAATCCTGCCTGAGCTGATTCAGAATCGTAGGTGTCCGGCGCTCAAGGAGTTCTATGAACTGATTCTGAAAGGGCGGAAGGAAAAGATGCTGGAACCGACCTGGGAGGAACCGGAGAGTGCTTTCACTCGAGCCATGAATTGGCGGTGGAAAGTGACGTTCAACGGAGCGGTTGGAATTGGGTTTTTCTGTTTCTTTTTTGGAATTGCCGGGCTCAGTTACAATTACGCAGTCGATTTGCCGAAGGGTATTAACCAGATTGTGGTGGGGTACCTTCTGGTGATTCTTGCCCTCAGTTTCGGGCAAGTGATGGCTGCGTGCGTTCTGCGTGGTTATGAATGTGAAGTCTATCGACCTTACCTGGATTGGAAGACACTGTTGCCGCATTTCCGATTTGATCTGGATGACGCCGTTATGGGTGGACGGTTTTGTCGGATTGCGGTTGGCCTACTGCGGATGGCGCCGCTGTTTCTATTGACCGGAATATGCGCGTTCTCATTTCCAGATTTCGAGTTTCTCCTGATGATTGCGATACTCTGGGCGGTTTCACCTTTTGGTGATACGCCGTCGACACAAATTATCCGAGCGCTATTCGACGAGATGCATCTTTCGACGGACCGGGATTATCTATTCGAAGAGAATCGCAGGTTCCGCGAACGGTTACATCGCCCTCTTCGATTTACTAACGGGGTCTACAATCTGATATTCACGTTTTACTCACTTTCGTGGCTGGCTTCAATTTTCACGTGGGCCGTATTTTCGTTTGAACTGGAAACGGTGGCTCTGGTAGGCGAGATCGTTCAGTTTGCGCTGCGAAGAGACGTGTTGACGACGGAAATCGTGATATTGAGCCTTGTTGTTCTGGGGTTTGCCTCCTATTTTTGTCTCAATGATTTTATTCGTTCGTTCAAGCGCATGCAGGAGCGGCGACGGAAGTTCGCGACCGCACCCATAAAGGCGCGACGCGATCTCGAAATCCCTAAGGAAGAGATTGAGAAACTGCTGAGTGACAGCCTCTTGTTTGGCGAATTGACGCCTCCTGTCATTTCCGAGATTGCAGACCGCGTAGAGCGTGTTCTGGTGAAGCGCGGCCAATATCTCCTGCGCGAGGGTGAGGCGGATGCGGACCGGCTATTTATTGTATTTTCGGGTCGTGTCGAGGTACTACGGGAACTCAAGACAGGAAGGATGGAGAAAGTCTCCGCGCTCGGACGGGCCGATGTGTTTGGTGAGGTGGCTCTCATTCACCACGTGCCGAGGAATCGGTCGGTCCGCGCCACGAAGCCGAGCATACTTCTGACGATCGACGAGGATACTTTTAGAGCTGCCGTTCTTGAGTACATGGACTTCAAGAAAGTCGAAGAGATCGTCCAGAAGCGCGCCTTTCTCCATCGCATACCATTATGTTGGGAATGGGAACGCAATGCAATCAAGAGACTCGCTGAACTCTCGTTCGTGACGGGGTATCGTCCCGGCTACAAGGTGGTAGATGAAGGCACGTTTAACCAGTTTTTCTATATCGTATACGAGGGCGTCTTTAACGTCGAAAGGAAGGGAAAGCGGGTTGCTCGACTGAATGGAGGTGACTTCTTCGGCGAGATAAGCATACTCGAGAACAGTGTTTCGGTGGCAGACGTGGTGGCTGACCGGAAGTGCCGTTGTGTCGGTATTCACTGCAATGACTTTCTTCGATTTCTCGCAGAGGATTATCGAGTGGCTCTCTATTTCGAGCGGATCAGTTCGAAGCGATTGAAACACCCGATCTTTCCGTTAAAGAATTAGTTGGGCCGTTTCGCTCAGAACAAAACAGATCGATGGCATGCCGACCTGTATGGACTCGCCGAAACGAGTTTCCGCCTCGAGCAACCGTCTCTTCTGAGGGCAAGGAAGACGGATAATAACAATTCTAAGAACCGTTATTATTCACTTGATCCTTCCAATTGAAGAGTAGAATTTTACACGAGATTAGAAGAATTTTCATAATTCTTTGACTATGTTTAGAACTGACATCCTGGGGGGTATGCCCTAGGCTCTTTCAAAAATAAACTGAACAACAGGAATTGTAAGATGAAAGAGAAAAGTGAAACCGAGGAGAATGAAAACCTGGAACAGAAAAAACGGTTTTCGGCGATTGATTATCTGCTGGTAGCAGGAGTTTTTGCAGCCGTGATAGCGGGGGGCACCATTTTCGCGCGAGACGTCAACGAGTTATCCGAGAGCGCGAAGATGGAGAAATTTGCGCTGGCGGCATTGGACGCGGAGAATCTTCACCTACGATCTCTCGGCTGGAATGAATTTGAAGAGCTCCATCCTTCGGGGGAGTTTGAAGCGAGAGATCCGGATCCGAATACTTCCTTAGATGGCTATAGCATTCAAAGGGTCATCTCGCCAAGAGGAGAAACGCAGAAGGAGGTTCGGCTCACAGTAACCTGGTCGGGGCCGAATGAGTTGGTGGAGAATCAGCGGCAATCGATCGCCTATTTCAGCAAGGGCGGTGGCTACCACCCGCTAATCACACCCGACGGCCCCACGAATCTGTCTATCTTCTAGTCCGTAGCGGATCCAGACGCGCAGGTCGGGTTCGGAACGTACATCTTGTCTTTCCATGCAATCCCGTCGAGCTGGACTCGAACCTCGTAGAAGGGTGGCTTCGCTGCGCCAGTCGAATTCCACTCTAGAATAGAGGTGCCTTCTCGGATAGCTTGCGCATCAGGTAACGCCTTTCCTGACTGGCGACGATATTGGTACGTTCTCTATTGCCTGTAATGGGCATGGAGATGTTCCTTACGCGTGGTGCCGCCTTGTTCAATATCAAACTTGCATCCAGCAAAACCATCCTGAGTTGGGCGAAACGCCCCTATTCGACGCAGCTACTTGTAAGAATCTCGCGATTCGACTTGCGCTTTAATCGTAAACTCAGATCAAATCTGAACCGGACTCACGATCGAGATAAGCGATTTAGATTCCAATCAGTATGGCAACTAAGACGATCGCCTTAGTCGGCGCCCTTGACACCAAAGGGGCGGAATACGGTTTTGTGCGGGACTCCATCAAGGCGCGCGGACATGATGTTCTGCTCATCGATGTCGGAGTGCTGGAGCCGCCGGTTATCGTGCCGGATGTAAACCGGGAGGCGGTTGCGGAAGCGGCCGGCGCCGATATGGCGGAGCTGGTGGAAGAACGAGACCGGGGCCGTGCGGTGGCGGCGATGAGTGAAGGCGCGGCCGCATTGCTCCCAAGGCTCTATGCCGAGGGAAAGTTTGACGCGGTCATGGCCATGGGCGGCACCGGCGGCACCTCCGTTGCCTGTGGCGCCATGCGGGCTCTACCCTTAGGTGTTCCCAAGGTTATGGTTTCTACGGCAGCCGGAACGGATGTATCGGCTTACGTCGGCGTGAAGGACATAGTCATGATCCCCAGCATCGTCGATGTGGCCGGTATCAACAAGATCAGCCGCGAAGTCTTCGCACGTGCGGCCGGTGCGATTTGCGGGATGGTGGAAACTGATGTACCGGAGGCCGACGACAAGCCCTTGATCACCGCCACAATGTTTGGCAACACGACGCAGGCCGTTGACCATGCTCGCGAGATACTCGAAAAGGCCGGCTATGAAGTGCTGGTCTTTCATTGCACCGGTACCGGTGGGCGAACCATGGAAAGTCTGATTGAAGCCGGTCAAATTGTGGGCGTCCTCGACATGACAACGACGGAGTGGGCGGACGAGCTCCTGGGCGGGGTGTTTTCGGCGGGACCGACTCGGCTCGAGGCCGCGGCCAAAAACGGCGTGCCGGCTATCGTGACACCCGGCTGCCTGGATATGGTAAACTGGTGGGCGCCTGACACCATTCCGGGGAAATTTGAAGGACGTACCTTCTATCAACACAATCCCAATATCACCCTCATGCGCACAACTGTTGAGGAGTGCCGCCGGCTCGGGGAGATCATGGCTGAAAAACTCAATCAAAGCACGGCCGCGGTTACCGTCCTGTTGCCGCTCAAAGGGTTTAGCATGATCGACCTGGAAGGGCAGGATTTCTACTTGCCCGAAGCCAATGCCGCACTTTGTGAGACCTTGAAATTGAACCTTCGCGACGATATCAGAGTTGTAGAGATGGATTGCGAAATCAATGATCCGGCATTTGCGGCCCGGTGTGCAGAGGAGTTGCTGGTGAATATTGGTTGAGACTTCAATGTAGATGCCGTTCGACAAGCTCACGGTCTTCGACGGGTTTTCGGACGCGTTATGTCAATGTTTTCAAGCGTGAAAATCGAAGATATCGTTCTCGTCCTCGAACATTCGCGAAGATCGAAAAGCTGCCGCTTTTTGTATTCTTTAACGCCGACTGATTCAAACTCGGTTGGTCCGGCAATCTGCGCAGTCTCGCTGCGAACTGCGTGAGATGTCCGGGCTAGACAGTCATATTGAAACTATGAGGTAAGATACTATGGCAGAAACACGTTTAGAGATATTATCACGTTTCCGTGAAAAGATAGCAAAGGGGCTGCCCATCATTGGAGGCGGTGCCGGCACGGGGATTTCGGCGAAATGGGAGGAGGCGGGAGGAATCGATTTGATCGTCATTTACAACTCCGGCCGCTTTCGTATGGCGGGGCATGGTTCACTGGCTGGTGTGATGCCCTTCGGCGATGCCAACGCCATTGTCATGGAGATGGCGCGCGAGGTGCTTCCGGTTACCCGGAAGACACCGGTCCTCGCCGGCGTTTGTGGAACCGACCCCATGCGTATGATGGACCGCTTTCTTGGCGAGGTCAAAGCGATCGGCTTCGCTGGAGTCCAGAACTTTCCGACCGTCGGCCTTATTGACGGCACTTTTCGGGCGAATCTAGAAGAGACCAACATGGGCTACGACAAAGAGGTCGATATGATTCGGTTGTCGCACGATCTGGACCTGCTGACCACTCCCTATGTGTTCAATACGGAAGAGGCCCGGGCTATGACCGACGCCGGCGCCGATATCCTCGTTGCCCACATGGGCCTCACGACTTCCGGCTCCATAGGCGCCAAGACGGCGCTAACGCTCGAAGAATGTGTTGACCCGATCAACGCGATCATCGACACCGCCAAAGCGATCCGTGGCGATGTTATTGTGCTGTGCCACGGCGGCCCAATCGCCGAGCCGGATGATGCCTCTTTCATCATCGATAAGTGTGCCAATATCGACGGGTTCTACGGCGCCAGCTCGATGGAACGCCTGCCCACCGAACGCGCCATCAAAGAGCAGACGGAACGCTTCACCTCGATTCGACGGAGTTGAACGAATTGGAGCTTATCGAAACCGGTGACAGTTTGGTTGGCCGGATTGGGGATACCCTGATTCGATAAATATACGAGGGCTTGTAGCCGGACGCGCAAGCGTCCGATCCTTCTACCTGACATCCACGACTGAACCAGTCCGACCGGATTCCAGGGCGGCTTTAACAGTCGCCGTGATCGCCCGACTCTTCGCTGCATCGAGAATGGTGTCGCCATCGGTGTCTATGGCACGAGCGAAATCGTCGGCGAGCAGGTAATCGTTGTCCTCCGCAAGTAAGCGTTGGTTCTTGAACTCGTCCTCGGGTTGATGGCGATAGTAGATTCCCACTTCGGGCCGCGCCTCGCTTATGACCATCGCACCTTTGGAACCGAGGATGTGTAATTTAATCTCGCCGATGTCCGGGTGGCTTGCGGCGCCGATGCGTCCGATGCAGAGACTGCCGACAATATCGTTCTCGATTTCGAGTGTGACAGTCGCGAGATCTTCCACGTCGTTATCGACACAGAGCTGATGAAAGTGCGCGGTTGTGCGGGAAAAGACACGGATTACTTTTTTGTTGGAAAGCATACTGATGTAAGCGAGCGGATAGCACCCTTCGATACTGAGCTCGCCCATTGGTTCCTTTCCTACGCCACCGTCCGCGCCCGTCACGTGAGCGGCCTTGAGGGTTTCAAGCCAGTCCATCGGCGGATCATCGGGGCCGCGCGAACCTTTGGGCGGACCGGCGTCCTTGGCAAAATAGAAGTCGACGTGAAAAGCGTAGGGATCGCCCACTTTCCCGCCGGTGATCGCGTCGCGAGCCTGGACGAGTGCGGGAAGAAAATTACGATTCCACATTAGAAATTTAACGTTGTTGCGCGCCACCGCTTCGACGACGCGATCACACTCCGACAGGCTATTGGACATCGGTTTGTCCTGTATCACATGAAGACCGGCATCGGCGGCCCGCACACTCAGATCACAGTGACGGTCCGCTTCGCTGGACACCACGGCGACCTGGACATCGTGTTCGGCAATCGCCTGCGCCACATCGCGCACGTATGGAATGCGGTGTTCAAGAGCGAATTTCTCATTACGTTGGTGAACCCAATCCGGCTGATTGGGATCGTCCGTAACTACGGCCAGTTCGAAACGCGGGTGAGAGTCCACGCCGCGGGCAACATAGTCGTGCTTCACCACACTCAACACGAGGACGCGATACTGGTCCAGCCCCTTAGACATAGCTGCCTCCCTCTTCATGAAGCACCCGTCCGGAATCAAGAGAACGCCCTACCGCGTCAATCACCCGATGCAGGGCGAGGTATTCGTCACCATTGACGGGTGGTTGTTCCTTTTTGTCGACGGAATCGACAAAAGCCTGAAGCTCGAGGACAAAGTGGCCTGAGCCCTGATCACTGATCAGCGCTTCAGGATCGCCCCCGCGAAATAGCAGATGACTATTGTTATGATAGTCGGAATACGCCGCGCCGGTAGAGCCTATGAGAGACAAGGATTCGTATCCCTGGCCGGTGGGCAGCGCGGCAGAAAAATCAAATATCGCCATGCCGCCAGATGGAAAACCGAAGTGCACCTGAATGTAGTCCCGTGATGCGGCGGCACCATCACCGCCCCGCCCGAGTGCATAAACATCGGTTGGCCTTGCGCCAAACAAGCATATCGCCAAGTCGACATCAGCAAAGATTCTTTCAACGAGCCCGGGGTGCGCGCTATCGTTCCTACCGCGCCAACGGTGAACGCGCAGAAGACCTGGATCGCCTAGACTACCGTTTGAGAGACGTTCCCTGATCATCTGATTGCTCGGTGTGAATCGCAGCGTTCTCCCGACGGCGAAACAAACCCCTGCCTGATTGCAAGCATCAACGGTCGCCTCAGCTACCTGCAAAGATTCGGAGACCGGCGAATCGAGCAGGATATGCTTTTGGGCCTCGGCGGCGAGTTCTACTGCGGCCTGCCGTTGAGCAAGCGGTGTGCAGATTACGGCGGCGTCGAACTCGGCGGCGCGCTCCTTAAGTGCCGCCTCAAGGGAATCGACAACAACCGTAAAGCAGCCACCCCGCAGGCGCATGGCAACGTCGCGCCAGACAGCTATGTCGTCAGGACAACCGAGCAGTGCAAGGCGAATGGGTGGATCACTCAAGGTTGTGATTCCTTTTGCTTAAGTGTGAATGAGCGACTCGCGGTAGGAAATTGGAACTGGCAGAGTAGCTGAAAAACGCACACGTGCAAGGAAGAATCAGGACATCCTAATTTTCCGTGCTTTTTTTGTTACAGGGAGAGCGGGTAGGACGGGAAGAGGAAGATCGACAGAAGATCACGATTGAGAGACACGATGGAGAGGGAGATCCAGTTCGATCTTCCGTCGTGAATCATAATCGTGATCAAAAATCGAAATGGTCGACCTTCGATTACGATTATGATTACGATTATTGATTGGGCTGGCGAGAACCTACAATCTAACTGCGTAATCTAATATCGAAACGACGAAGTTGACGTCGAAGCTTACGACAAAGTCTCACACGATACCTGAAACCTGATGAAGCCCCATAATCAAGACAGATCCGAGAACACTTATTGTGCCGCCGACTGGCCGGCGGTGCATGCGCATAGCCAGCCGATACCGATTGAAGCGGTTGCCATCGAAGGCTACTTGGGACGCCGCATCGATCAAAACCTCGACAGCTTACTGGCAGGCCTGGCCAGCCCGGTGGTTCGGTATTTCGAGTCCAGCGTCGAGGGCCGACAGCAAGTTGAAGAGGAGGCGATACGTCTGGCCGCGGACTCCGACCTTTATAAGTGGCTGGAAGGCGCCTCCTATGTTTTCGTGCGGAGCGGCGATTCAAGGTTGAAGGCTTCAATTGATCGCATGGCCGTTCTGATTCTTCAATGTCAGGAAAGGGACGGGTACATCAATGCGCAGAAAGAGCACAAGGACCGGTTCGACGAGAAAGTATGCCACGACCTCTATCTCGAGACGGGGCGCGAAGACCTCCTTCAGCACGTTCCCGGCTTGTGGGATGAAATCGTCGATTCGAGGATGTACGTGACCGGCGCGGTGGCGTCCCACGGTGAATCTTTTTCGCCGGAGCCCTTTAATCTTCCGCATACCCAGCTCGAGAACAAGGATCGGTCCCTTGGGGAGACCTGCGCCTCAATCGCTTTCATCCTTTACTCGTGGCGGATGCACGCGATCACGGGTGAGAGCCGGCACTTCGACGCCATTGAGAACACGCTCTACAACCACGTGTTTGGTGCCGCGTCGCTCGACGGAATGGGGACCTTCTACTACAACCCGATGCGCATGGTGGGAGACCTGAATGAGCATACAGACCACTGGCATCGACCCGTTTCGTCGCGGTGTATGCTGCCGAAGGTTAACAGGACTTCATGCTGCATGACGAATCTATGGCGCTTCCTTGGCGCGCTTCCGGAGTACGTTTTCTCTTTTGACCCTAACGGCGTGTCTATCAATCTCTACACGAGCGCCTCGGTCACTCACGGATTGCCTGACGGCCGTCGAATCGATTTGACGATTGAGACTGAGTACCCGCACCAGGGAGAAGTCAGTATTCGTTTCGATGGTGAGGAGCCTACGCCCTACAATCTGCGCCTTCGGATTCCCGGTTGGTGCTCTGCGGCGACGGTGGACTGGCCGGAAGAGAAGAAGCAAGGAATTGCTGGTGGATGCACCTTCGAGATCGACCGAACCTGGGAAAAAGGTGATACCGTACAACTGGCCCTTGATATTCCGGTCCGGATGATTCTGTCCGACGCGCGTGTCGTTGCCAACACCGGCCAGGTTGTCTTTGCCCGCGGGCCGGTGCTGTATTGCCTAGAGCAAGAAGATGTGCAATTTCCAGTGGAACAGGCAGCCGTTGCACTTGATCCCGCCGATGTCAGTGAAAGGGTCAGAGTCGAGTGGTGTCCGGATCTACTGAGCGGGATACACACGCTTCGTTTGCCCGGGTTGGTTGACGGTGAACCGACAGAGTTTACACTCGTCCCCTGGTCGGTGCGCGCGAACCGAAGCGAAAACAGCCGCTGGGTTATCTTTCTTCCTCTGGCCCATCAAGCGAAGGATATATGAATCGTCTGACCGTCAATTTCTGTGAGGCCAAATCTCAATGATCAATGTCCTCCTCATCGGTGGCCGAGGGCAGATCGGCTCAGGACTGAGGATCTATTTTCCGAAGCTGGACCCTGGTTTCATCGTTACGTCGGTCGATCTGCCAGGCGTCGTCGACCATGCCTCAGAAAGCCAGGTAACTAACGAATCTGTGGACCTTGACATCAATACGGACCCCGCCGCCCTCAGCGCGCTCGCAGCCGGGAAAGATATGATCGTTTATCTTGCCAGAATGACCCCCCGTAAAGTCGATGAACGAGATGTCCGGTCCACAACTCCGAGATATTCTACGAATCCACTTTCGAAGGCGTTTGAAACTGTGGGGATAAGATGAGAGCTACCAACGATTATCTATTCGATCTCCAGGGCTATTTGCTTCTCAAAGGCGCCCTCTCCGCCAATGACGTTGCCGAGATCAACGCGGCTATTGACCACCTGCCAAGATTGAAGCCTGGGGAATGGCACGGACAGGTTCACTGCCAGAAGCACCATCCAAGGCGCGGCATCAATTGGCAGAATATCATAGAAGGGGGAGAGCCGTTCGAGCGCCTGATTGACCACCCCTCATGGATTTCGCTTGTCAGGAGGTATGTAGATACCGGCTGGGGACTGTTTATCGACGAGGCATTTTTCAATATTCGGGGTCCCGGTGAAGCCATCAACGTTCATTCCGGCGGGCACATTCGCGCTACCCGCTCGCAGTTTCGATTTCACAACAACGAGTTCTTCTGCGGACAGATAAATGTCCTCGTTGCGATGACCGATATCGGACCGGGCGACGGGGCGACAGTGATCATCCCGGGCAGCCATAAATCCAATCTGCCGCACCCTGGCTTTCCCGAGAGATATGAAGATCTCATGGGCACCGCGATGGACGGCATGCTGGGCGGAGTTGAACTCCATATGCAAGCGGGTGACGCGGCCCTCTTTGTGGATGCTCTGGCTCATGGATCTGTAGCTCGGGTCAACCACGGTGAGCGCCGCATTCTGGTCTATCGATACGGACCGGGTTGGGGGCAATCCCGTTTCGGGTTTGAACCCTCGGAGGCACTGATCGCTCGTTTGACTCCGGAGAGAAGGAGGATTGTCCAGCCGGTTTCTCCCAGCCGCCCGCCTGTGTAAGGACACCACGTTTGCCGATTGCAAAGTCCGATCACAATAGAAGATGATTAACTTGATTCCATTCGGCTCTTTACCTTTCCGTCTGAGATTCACCAGTTCGATCGAGTCCTATCATGCCTGTAATCAAAGAGGAAGTCCTGCGGAAGATCAGCCGCAATGTATTCTGTGCCACCGGAATCCCTCAAGACGATGCGCATATTGTGGCCGATCAACTGGTCAATAATCACCTCGTCGGGCACGACTCCCACGGCACCTGGTTTCTGCGCATATACGCAGACAGAATGAAGAGCGACTACCGGCGCTGGGAGGACCACGAGGTCCTGCGTGATAATTCTTCACTGAGGCTCATCGATGGTCACGGAGCTGACGGAATCGTCGCCTGCACGCGCGCCTTGGACATCGCGGTGGAAAAAGCGCGCAATGCGACTTTCGGTTTCGTGGGCTTGCGCAATGTCTCGCACATCGGCAGATTGGGCGACTACCCGCCACGCATTGCCGAGAAGGGTATGCTGGGTATGGTCTGGCTCAACGGCGGCGGCCTTTTTATGGCTCCTTTCGGCAGCGCCGACCGCAAGTTGCGGCCCGAGCCCATCTCCATTGCCGCTCCCCGGCGGAACGGTCCGGCGTTCATGCTCGACATGTCGATGACGGGCGTGGCGGGCGGCAAAATCACTCAGAAGATGATTCGGGGTGAACCGATACCCGACGGGTGGATGGTTGACCATGAGGGAAGTTACGAAAATGACGCCCACAAGTTCCGCGAAGCGGAATCCTGTGCCGTCCTGCCTTTGGGGGGATTGCAGTTCGGTCATAAGGGTTATGGTCTGGCGATGATGGTGGAGATGCTCGTCGGGCCGCTCACCCATGCCGGTTGCACAAAGGGGAACGAGGAGAATGATGGCGGCAACGGCGTCATGATCCTCGCCATCGACATCGAAGCATTCACCGATCTGGAAACCTACAAAGATGAGGTGGAAGGACTCCGGGAATGGGTGTGCTCGGCGCGGCCCCTCCCCGGTTTCAGCAAGATCTACGCTCCCGGCGAAATTGAAGAGGAGACCCGCCAACGCCGATTGGCAGAGGGTATCGATCTGCCCGAGAGTGTTTGGGAAGGGATTGTCGAGGTGGCCGCTGAACTTGAAGTGGAGTTACCTTCCGAGGTCGCGGATCTGTAAAAGGATATTAAAAACAGGGGCCGTTACAGAACGCACCCGGGACCGATTCAGGTTATATCCGGTTCGGTTGATGATCCCAAGGTACACTTTGAAGCGCCACCGTCGAAATCCGTCCCCTGCGAGATGGATCGCTTTATCCGGTGGTTTCAAAATTCGAAACTGCCGTTGCCGACGTTGACACGCGCAGGGATTGCCCATGCCTATTTTGTATCAATCCACCCCTTTGAAGATGGAAATGGTCGTATTGGCCGGGCGATATCGGAAAAAGCCATGGCGGAAAAATTGGGCAAGCCAACACTCCTGGCGTTTGCTCAGATTATAGAAAAAAAGAGAAAGGCTTATTACGAAGCTTTGCATCGCATTAACAGATCAAATGAAATTACCGGGTGGCTGCTATATTTCGCGGATACGGTTCTCAAGGCTCAGGAGGCCACGATGGGCCAAGTCGAGTTTGTCATTGCGAAGGCAAAATTCCATGACCGGCTCAAAGATCAGTTGAATGAAAGACAATCTAAGGTGATTGACCGCATGTTCAAAGAAGGTCCCGATGGTTTCGCTGGAGGCTTGAGCGCTGAAAACTATTTAGCTATCACCAAAACCTCTCGTGCCACCGCAACGCGTGATTTGGCAGACCTTGTTAGGAAAGGCGCATTGATCAAGGAAGGTCAACTCTTCCTCTCTTCTTCCTCTTCGTTTCCTTCTGTTCAATACTCTTCTCCAGGGAATTTGGTTGCGGCTGTGCTGCTCTAGGAAAATCAGTGTCAACCGTGGTTCTCTTTGAAAACAGCAAGGCAGGCATGACTCAACCGCGATCCGAGCACCCGAAACCGCAGTTCGAGCGCGAGGATTGGATCAACCTGAACGGTCCCTGGACCTTCCAGATCGAACCGCGCAAGCACTCCAATCTCTCCGGTTCGGCACAGAGGGATTTCAGGGAGGTCCACAGTTTCGATAAACCGATCACCGTGCCCTTCGCCCCGGAGAGTCCGCTTTCCGGAGTCGGAGACAAGGACTTCATCACTTCCATCTGCTACCACCGCAGGATCGAGATTCCTGAGAATTGGAGCGGCAAATCGGTGCTTCTCCACTTCGGCGCCGTCTTCTACCGGGCGGAGGTGTATATTGATGGCCACTACGCCGGCCAGCATGTGGGCGGCAGCGTTTCCTTTCGCCTCGACATCTCGGCTTTCGTCGAGGCCGGCGGGCGCCACGACCTGATCGTGTCGGTAACCAATGACCTCTGGAGCGGGACGGAGCCGTCCGGCAAACAGGCGTTGAAGTACCACTCCTACGGCTGCCACTATACGCGCACGACCGGAATCTGGCAGACTGTCTGGTTGGAAGCGGTAAACCCCCGCGGCCTGGCGGGAATGAACATCGTATCCGATATTGAGGGTGGCCGATTCGTCATCACGCCTCGCTTCCGCTCTTTGGAGTCGAACCTCCGATGGGAAGCGGTTGCGACTCTCGACGGGGCGGAGAAAGGGCGTGCGGGAGGTGCCGCTTCGGATGGCGTGCCGATTATTCTGGAGCTCACTGATCCCGAGATGTGGGCACCGGGGTCCCCCACTCTTTACGACTTGGAATTGCGAGTGCGCGACGGCAGCGGTTCAACGAACGATGTGGTGAGAAGCTACGCCGGCCTTCGAAAAGTGCACATCGAAGGCAACCAGTTCTTCCTCAACGGGAGACCCTTATATCAGAGACTAGTCCTCGATCAGGGATTCTATCCTGACGGCATTTGGACCGCGCCTTCGGACGAGGCGCTGAAAAGAGACATCGAGCTGGCCATGGCGGCCGGGTTCAACGGCGCCCGTTTGCACCAGAAACTATTCGAGGAGCGTTTCCTCACCTGGGCCGATCGGCTTGGCTACCTGGTATGGGGAGAGTCGCCCAGCTGGGGGCTCGATTATTCCACCGACGGCATGCCGCACCGCAACTTCCTCGCGGAGTGGCGCGAGATCGTGTTGCGCGACCGCAACCACCCGTCCATAGTCGCCTGGACTCCCTTCAATGAAACGCGAAACTACCATGACGCGAGGGCTCACCAGCGTATCCACGAAGACGCCTATGCAATCTGCAAGACCCTGGACCCGACTCGGCCGGTAAATGACACGAGCGGCTACATCCACCACATCACCGACCTCTACACGGTTCACAGCTACGAACAGGATCCTGGCAAGTTAAAGGCGCTTCTCGATGACCAGTCCGAGCGCGGAGTGTTTCGCAACTTTCCCGAGGCCGATGCACCGTATGCGGGCCAACCCTACCTGATCGACGAGTTTGGCGGCATCAAGTGGGATCCGGAGACTCAGGAAGATTCCGCTTTCGGAACCGGGCAGAATGTCGTCTCATGGGGCTATGGGGAAGCGCCGCGCTCTCTTGAGGAATTCTATTCGCGTTTGGAGCAACTGGTAGGGACGGTGATGAGCCATCGTCATATCTGCGGATGGTGCTACACCCAACTGACCGACGTGGAGCAGGAAATGAATGGGATCTACTTCTACGACCGCTCGACCAAGTTCGATATGGAGCGAATTCGCGGAATTTTCCAGATGGACCGAGACCAGGAATAGAAAAGAGACTATGGCAAAGACAGTTGGCATTGGGGTCATCGGAATGGGCTGGATGGGGCAGGTACACAGCCGTAGCTATAGGCAGGTTGTTAGTCGCTTCCCCGAAAGGGAAGTCGTACCGCGACTTATCGTCTGTTCCGACAGCGTGGAGGCACGGGCGGAGGAAGCAAAGAAACGATTGGGCTTTGAATATTGTGTGACCGACCGGGAAGAGGTGGTTGGCAACCAGGAAGTCGAAGCCGTCAATATCACCGCCCCCAATCATCTTCATCTTGAAATCGTTCGCGCCGCGTCGAAAGCAGGAAAGCACATCTATTGTGAAAAGCCGGTTGGCCGAAGTCCGCGGGAGACGGCGGAAATCGAATCGCTTGCCCGGAGTGCAGGTATCCTCTCACTGGTCGGCTTTAACTATCGCTGGGCGCCGCTTGTTCAGTACGCCCGGCAACTGATAAGCGGCGGGAAGTTGGGCGAGTTGACCCATTACCGCGGACGATTCCTTGTCGGCTACGCCAGCGATCCCGAGGCGGGGCTCACCTGGCGATTTAAGAGGGAGACAGCGGGATTAGGAGCATTGGGGGATTTAATCGCTTCGGGTTTAATCGCTTCGGGTTTAATTCCCCGAAGCTTGCTTCGTTTCTAATTCATAAAGTCTAATATCAAATGCCTCGGGGCTTGCCCCGAGGATCTTTACTGTCCCACGTCACCGATATGGCGCATTTTCTTGCCGGTCCTATCGATGAGGTCGTTGGAAGCAAGAGGACATTCATTCCCCAACGACCTGTTGTAAAAGAGGGTGAAGGGACGCACTATTCGGCCCGTGGCGGTGAAGAGAAAGGCGATGTCACCAACGAAGATTATGCCGGTGCCCTGGTCAGATTTTCCAATGGCGCTCATGGCTCATTTGAGGTGTGCCGGGTGATCAGCGGAATGAAATGTCAAATGGCCTTGGAAGTGCATGGGTCAGAAGGGGCACTGAACTGGAATTTCGAGAAGATGAATGAATTGAACCTTTTCCTGCCAGACGGTGATTCCGGTCATGATGGGTTTGTGACTCTCTATACGGGTCCCGATCATCCCTATCATTCCAACTTCAACCCCGGGCCGGCAAACAGCTTGAGCTACGAAGACCTCAAAGTGATTGAGGCTTATAATTTTCTTCGGGCGGTAGGAGAAAATAAGCAAGCAGAGCCCGGCTTCGACGCCGCGTTGAGAGTGGCTGAAGTACACGATGCCCTCATTCGCTCCTGGGATTCAAAACGATGGGAGGAAGTCAGACCGATCGAAATTCGTTAAGAAAAAAAACCGTGGATGGGGGAAACGGGATCGAGACAAGTGGAAAGAATCGAGAGAGACGGATGTCCGCGAAAGGGTCAAAGGGTCAGACTGCGAATTGTTGGATTGACAATTTCGACGTTTCTACCCTCTAACACGTGTCTTTCGGGCCACTGGAACGAACTTGACACCGATTGAAAGCCAACTTGGCGGAGTGTTAAATGACACCCCCACTATCCTGCCCTGGATAATATGGGTGTCCCAATATTCTTTTGGCAGGTGGAAGATTTCTCTGCTTGCAATTTCAAGGAACTTGAACTGAACGGCTCCACTGAACCGACCATTGCCTTCAATTCTGTCACTCCATATCCCTACCAGATTGTCTCTACTCCGTACCGGGAGATTGTAGGATCGACTGTCAGTATCGGCATCTCGTTCAGTTGGCTTTGAGCGATCAGAATACGATCGAAGGGATCTCGATGGAGAAGTGGAAGTGTGTAGACGTGCAGGGTATGTCGAAGAT